>NZ_JARJLT010000152.1 GCF_029335315.1 Pseudomonas citronellolis
CGCCCCGCCACTGCCTGACGGTGCGCCCTTTCCCTATCAGGCAGGGAGATCACTCAGTCAATGAGCACACCCGTTGTTCTGATCACCGGCGCCGCCGGCGGCCTCG
This sequence comes from Pseudomonas citronellolis, assembly GCF_029335315.1. Taxonomy (GTDB): domain Bacteria; phylum Pseudomonadota; class Gammaproteobacteria; order Pseudomonadales; family Pseudomonadaceae; genus Pseudomonas; species Pseudomonas citronellolis_A. Next base: position 107 of record NZ_JARJLT010000152.1, read on the forward strand.
GCAAGGCCATCGCCAAGCGTTTCGCCCAGAGCCACTGGCGCATCGCCGCCACCGACGTCGACAAGAGCGGGCTGCACGCGCTCAACGCCCAGGTCCCCCTGGACGCCAGCGGCGTCGCCGACCTGCGCCGCGCCGACAACTGCCAGAACCTGGTCTCGGACATCCTCGCCCGCACCGGGCGCCTGGACGCCCTGATCAACGCCGCCGGGGTCTGGCGTGAAGGCCCGGTGGAAAGCTTCAACGAGGACGACTTCGACCTGGTCCTGGGGGTCAACCTCAAGGCCGCGTTCTACATGTGCCAGGCCGCCACGCCCTACCTCAAGGACAACCGCGGCTGCATCGTGAACATCTCCAGCGACTCCGGGCGCCAGGCCTACCGCGGCTCGGCGGCCTACTGCGCGAGCAAGGCGGCGCTGACCATGCTCACCCGCACCCTGGCCCTGGAACTGGCCCAGGACGGCGTGCGGGTCAACGCCATCTCCCCCGCCGACATCGCCACGCCGATGCTCGACTACCAGGCCGAGCGCTACGGCCAGGGCAACCCGGCAGCCTACAAGCTCGGCCTGTTGCGGGATTATCCACAGGGCAAGGAGGCGCGCTTCATCCGCCCCGAGGAAGTCGCCGAGCTGGTCTGGTACCTCTGCGGCCAGCAGTCCGAGTCCATCACCGGCGCCGACCTGGCCATCGACTTCGGCCTCTCCGCCGGTCGCTGAAGCGCCACGCGGCGGGGCCGGCCGGGCCTCGTCGCGACTCCAGTGCGGCAACCGCCCGGCACGCGGGCGCGGCCCCCTGTACCGGCGAGGCAATGGAAGGTATAGAAAGGAATGTGTCGCCGGCCCCGCCCGCGCGCGTCCAGACTTGGTACCCCCACCCGCCTTGCGAGAGCGATATGGAACCCGGCAACCACCAACTCAGCATGACCGTCCTGATGACCCCGGACATGGCCAACTTCTCCGGCAACGTCCACGGCGGCACCCTGCTCAAGTACCTCGACGAGGTCGCCTACGCCTGCGCCAGCCGCTACGCCGGCCACTACGTGGTGACCCTGTCGGTCGACCAGGTGATCTTCCGCGAGCCGATCCACGTCGGCGAACTGGTGACCTTCCTCGCCTCGGTCAACTACACCGGCCGCACCTCCATGGAGATCGGCGTGAAGGTGGTCACCGAGAACATCCGCGAGAAATCCGTACGCCACACCAACAGCTGCTTCTTCACCATGGTGGCGCTGGACGACGCGCGCAAACCCACCGACGTGCCGCCACTGCAGCCCGCCACCCGCGAGGAACGCCGGCGTTTCGCCCAGGCCCAGCAACGCCGCCAGCTGCGCCAGGAGCTCGAACAGCGCTACCAGGCGATCCGCGAGGAATGGGACAAGGACGCTGACATTTCTTGACAAGAATTCTCAAGTGGCCCTGAAAAATCTCAGCGCGTCAACAGGTTAACCTTGAGCGCTGGCAATGCCGAAAGCCCCGCCAGCGCCTAGACTTTTCCCATGCGCGGGTTTGCCCCCCGTGATCCACCTTCGAGCCGCCGCCCCGTGACGGGACGCTGGCTCCCTGCGTGCCCGGAGTCCAGACCATGCACCACACACCGCTACTGACCACCCTCGCCGTCGGCTTCGTGCTGGCCTTCATCCTCGGCGCGCTGGCCAACCGCCTGCGCATCTCGCCGCTGGTGGGCTACCTGCTGGCCGGCGTGCTGGCCGGGCCCTTCACCCCCGGCTACGTCGCCGACCAGGCGCTGTCGACGGAAATCGCCGAGCTGGGCGTGATCCTGCTGATGTTCGGCGTCGGCCTGCACTTCTCACTGAAGGACCTGCTCTCGGTGAAGGCCATCGCCATCCCCGGCGCCGTGGTGCAGATCGGCGTCGCCACGCTGCTCGGCATGGGCCTGGCGTGGATGATGGGCTGGCCGCTGGGCGGCGGCCTGGTGTTCGGCCTGGCGCTGTCGGTGGCCAGCACCGTGGTGCTGTTGCGCGCGCTGGAACAGCGCCAGCTGATCGACACCAAGCGCGGGCGCATCGCCATAGGCTGGCTGATAGTCGAGGACCTGGCCATGGTCCTCACCCTGGTGCTGCTGCCGGCCCTCGCCGGGCCGCTGGGCGGCACCGCCGCCGAGGGCGCCAGCGACGGCATCCTGCTGCCGATCCTGCTGACCCTGGGCAAGGTCGTGGCCTTCGTCGCGGTGATGATCCTCGGCGGCCGCCGCGTGGTGCCCTGGGCCCTGGAGCGGATCGCCGCGACCGGCTCGCGCGAGCTGTTCACCCTCGCCGTGCTGGCCATCGCCCTGGGCATCGCCACCGGCTCGGCGGTGGTGTTCGGGGTGTCCTTCGCCCTCGGCGCGTTCTTCGCCGGGATGATCCTCAACGAATCCGAGCTGAGCCACCAGGCGGCGGAAAACTCGCTGCCGCTGCGCGACGCCTTCGCCGTGCTGTTCTTCGTCTCGGTGGGCATGCTGTTCAACCCGGCGATCCTGATCCACGAGCCGCTGCCGGTGCTGGCCACCTTCCTGGTCATCGTGTTCGGCAAGTCGGTGGCCGCCTACGTCATCGTGCGCCTGTTCGGCCACCCCAACAGCACGGCGCTGACCATCGCCGCCAGCCTGGCGCAGATCGGCGAGTTCTCCTTCATCCTGGTCGGCCTCGGCGTGACCCTCAACCTGATGCCCGAGCAGGGCCGCGACCTGGTGCTGGCCGGGGCGATCCTGTCGATCCTGGTCAACCCGCTGCTGTTCATCGCCATCGAACGCCTGCAGGCGCGCAAGGAGGCGACGCAGCCGAGCGAGACCGTGAGCGTCGACGACGACCTGCCGCCGCCGGTGCGCGAGCACGACCACGCCATCCTCATCGGCCACGGCCGGGTCGGCGAGCTGGTCAGCGCGCGCCTGCAGAAGGACGGCGTGCCGCTGGTGGTGATCGAGGACAAGCGCGAGAAAGCCGCCGAGCTGCGCGAGCGCGGCCTCAGCGTGGTGGTCGGCAACGCCGCCAACCCGGAAGTGCTGGCGCTGGCCAACGTCACCGCCGCGCGCTGGCTGCTGATCGCCATCCCCAACGGCTTCGAGGCCGGGCAGATCGCCAGCCACGCCCGCGCGGCGAACCCGAACCTGGACATCATCGCCCGCGCGCACTTCGACGCCGAGGTGGAATACCTGGAACAGAACGGCGCCAACCTGGTGATCATGGGCGAACGCGAGATCGCCCAGGGCATGTACCAGCGCGTCGAGGCCGAAGGCGAGCCAGCGCCGCAGCCGGACGGGCTGCCGCAGTCGGCTTGAGGCCGGACAGGCGTTGGGGGTATACATCAGCAGGTGTGCCGGACAAGGGCGCACCTGAATGGAGAAAGCCATGAAGCCATCGGTTGCGCTCGAACAGAAGCGCGAGGTCGTCCGCGATCTCGCGCGCCGCTATGGAACGCTGAATCCACGCGTGTTCGGCTCGGTCCTGCTCGGCACCGACCAGGACGGCAGCGATCTCGACCTGCTGGTGGACGTAGCCCCCGGCACAACCCTGTTCGACCTCGGCGGCTTACAGGATGAACTACAGGAAGTGCTGGGCGTGAAGGTCGACCTGCTGACGCCAGGCGATATTCCCCTGAAGTTTCGCAGTCAACTGCTGAGCGAAGCCCGACCGATATGACAATCAACCGCCTGGAGGACTATCTGCAACATATCCGCCAGGCGGCCAACGATGCCTGCACCTTCGTCGAAGGTATGGACAAGTCGGCCTTCCTCATCGACAAGCGTACCCAGCAGGCGGTCATCATGAGTCTGGTGATCATCGGCGAAGCCGCCGCCAAGGCCATGGACAAGTATCCCGAGTACGTCGCCGCCCATCCGCAAGTGCCCTGGCGCAACATGCGGGGCATGCGCAACCGCCTGGCCCATGGCTACTTCGATATCGACCTCGAACTGACCTGGGAAACGGTCCACAGCTCATTGCCCGCATTGCTGCGGACCCTCCCCACGTAATGGCCGCTGACTAGAGCGCCACCGCCTCGAAACGCACGCGCGGATGCGCGATGCGATCCTGGGCGCGCACCAGTTCCAGCTCGTAGCTGCCGCAGGCCTGGGTTTCCAGCAACACTTCGTGCACCGCCGCGGCGGTGAACTCGAAGGCCGTCTTCGGCGCGTCGCCCAGCAGCAGGCGGGCGAGGAACAGGCCCGAGGTGAGGTCGCCGACGCCCACCGGCTGGCGCGGGAAGGCCAGCAGCGGGCGGCGCAGGTGCCAGGTGGCGTCGGCGCTGACCAGCAGCATCTCGAAGGCGTCGGCCGGCTTGCCCGGGTAGTTCAGGTGCTTCACCAGCACCGCCCTGGGGCCGCGCGCCAGCAGGCTGCGGGCCATGGCCACGCAATCCTCCAGCGATTCGGGATGACGCTCGCAGAAGCTGTCCAGCTCCAGCTGGTTGGGGCACAGGTAGTCGGCCACGGCGGCGGCCTCGTTGAGCAGGAATTCACCGACTTCCGGCGCGACGATGCAGCCCTTCTCCGGGTGGCCCATCACCGGGTCGCAGAGGTAGATGGCGCGCGGGTTGGCCGCGCGGATCTGGGCCAGCGCCTCGAGGATCGAGCGGCCCTGGGCGGCGCTGCCCAGGTAGCCGGACAGCACCGCGTCGCAGTTGCCCAGCTCGCCGATCGCGGCGATGCCCTCGACCAGCGCCGGAATCTGCTCCGGCGGCAGCACCTGGCCAGTCCAGTGGCCATACTGGGTATGGTTGGAGAACTGCACGGTGTTCAGCGGCCAGACGTTCACCCCGACGCGGCGCATGGGAAACTCGGCGGCGCTGTTGCCGGCGTGGCCGAAGACGACGTGGGACTGGATGGCGAGGACATGGGGTGTACGCGACATGACGATTTCCTACAGGCTGAACGGCCAGTATGGGGCGCAATTCACGCCCTGGGAACCAGCGGCTCTCGCCGTCGGATGACAGACTGGGTAAGCTGGTGCGCCTATTCCCGAGCGGAGCCTTGAAGTGACCTTGGGCAACCTTTTCGCATTCATGCTGCTGGCCACGGCCGCCGCCTGGTGGTGGCGCGCCCACGGCATCCGCGAGCGCGCCCTGCAGCTGGCGCGCCAGCACTGCTCGCGGCAGGGCGTAGAGCTGCTCGACGAGGCCGTGGCCCTGCGCCGCCTGCGCCTGCGCCGGGGGGCCAACGGCCTGCTCTGCCTGGCCCGGGAATACGCCTTCGAGTTCACCGCCACCGGCGAGGATCGCTACGCCGGCAGCATCACCATGCTCGGCCAGCGCCCCGGCCCGGTGGAGCTGGAGCCCTTCCGCTTCCACCCCGAGCCCCACGAGGTGCGCGCGGTGATCGAGATCGCCCAGGCCCTGCCGGCGCCCCAGGCGGAACCGGCGGCGCCGCGGCACAAGGCCGAGGTGGTGCACCTGGCCGAATGGCGGCGCAACCACGCCGACAAGAAAGTCGGCGACTAGCTATTCGTGACCGAGCAGGAAGCGCGCCACGCGCTCGGCGCTGTCCTGCGGCTGTTCCTGCATGAAGCAATGCCCGCCGGCGACGCTCTGCCCGCCGACATGGGTGTTCTGCGCGCACCAGCGCGCCACCGACTTGGGCACGAACGGGTAGGTCTTGTCGCCGAACAGCACCAGGGTCGGGGTTTTCACCTTCGCCAGCGACGGCCACAGGCGCTTGGGGAAGGAACTGAAGATTTCCGCCTCGCGGCTCGGCCGGCACTTCAGCTCCACATGGCCGTCGACTTCCTTGATGGCGTTCTCCACGTAGGCCCACAGCGCCTCGTCGGTCCAGCCCTTGAAGATGCCCCGGCCATGCAGGCCGGCGTAGGCGGCGGCGCGGTCCGGCCACTGGCTGCGCCGGGCCTTGGCCTTCTGCACCATGGTCCGCCGCTCCTGCAGGCCGAGCACCTCGGACAGCGCCATCACGCCGATCATCGCCGGGGTGAACAGCACCGGGTCGAGCAGCGTCGCGCGTTCGAACAGCTGCGGGTGGCGGCTGAGGATCAGGCTGCTGAGCACCCCGCCGAAGCTGTGTCCGCAGGCGTAGCGCGGCACCTCGCCGTAGAGCGCGCGGCCGGCCTCGAAGGCCTCCACGGCCATCTCGGCGTTGCGGTTCCAGCCGTGGAAGCGCCCGCCGTGGTCGCTGTCGCCGTGGCCCTGGACGTCGCACAGCCAGAGGTCGAAGTCGCGCGCCAGGTGCTTGAGCATCGGCTCGTAGGCGCGGCCGCAGAAACCGTTGCCGTGCAGGAAGTGCAACAGGGGCTTGCCGCTGGGCTCGCTGCGCCAGCCGCGCAGGGTGTAGCCGGCGGAGCAGGCGTGGGACCAGGCGATCAACTGCATCGGACATTTCTCCTCGAAGGTCGCGCAGTTTAGCGACCCGAGGTCGCCCCGGACCAGAGGCCGAACGTGCTATGGTCGCCCTCCGCCAGCCAGCCCGTTTCCGCCATGCCCGTCGCCCGCCCCCTGCGCCTGATCCTCGCCAGCCTGCTGGTGCTGGCCGGCCTGCTGCTGTCGGTGTACTGGGCCGGCGAGAAGGCCCGGCAGCGCGCCCTGCTCGCCGAGGCCGAGGCGGCCCATGAGCAACTGGGGCTCTACGCCAGTTCGCTGCGCACCCTGCTGGAACGCTACCGCAGCCTGCCGGCGGTGCTGGCGCTGGACCCGGAGCTGCGCCAGGCCCTGGCCGGCTCGGTGAGCGGCGAGTTGCAGCAGGCGCTGAACCTCAAGCTGCAGAAGGTCAACGCCGCCGCGCGCTCCTCCACCCTGGAGCTGCTGGACCGCGACGGCCTCGCCGTGGCCGCCAGCAACTGGGATCTGCCGACCAGCTACGTCGGCCACAACTACGCCTTCCGCCCCTACTTCCGCCAGACCATGGCCCAGGGCACCGGGCGCTTCTACGCGGTGGGCGTGACCAGCGGCATCCCCGGCTATTTCCTCGCCCACGCGGTGCGCGACGAGGCCGGCCGGTTCCTCGGCGCCATGGTGGTCAAGCTGGAATTCCCCGACCTGGAACGGCAGTGGAGCCAGACCCCGGACCTGGTGCTGGTCAGCGACACCAAGGGCATCGTCTTCCTCGCCAACCACCCCGGCTGGCGCTACCGCGAGCTGCAACCGCTGGACACCTTCGCCCGCCTGGAGCTGGCACAGACCCGCCAGTACGACCGCCAGCCACTGTCGCCGCTGGCCCACCGCACCCTCGAACCGCTGGGCGAGGACAGCCGCCTGGTGCGCGTTTCTACCGACGGGGCCAAGGGCGCCGACAGCGACTACCTGTGGCAGTCGCTGAGCCTGCCCGACGACGACTGGACCCTGCACCTGCTGCGCGACGCGCGCGGCGTGCAGAGCGACGTCCTCACCGCGCGCCTGGCCGCCGCCGGCGCCTGGCTGGCGCTGGTGTTCCTGGTCCTGCTGTTGCAGCAGCGCTGGCGCCTCGCCCGCCTGCGCCAGCGCAGCCGCGAGGAACTGGAGCAGCTGGTGGAACAGCGCACCGCGGCCCTGCGCACCGCCCAGGACGGCCTGGTGCAGGCCGCCAAGCTGGCGGCCCTGGGGCAGATGTCGGCGGCCCTGGCCCACGAGATCAACCAGCCGCTGACCGCCCAGCGCATGCACCTGGCCAGCGTTCGCCTGCTGCTCGACGCCGGGCGTGGCGACGAGGCCCGCGCCGCCCTGGCGCGCCTCGACGAATTGCTGGAGCGCATGGCCGCGCTGACCGGGCACCTGAAGACCTTCGCCCGCAAGACTTCCGGCGGCCTGCGCGAGCGCATCGAGCTGGGCCACGTGCTGGACCAGGCCCTGCAGCTGCTGGCCGTGCGCATCCGCGCCGAGGGCGTGGAAGTCAGCCAGGTGCTGAGCCTGCCGGCCTGGGTGCTGGGCGACGCCATCCGCCTGGAGCAGGTGCTGGTCAACCTGCTGCGCAACGCCCTGGACGCGGTGACCGGGGTCGAGCAGCCGCACGTCCAGGTGGGCCTGCTGCGCGAAGGCGCCGACTGGTGCCTGGAAGTCGCCGACAACGGTCCGGGCATCGCCGCCGAACACCTGGGCAACGTCTTCGACCCGTTCTTCACCACCAAGCCGGTGGGCGAAGGACTGGGCCTGGGCCTGGCGGTATCCTACGGCATCGTCCACGAACTCGGCGGCCGCCTGGAGGCCGCCAACCAGCCCGGCGGCGGCGCGCTGTTCCGCCTGGTGCTGCCCGCCACGAGCGAAGAGACATGACTGAACACGTGATTTTCGTCGATGACGAAGCCGCCATCCGCGAGGCGGTGCAGCAGTGGCTGCAGCTTTCCGGCTTCCAGGTACGCCTGTGCGCCAGCGCCGAGGAGTGCCTGAAGCACCTGGAGCGCGGCTTCGCCGGTGTGGTGATCAGCGATGTGCGCATGCCCGGCACCGACGGCCTGGCCCTGCTCGCGCGCCTGCAGGAACTGGACCGCGACCTGCCGGTGATCATGGTCACCGGCCACGGCGACGTGCCCATGGCGGTGCAGGCGATGCGCGACGGCGCCTATGACTTCATCGAGAAACCCTTCACCCCCGAGCGCCTGCTGGACAGCCTGCGCCGCGCCCTGGAAAAGCGCCGCCTGGTGCTGGAGAACCGCCAGCTGCGCGAACAGGCCGCGCTCAAGGACCACGTGGCCTCGCGCCTGCTCGGCGTGTCGCGGCCGATGGAGGCGCTGCGGCGCCAGGTGCTGGCCCTGGCCGACACCCCGGTGAACGTGCTGATCCGTGGCGACACCGGCGCCGGCAAGGAGCTGGTGGCGCGCTGCCTGCACGACTTCGGCCCGCGCGCCGGCAAGCCCTTCGTCGCGCTGAACTGCGCGGCGATCCCCGAGCAGCTGTTCGAGAGCGAGCTGTTCGGCCATGAGAGCGGCGCCTTCACCGGCGCCCAGGGCAAGCGCATCGGCAAGCTGGAGCACGCCAACGGCGGCAGCCTGTTCCTCGACGAGATCGAGAGCATGCCGCTGGCCCAGCAGGTCAAGCTGCTGCGCGTGTTGCAGGAGCAGCAGCTGGAGCGCCTGGGTTCGAACCAGAGCATCCATGTCGACCTGCGGGTGATCGCCGCGACCAAGCCGGACCTGCTGGAAGAAGCCCGCGCCGGGCGCTTCCGCGAGGACCTGGTGTACCGCCTGAACGTCGCCGAATTGCGCCTGCCGCCGCTGCGCGAACGGCGCGAGGACATCCCCCTGCTGTTCGAACACTTCGCCGAACTGGCCAGCCGCAAGCTCGGCCGCGAGGCGCCGCCGCTGTCCACCGCCGAACTGGCGCGGCTGCTGGCCCACGACTGGCCGGGCAACGTGCGCGAGCTGGCCAACGCCGCCGAGCGTCACGTCCTCGGCCTGGACCGCGCGGCGCAGCTGGAAGCGCCGGCCGGCAGCGGCCTGTTCGAACGCATGGAGGCCTACGAGGCCGAGTGCATCCGTCAGGCGCTGGGCCAGTGCAAGGGCGACATCAAGGCGGTGATGGAGCTGCTCGGCCTGCCGCGCCGCACCCTCAACGAGAAGATGCAGCGGCACGGGCTGAGCCGTGGGGAGTTCCTCGGCGAGGGCTGACGCCCGTATGCCCCCAGGCGGCGTATAACCGCGAACGGTTATACGCCCTACGCTCCCTGGCGCTCCGTAGGGCGAATGAAGCGGAACGCTTCATCCGCCGTCACCACTCACAGCCCGGCGGCGAGCTCGCCGGCCTTGCCGCGCTTGTGCAGCACCGCCAGGTACACCAGGCCCACGGCGATCCAGGCCAGGCCCAGGTACTGGGCGTCGGCGCTCATGCTCAGCAGCACGTAGCCGATGATCGCCAGGCCCACCAGCGGGAACAGCAGGTGGCGCACGACCTGGCCGCTCTTCTGGCGGATGAAGTAGTGGTTGATCACCGCCAGGTGCAGCAGGCAGAAGCCGGTGAGCGCGCCGAAGTTGACCAGCGAGGTGAGCACGTCCGGTGCGTCGAGGAAGGCCACGCCGATGCCCAGCGACAGCACCGCCACCAGGTACAGGCTGACGTGCGGGGTCTGGTAGGTCGGGTGGACCTTGGCCAGCACGCGCGGCAGCTTGCCGTCGCGGGCCATCGAGTAGAGCAGCCGCGACACCGCCGCCTGCGAGGTGATCGACACGGTCACGCCCCAGGCCAGCGCCGTGGCCACCGCCGTCAGGGTCGACAGCCATTTGCCGCCGGCGGCCTCGGCGATCTCGTAGAACGCGGTGTCGGCGGACTGGAAGGTCATGCCGGCGGCGAGGTCGGTGGCCAGCCAGGTCTGCAGCACGAAGATGCCGCCCATGACGAACAGCGCGATCAGCGAGGCGCGGCCGATCTGCTTCGCCGGGTCGCCCTTGACCTCTTCGGCCAGGGTCGAGATGGCGTCGAAGCCGAGGAACGACAGCACCGCGATGGACACCGCCTTCATCACCAGGCCAAGGTCGAAGTGCTCCGGCTGGTACAGCGGCGCCAGGGTCAGCCGGCCGTTGCCCATGCCGCCTTCCAGCGCGTGGTAGCCGACCACCAGGAAGATGCCCAGGACGATCATCTCGGCGATCAGGAACAGCAGGTTGAAGCGCGCGGCGAAGGTGATGCCGCGCAGGTTCACCAGGGTCGCCGAGACCAGGAAGGCGAGCATCCACAGCAGCTTCGGCACCTCCGGGAACAGGTGGTTGAGCGCCAGCGCGCTGAACACGTAGAGCAGCGGCGGAATCAGCAGGTAGTCGAGCAGCAGCACCCAGCCGGCGAGGAAGCCGACGTGCGGGTGGATGCCGCGTTGCGCATAGGAATACACCGAGCCTGCGATGGGGAAGGCGCGGGCCATGGCGCCGTAGCTCAGGGCGGTGAACAGCATCGCCAGCATGCCCACCAGGTAGGCCATGGGCACCATGCCCTGGGAGTCGGCATGGACCCAGCCATACACGCCGAAGGGCGCGATGGGGATCATGAAGATCATCCCGTAGATGACCAGGTCGCTTAGGGAAAGACTGCGGCGGAGCTGTTGCTGGTAGCCAAACTGTTCGATGGCCATGCGGGGAGTCCTCTGGATACGGCAGCTTTGTCGTTGGAATAGGCGCCGCGAGCGCGACAGCGCTGTTGTTCTTGTTATGTGCGGGGCCGGCGCGCCGGCCCGTCCCTCAGAGCCAGGGGTACAGACGCTCGGCCCAGGCCGCGACCGCTTGCGCGTCGCGCAGTCCATCGTTGCGGATCTCGATGAGCACGGCGTCCAGGCCACGCTCGTCACCGTGCACCGGCACCGTCATGTCTTCCGCCGGGTCGATGTCATAGGGTTGGTTGGCGCCGATCTCGCCGCCGCCCGAGCGCAGGCCGTCGATGATCCGCCGCGCGTAGTCACCGGCGCGGCCGAACAGCACGCCGGCCTCCCAGGGCCGGGGCACGCCGCGGTAGCTCGGGGTGAAGCTGTGCACGCCGACGATGCGGGTCGGCTGGCCGCCGGCCAGGCGCTGGTCGATCAACTCGGCGAGGGTCCGGTGGAAGGGTTCGAACAGGCGCGCCTGGCGCTCGCGGCGGTCGGCTTCGCCCAGTCGGAGGTTGCCCGGAATCGGGTAGACCTCGCTGTGCGCGGGGATGCTGTCCGGCGCCGTCAGCGGGCGGTTCAGGTCGATCAGCAGGCGCGAGTAGCCGGCCACCAGCAATGGCGCGTCGAGGCGCGCGGAGAGCGCCTCGGCCAGGGCCAGGGCGCCGATGTCCCAGGCGATGTGTTCCCGCGCGGCGGCGTCGTCCAGGCCGAGTTGCGCCAGTTCCGCCGGGATGTAGCGGCTGGCGTGCTCGCAGACCAGCAGCACCGGGCTGCGCCCCTGCGGGTTGAGCAGGCGGAACGGCGGCTCGTGGTAGAGCCCGCTTTCAGTAGAGGCTGGCATAGCGTTGGCACACCTGTTCGTCGGTGAGGTCGCGGGTCAGCGCCAGCTCCTGGCGCTTCATGGCGAAGTAGGTCTGCAGCAGCGCGGGCGGCAGCTGGGCGCAGAGCGCGTGGTCGTCCATCAGCAGTTGCAGCGCCTCTTCCAGCGAGCCGGGCAGCGCGTGGATGCCGAGGGCTTCGCGCTGCTCGGCGCTCAGCGAGTCCGGATCGACGTCGGTCACCGCGCTCAGCGCCAGGCGCTCTTCCAGGCCCAGGCGGCCGGCGATGAGTACCGCGGCCATCGCCAGGTGCGGCGAGGCGGTGGCGTCCATCGGGCGGAATTCCAGGTTGAACTGGCGCGCCAGCGGCTTGCCGCCGAGGCTCACCACCGGGCAGATGCGCAGCGCCGCCTCGCGGTTGCGCAGGCCCAGGCAGGCGTAGGCGGCGCTCCAGTGGTGCGGCTTCAGGCGCAGGTAGGAAACCGCGGTCGGCGCGCTCAGCGCGCACAGCGCCGGCAGGTGCCGGAGCACGCCGGCGGCCCAGTGACGGGCGGTTTCCGAGAGGTTGTTGGGCTGCTCGGCGTCGTAGAACAGCGGGGTGTTGTCGAGGCGCTGCAGGCTCAGGTGCAGGTGCACGCCATTGGTGACTTCTCCCGGCGCGTGCAGCGGCGAGAAGCAGGTGCCCAGGCCCATCTGGCGGGCGATCTCGCGGGTCAGCTCGCGCACGTTCACCGCGCGATCGGCGGCGGCCACACCCTGGGTCGGGCGGCAGGTCACCTCGTACTGCAGGCGGCCGTACTCGGGGAGGAACATTTCCGGTTCGGCGCCCGTACGTTCCAGGGCGGCCATCAGCCAGCCGGGGAAGTCGCCGGCGGCGCGCTGGGCCTGCAGCGAGAAGGCGCCACCCGGCCCCTCGGGCAGGCCGAGCAGAGTGAATTCGTGCTCGAAGGCGGCGGTGACCTGCAGGCCCAGTTCGCGGTAGCGGGCGATCTCCTCGCGCAGCAAGGTGCGCGGGCACACCGGCCAGGGCGTGCCGTCGGTTTCCACCAGGTCGCCGTGGTAGAAGTCCAGCGGCGGCGCCTGCGGGTCGGGGCCGCGCTCGAGGAACAGCCGCGCCTGCGGGTCGGGCAGCAGGCGCAGGTCGCCGTGGCTGCCCCAGGGGTTGTCGTCGGCGATGATGTCCTGCGGCGTCAGCGCGCTGTTCGCCGGCACCCAGCCGCAGCCGCTGGCCAGTTGCTCGGCCACGGCCGAGGCCGGCAGCGAACGACCGCGCGTGATGCCGGCGAGGTCGGTGGTGACGAAGCTGCTCAGGTGCAGCGGCCCGGTGGCTTGGCTCATGGCGTGCTCCGCGTCAGGCGAGGTCGGCGATACGCGCCAGCACCGTGTCGGTGTCGGCGATCCAGCAATAGCCCTTGATCGCTTCCAGGCAGGCCTGGTGGCGTTCGGCGGTGTGGGTGGCGCAGGCGTCCTCGACCAGGGTCACCAGGTAGCCGCGGTCGGCGGCGTCGCGCACGGCCATGTCCACGCACTGGTCGGTGACCACGCCGCAGACGATCAGGTGGCGCACGTTGAGGTTGCGCAGCACGTAGTCGATGGCGGTGGAGTTGAAGACCCCGGAGGAGGTCTTGGGCAGCACGATCTCGTTCTCGGCCGGCGCCAGCGCATCGATCACCTGGGCGTCGGGGTGGCCCTTGGGCAGGTGCATGTCCGACAGCTTGTGGTCCAGCGAACGGTCGCGGCCGTCGGCGGTGAGGCTTTCGATGATGGTGTGCAGCACGTCCTGCCCGGCGCCGCGCATGGCCGCCAGCAGGCGCTGCTGGTTGGGGATGACCTGGCTCTGCACGCGCTCGTAGAAGTAGCGGGCCTTCACCGGGTCGACATGCGCGTCGCGGCCGGGGATGACCCAGGCGTTCTGCATGTCGACGAACAGGATCGCGGTTTCGCCGCGGCGGTACGGCAGGTCGCGGGGCGACGGGTGGGGCAGGCTGAACATGGTCATTCCTCGAGCAGATGGGCGTTGAAGCCGGCGCGCAGTTGGTCGATGCCGTCCAGGCGTTCGTCGAGCTGGCTGTCGCTGCGCGCCACCAGGGCGGCGATGAGCGCCTCGACCTGGGCCATGGCCGGCACCAGCGAGTCGAACGGCGAGGTGGACTCCACCGGCGCGCTGATGATCAGGTCGGCCAGCTCGCGCAGCGGCGAGGCGTAGATATCGGTGAACAACACCACCCGCGCGCCGCGCGCCTTGGCGGTCTGCGCGACGAGCTGGGCCTGGGCCTGGTAGCGGCGGTAGTCGAACAGCACCAGCAGCGACTGGCGGTCCATGTCGTGCAGCAGATCGGGCAGCGCCATGCCGTCGTCCAGCCACAAGCAACCGCCGCGCAACAGGCGCAGGTGGGTCACTAGGTAGCCGGCGAGGAAGCGGCTGAACCGCCCGCCGTGGCAGAATACCCGCAGGCGCGGGTCGAGCAGCCAGTCGCCGAGCAGGCGGATGTCGTCGGCGCGGGTCAGGCCCAGGGTGTGCTGCAGCTTGTCGGAAGCGTCGGCCAGGTAGCTCGACCAGGGGTCGTCCTGCTCCATGCGTTCGCGGCGTTCGGCGAGCAGGGTACGCGGCGAGCGCAGGCGGTCGTCGACCTCGGCCAGCAGCGCGTCCTGGAACTCGCCGTAGCCGGCGAAGCCGAGCTTCTTCACCAGGCGCAGGATGGTCGGGTCGCTGACGCCGGCCTGCCGCGCCAGGCGCGCCATGGGCCCGAGGCCGAGGCGCGGGTAGTCATCGAGGAGGGCACGCAGCACCTTGCGCTCGGCCGGGGTCAGGGCGACGTCCGGCGCGGCCAGGCGCTCTTTGAGGCTGGACATGGCAGCTTCCTTGGAGGTTGTGGGTGATTTTGTAGTGAATATTTCAAATCATTGCAAATACTTTGTTTGTGTTCGATTCACTACACAAATGGACGCAAGGCCGCGCCGGCTCTGGGTCGCGGCCGGGGAACTTTTTCGCGGGCAAAAAAAAACGGCCGCTGAAAGCAGCGGCCGGCAAGTAGACGTCGAGTCGGAGCATTCGCACATCGACGTCGGGAAGCACTGCCAGACGGTGTTGGAGGACCGGCTGGCGAGAGAGGCGGCAGGTTCGCAGTCGCCACCTCTCGGGACACATCAGGCTGATCGTGTCGCGGCTGCCGGACGGAGCCCGGCAGATAGGGGCAAGTATATTGACCTATCTAAAAAGGATAAAGCACCAAGCGGGCGAAAGACCTTTTCAATTCCTGCAAGAATCGCCGGCGTGCTTCAGGCAAAAAAAAACGCCGCATGTCATATGCGGCGCAAGGCATTGGGAATACCGGCTCACGCACCGGGCTTCCCGGGGGAAGGGAACGCCGATCAGGAATCGGCGTTGGGCTGCGCGGCGACCTTGCCGGCGGTGCGCTCGGCGTCGGCGGCCTGGTGGGCGGCAGCGATGGCGGCTTCGTTGGCTTTGACCATCTTGTCGGACATCAGTCGGGACTCTTCGGCAAAGCTCAGTTGCACGAAGGACAGCGAACAAACGGACAGCAGGGCAGCAACAACAAACTTACGGGACATGATTTTCGAACCTTTGATTGGCCCCGCTTGGTGGGGGCGATGCAAAGGTTACGTCCCGATGACGGGCGGAAAAATACCTGGCGCACCAATATACCCTTGCCTAAAAAGCAACAATCCTCAGGCGAAGTGCGCCGGATCGCTGAGCACCTGCTCGTCGGCGTCGAAGGCACGCGGCAGTTCTTCCTTGAGGAACTCCACCCAGGTGCGGATCTTCGCGTCGAGGAAACGCCGCGACGGGTAGAGCGCGAAGATCTGCCGCACGTGCAGGCTGCGCTCGGGCAGCACGCGCACCAGTTCGCCCTGGCGCAACGCCGGCGCGGCCACGTAGCTGGGCAGCAGGCAGATGCCCATGCCGGCGCGCGCGGCCCCGGCCAGGGCCTCGGCGACGTTGACCATGAAGGTGTCGCGCGGGCGGATGACGCTCGATTCCTCGTTTTCGTCGAAGGCCCAGCCCTCCGGGAAGGTCGGGTCCTGCAGGCGCAGGCAGCGGTGTTCGCGCAGGTCCTCGATGTTGCGCGGGGTGCCGCGTTCGGCGAGGTAGCCGGGGCTGGCGCAGAGCACGCTGTAGATGGTGCCGAGGGTCTGGGCGACGTATTCGGAGTCGGGCAGTTCGCGGTCGCGGGTGATGACCACGTCCTGGCCTTCCTCGAGGATGTCCGGCTGGCGCTGGGCCAGGGTCAGCTCGATGTAGACCTCCGGGTGCTGCTGGCAGTAGCGCGAGATCAGCGGGATCAGGTGCTGCTGGCCGAGCCCGGTCAGCGAGTGCACGCGCAGCCGGCCGCGCGGGCGCAGGTGCGCGCCGTTGGCCTCGGCTTCGGCCTCGTCGACGTCGACCAGGATCGCCCGGCAGCGCTGCAGGTAGCGCTCGCCGGTCTCGGTCAGCGCCAGGCGCCGCGTGGTGCGGTGCAGCAGGCGGGCCTGGAGGAAGGCTTCGAGGTCGGAAACCACCCGCGAGACCTGGGCGGTGGACAGCCCCAGGGCGTTGGCGGCGGCGGTGAAACTGCCGGCGTCGACCACACGGGCGAAGACCCGCATCGCATGTAAAGTGTCCACTGTTGCCCCGTCTGCAAAACTGAATCGCAGTATAGGGCCATTTTCCTACAACCGTTGCCGGGTATAGTGGCAACCAAGTCGCTGCAGCAGCGGCGGGCCCATCCGGCCCGTCGTCTGGCACTCGGCACACCAGCCGCTTGCCACTCTCCCCCCCGCGCATACCCGGCTGCAGCGGCTGCCCTTTTCCTCCAAAGGCGCATGTCTTTTTCTGACATGCGCCTTTTTTCGTTGGGGCTGCTGGGTGGATCGGAGCATAGGAGCGAGCTTGCTCGCGAACCCTGGAGCGCCGCCCGCCTATCCCATCATCCCCGCGAACGCGTTCGCGGGGATGATGAGGTTTCAGGCACGTAGGGCGCATAACGCCTATGGCGTTATCCGCCGCCAGCCCCTGCGCCAGGGCCAACGGCGGATAACCGCGAACGGTTATTCGCCCTACGCGAGTTCGCGGGAATGACGCGGTTTCAATACGCTGCCGACACGCCGCTCAGCGCGGCAGCGGGTAGAGGCGCTCGTCGAACTGCTCCAGGCGCGGGAATTCCAGGCCCTGGTCGTTCTCCAGGTGCTGCAGGCGGTCCTGGTACTGGCGCAGGAAGTCCTGGCGCGCGTCGTTGCTGATGTAGGGCACGTGCCAGGCCACGAAGGGCGGCAGCACGGTCATGCCGGTGTAGGCCAGGGTGCCGCGCAGGATCGGCCGCAGCATGTCTTCCAGCGGGCCGTGGATGGCGCCTTCGCCGAACATGTGGTCGCGGCCGCCGAGGGTCACCGTCACCAGCGCCTTCTTGCCGGCCAGGCCGCCCTGGTCGTAGAAGCGCTTGCCGCCGTAGCAGACGCCCGAGACCAGCACGCGGTCGAACCAGCCCTTGAGGATGGCCGGGGCGGAGAACCAGTAGATCGGGAAGTTGAAGATCACCAGGTCCGCCCACAGCAGCTTGTCCAGCTCGGCCTGGATGTCGGCGGCGATGGTCCTGGCCTTGGCGCCTTCGCGCTGCTCCAGGGCGTAGACCAGGTACTCGGGGTTGGCGCGGGCGCCGAAGTCGGCGGCGCTGGCCACCGGGTTCCAGTTCATCGCGTAGAGGTCGGAGACCTGCACCTGGTGGCCCTGGCCCTTGAGGGTTTCCTCGGCCAGTTGATAGAGCGCGGTGCTGAAGGACTGCGGTTCGTTGTGGGCGTGGACGATCAGTACGTTCATGTGGATTCCTTGATGATCGGGCTTCTGCGCTGGGCGTTGCCCTCTCCCTAACCCTCTCCCTGAAGGGAGAGGGGACTGTCTGGCGCAAGCGAAGAGTTCCGCACTCGCCGGCTGACTCCATTGCGTCCGGGTGTTCCGAACGGCTCCCTCTCCTGTTTGCGGCGGCCCGCGTAGGGGAGAGGGCTGGGGAGAGGGTGCTCTTCAAGCGCTCAGAGTTGGATGGCCTTGTGCTCGACGAACTCGCCCAGGCCTTCCTCGCCCCACTCGCGGCCGTTGCCGGACTGCTTGTAGCCGCCGAAGGGCGCGCGGTAGTTGAAGGCACCGCCGTTGACGAAGCATTGGCCGGCGCGCATATGCCGGGCGAGGCGCAGGCCATCCTCGCGATCGCCGGCCCAGACCGCGCTGGACAGGCCGAACGGCGAGTCGTTGGCGATAGCGAGCGCCTCGGCCTCGTCGGCGTAGGGGATCAGGCACAGCACCGGGCCGAAGATTTCCTCGCGGGCGATGCGCATCGCATTGTTCACGCCGGCGAAGATCGTCGGCCGCACGTAGTGGCCGCGCTCCAGGTGCGCGGGCCGTTCGGCGCCGCCGCAGACCAGTTGCGCGCCCTCCTCCTGGCCGACGCGAAGGTAGTCGAGCACCGTGCGGCGCTGGCCGCCCGAGCACATCGGGCCGAGGAAGCTGTCGGGGTCGAGCGGGTCGCCCAGTTTCAGCGCCTCGGCCTCGGCGCGGGCGATCTCCACCGCCTCGGCGTAGCGGCTGGCCGGCAGCAGCATGCGGGTCAGCGCGGTGCAGGTCTGCCCGGAGTTGATCATCACGTCCTGCACGCCATGGCGCACGGCGGCCGCCAGGTCGGCGTCGGCGGTGATCAGGAACGGCGACTTGCCGCCCAGCTCCAGGCACACGCGCTTGACCGTCGGCGCCGCCGCCTCGGAAACGCGGATGCCCGCCGTGGTCGAGCCGGTGAACGAGACCATGTCCACGTCCGGGTGCCGCGACAGTGCCTCGCCGACCTTCGAGCCGGGGCCGCTGACCAGGTTGAACACGCCGGCCGGCAGGCCGATGGCATCGATCATCTCGGCCAGCAGGAAGGCGTGCAGCGGGGTGTCCTGGCTCGGCTTGACCACCACCGTGCAGCCGGCGGCCAGGGCCGGGGCGAGCTTGCCGATGAGCTGGTGCAGCGGGTAGTTCCAGGGGTTGATGAAGGCGCACACGCCCACCGCTTCCTTGACGATCAGCGAGTTGCCGACCTCGCGCACCTCGTCCATGTGCGCGGCCAGCGGGGCGTAGCTTTCCAGGCCCTCGATCGGCCCGTCGACCTGGACCATGCGGCACCACTGCACCGGCATGCCCAGCTCGGCGGTGATCAGCGCGGCCATCTCGTCGGCGCGCGCCCTGAGCTGCTCGGCCAGCGCGCGGATGTAGCCGGCACGCACGCTGGAGGGCGTTTGCGACCAGGCCGGGAAGGCCCGCCGCGCGGCGTCCACCGCGCGGTTCACGTCGGCTTCGGCGCCCAGCGGCACGCGGCCGATGGTCGCTTCCGTGGCCGGGTTCTGCACCTCGGCCAGGCCCTGCCCTTGCGGCGCCACCCAGGCGCCGTCGATGTACAGCCGCAGGCGGTCATGCATAGCGTTTCTCCTTGAGCAGTTCGGCGGCGCACAAGGCGATGCGCCGGCAGGCTTCGCGCAGCGGCGCGGCGCCGAGCACCAGGCCCAGGCGGATGTGCCCGGCGGCGCTGGGGCCGAAGGCCTCGCCGGCGAGCACCGAGACGCCGTGGCGGTCCAGCAGCAGGTCGGCGAAGTCCTGGGCCGAGAGGCCGGTGGGACGGATGTCGACCATCACGAACATGCCGCCGTCCGGGCGCAGGGCGCGCAGGCCGACGCAATCGGCGAGGCAGTCGAGCACCAGGTCGCGGCGTTGGCGATAGGCCTCGCGCATGGCTTCCAGTTCCGGCAGCTGGGCTTCCAGCGCGGTGCAGGCGGCGTCCTGGATGAAGTCCGGCGAGCCGTAGAGCATGCACAGGGCGAGGTTTTCCAGGTGGCCGCAGAGCGCCTGCGGGCCGACCACCCAGCCCACCCGCCAGCCGGTCATGGCGTGGGACTTGGACAGGCTGTTGAGGGTCGCGGTGCGCTCGGCCATGCCCGGCAGGCTGGCCGGGCTGACGTGCTCACCGTCGAAGATCAGTTCGCTGTAGACCTCGTCGGAAATCATCCACAGGTCGTGGGCGACGCACAGCTCGGCCAGCGCTTCCCAGGTGGCGCGCGGCAGGCTGGCGCCGGAGGGGTTGTGCGGGCTGTTGATGGCGATGGCGCGGGTGCGCGGGGTGACCAGTTTCGCCACGTCCTCGGCCTGCACGCGGAAGCCGTGCTCGGAGCGCACCGACACCGGCACCACCTTGGCTCCGCAGGCGCCGAACACCGCTTCGTAGGTGACGTACATGGGTTCGGCGACTATCACCTCGTCGCCCGGGTTCAGCAGGCACTGCGCCACGGCGTAGAGCGCGCATTGCGCGCCGGCCAGCGCCACCACGTTGTTCGCGTCCACGGCCTGGCCACTGCGCTGCGTGTGGCGGCGGGCGATGGCCTCGCGCAGGTTGCGCTTGCCGCGCACGTCGGAGTAGTGGGTGTTGCCGGCCAGCAGGCTGTCGATGGCCGACTGCACGATGGGCGACGGGGTGTCGAAGTCGGGGTCGCCTACCGACAGCAGCAGGATGTCGTCGCCCTGCTCCATGCGCGCCAGGGCGCGGTAGTGGATGTCCCAGGCGGCGGCGCCGTCGCCGGCGATGCGTTGGGTGAGGTTCGAGAAGCGCATGGGGAGTGTCCTTCAATGCGCCGGGGCCGCGCGGGCCCCGGCGGGTACGGCGGGGCCTACTGCGCGCAGGCGTGTTTCAGCTCGATCAGGGTCACGCCGGGGTGGGCGAAGCCGGCGCGCAGGTCGCGCTCCAGCTCGTCCAGGCTCTGCGGCTGGCGCATCTCGCAACCGTAGGCGCGGCCGAGCAGGGCGAAGTCCGGGTTGCGCGGCAACACGCCGACCGGCTCGATGTCCAGCGTGATCATGTCGTCGCGGATCTGCCCGAGGGCGTCGTTGTTCCACAGCAGCACCACCAGCGGGCTGTCCAGCTCCTCGGTGGCAGTGGCCAGTTCCTGGGCGGTGTAGAGGAAGCCGCCGTCGCCCACCAGCACCAGGCCGGGGCGCTCCGGCGCGCCGAACTTGGCGCCGATGCCGGCCGGCACGCCGTAGCCGAGGGTGCCGTAGCCGGTGGGGTGCAGCCAGCCGCGCGGCGCCTTGCTCGGGTACAGGTAGTTGCCGGTGTAGGCCAGCTGGGTCATGTCGCTGGCGATGAAGGCGTTGGCCGGCAGCGCGGCGGCGACGCGTTCGAGGATCGCCTTGTGGATAAGCTGCAGCGGCGCGTGGGCGCTGTCGATCGCCTGGCGCAGCTGCGCGACGCGGTCGCTGGCGCCGGCGGCGTCGCGCGCAGCGGCCGGCAGCGCGGCGAGCAGCGCTTCGGCGGTGGCCTTGGAGTCGCCCTGCAGGGCCACGGCGCTGGGGTAGAAGTCGTTGAACTTGCGCGAGTCGACGTCGACGCGGATCAGCTCGCCGTTCAGCGGCAGGCGCTCGCGCCAGTAGTCGGTGTCGGCCATCTCGGTGCCGATGGCCAGCACCACGTCGGCCTCGGCGATCATGTCCCAGCCGGCCTGGGTGCACAGGGTGGCGCCAGCGGCGAGCGGCGCCTCGGGGGCCAGCAGGCCCTTGCCGGCGACGCTGGTGAACAGCGGCGCGGCCAGGCGTTCGCTGAGCGCGGCCAGGGCCTGCGCGGCGTGCAGCGCGCCGCCGCCGGCGATGATCATCGGCCGCTTGGCCGCGGCGAGCTTATCCACAGCCTGGCGCAGCGCGTCGGCGGCGGGCTGGCCACGGCCGGCGCGGCGCACCACGTCGTTGGTCCAGTCGCGGGCGATAGGCGCGGCGAGCACGTCCAGCGGCACCGAGATGTGTACCGGGCGCGGGCGCTCGCTGTCGAACACGGCGTAGGCGCGGGCGATCAGCTCGGGCAGGTCTTCCGGGGTCAAGGCGACCGCCGAGAACGCGGTGATCGGCGCGGTCATGGCGCGCTGGTCCTGGGTCTCGTGCAGGCAGCCCCAGCCCTTGCCGAGGCTGGCGGTGTGGTTGACGCTGGAGATCACCAGCAGCGGGATGGAGTCGGCGTAGGCCTGACCGATGGCGGTGGCGGCGTTGGTCACCCCGGGGCCGGTGATGATGAAGGCCACGCCGGGCTTGCCGCTGACGCGCGCGTAGCCGTCGGCCATGAAGCCGGCGCCCTGCTCGTGGCGGGTCAGCACATGGCGGATGCCGCTGCCGGGCAGGCCACGGTACAGCTCCAGGGTGTGCACGCCGGGGATGCCGAACACGGTGTCGACGCCGTAGTTGGCCAGCAGGCGGACCAGGGCCTGGCCGCCGGTGAGAGTCTTCTGTTGTTGCATGGGCAAATCCTCATCCTGTCCGGCGACTCGCATAGCCGCCGTTCGCGCCGCAGCGCTCTTGCCCCCTCTCCCGCTTGCGGGAGAGGGCTGGGGAGAGGGGCTCTTCGCCGGCCGCATCGCAGCGTCGGCCCGCCACCCTCTCCCCCAGCCCCTCTCCCTGAAGGGAGAGGGGAGCGTTCGTGTTCCCCTTCAAACCCTCAGGCGTCGCCCAAGCGCACCAGCGCATCCACCGCCACGGCGCCTTCGGCGTTCACCAGCAGCGGGTTGACGTCCAGTTCCAGCAGGCTGTCGGCGTGCTCGCAGGCGTAGTCGGCGACCGCGCGGATGGCCTCCACCAGCTTGTCCATGTCCACCGCCGGGCGACCGCGGAAGCCGGTGAGCAGCGGCGCGCTGCGCAGCCCCAGGAGGGCGTCGCGGATCGCCGCGTCGGTGGTCGGCAACAGCAGGCTGCGGCTGTCCTTGAGCAATTCGACGAGGATGCCGCCGGCGCCCAGCACCAGGGCCAGGCCGAAGCCGACCTCGCGCTTGATGCCGACGATCAGCTCGGCCAGCGGCGGGCTGGCCATGCGCTCCAGCAGCACCTTGTCGAACGGCACCTTGGGCGCGTGCCTGGCCAGGCTTTCGCGCATGTCGAACAGCGCCGCTTCCAGCGCCGCCTCGTTGCGCAGGTTCAGCGCCACGCCGCCGGCTTCGGTCTTGTGCGGCAGCTCGGCGCTGACCGCCTTGAGCACCAGCGGGTAGCCCAGGTCGGCGGCGGCCTCGCGGGCCTGGCCGGGGGTGCTGAGCACGGCGGCCGGCAGCGGCAGGCCGAAGGGTTTCAGCGCCTGCTTGGATTGCCACTCGTCGAGCAGCCGACCCTGGCCGTTCAGTTCCTGCGGGCACAGCGGCACCAGCGCCGCTTCGCCACGCGCCAGCAGCGCGTCGCGGCGCTGGCGGTAGTGGGCGATGCGGCCCCAGGCGGCCAGGGCGTCTTCCACGCCCTGCAGCGCCGCCACACCGTGGCTGTGCAGCAGTTCGCGTGCGTGGGCCGGCAGCAGTTCGGGCAGCGCCGAGGCGATGAAACCGACCTTGCCGTGACGCTTCAGCGCCGCGCAGTACAGCTCCAGCAGCAGGTCGCACTGCGGGCGTTCGCCGGTTTCCTCGCCGGGGTAGTCGAGCACCAGCAGGGCCGCGTCGGCGGGGGTCTGCAGGGCGCTGTCGAGCATCCGGTCCAGCGCCGGGCCATCGCCCCAGATGGCGGTGGTGAAGTCCAGCGGGTTGGCGATGTTGGCGTAGTCCGGCAGCACCTGGGCCAGCTCGACGCGCTGCGCCTCGACCAGCTTGGGCAGGCCCAGGCCGTTGCGTTCGGCGTAGTCGGCGATCAGCCCGGCGTCGCCGCCGGAGCAGGCCAGCGCGGCGAGGCTGGGGCCGGCCGGGAGGTTGCCGCAGGCGGCTGCCTTGAGGGTTTCGATGAAGCTCACCGGGCCGCTCACGCGGATCACTCCGAGGCGGTCGAAGAGCGCGTCGTACAGCGCGTCGGAACCGGCCAGCGAGCTGGTGTGGCTGAGCGCCAGTTCCGCGCCGATCTGCGACACGCCGGTCTTCAGCGCGATCACCGGGATGCCTTTCTGCAGCGCCTTGTAGGCGGCGCGGGCGAAGCCGGGGACGTTCTTCAGGCCTTCCAGGTGCAGGCCGATGGCGGTGACGCGCGGCTCGTCGAGCAGCACGTCCATCAGCTCGGCCACGCCCAGCTGGGCCTGGTTGCCCACCGAGGCCATGTAGGCGATCGGCAGCGAGCGGTCGCTCATCGACAGGTTGTAGGCGAAGTTGCCACTCTGGGTCAGCACCGCCACGCCCTTCTCGACGATGTGCCCGCCGTGGGCCACCGGCCACAGAGCCGAGCCGTGCAGGTAGTCGAGCAGGCCGTAGCAGTTGGGCCCGAGCAAGGCCATGTCGCCGGCCACGTCGAGCAGGCGCTGTTGCAGGGCCTGGCCCTCGGCGCCGGTCTCGGCGAAGCCGGAGGCGTAGCAGATGGCGCCGCCGGCGCCCTTGGCGGCCAGCTCGGCGACCGCCTGCAGGGTCAGCTCGCGGTTGGTGGCGACGAACACCGCGTCAGGGCCTTCGGGCAGGTCGGCGACGCTGCGCACGCAGGGCACGCCTTCCAGCTCGTCGTTCTGCGGGTTGACCAGCCACATCTGCCCGGCGAAGCCGCCCTCGGCGCAGCGCTTGAGCGCGCGCGCCATGCTGCGGCCGCCGATGAAGGCCAGGTGGCGCGGGGCCAGGAGGCGTTTGAGATTGTCACGTTGGCTCATGGGATCACCGATCAGCGCAGCAGCGGCCGCAGCAGTTCGCGGGAGATGATGTGACGCTGGATTTCCGAGGTGCCTTCCCACACCCGCTCGATCCGCGCGTTGCGCCAGATGCGTTCGATCGGGCCTTCGTCCATCAGGCCCATGCCGCCGAAGATCTGCACCGCTTCGTCGGCGACCTTGCCGAGGGTTTCGCTGGCGAACAGCTTGGCCATGCCGGCCTCGCCGTCGGTCATGGTGCCCTGGTCCATCTTCCAGGCGGTGTGCAGGGTGATCAGCTCGGCCGCGCGAATCTGCGTGGCCATGTCGGCGAGCTTGAAGGAGATGCCCTGGTAGGTGCCGATCGGCTGGCCGAACTGCTTGCGGTCGGCCGCCCATTGCAGCGACAGGTCCATGGCGCGCTGGGCCTGGCCGACGCAGTTGGCGGCGACCATCACGCGGCCGGCGGTGAGCCAGGCGTTGGCCACTTCCCAGCCCTTGTCGACTTCGCCGAGGACCTGGGAGGCCGGCACGCGGCAATCGTCGAAGAAGATTTCGTAGGTGTGGTAGCCCTTGTTGCTGACGCAGCGCGGGCCACGGCGCACGGTCATGCCCGGGGTGCCCTTGTCGACCAGGAAGGCGGTCACCGCGTTACGCTTCTTGCCGTTGCGCTCGTAGCTGTCGGTGACGGCGAAGACGATGGCGAAATCGGCGTGCCCGGCGTGGCTGATGAAGTGCTTGGCGCCGTTGATCACGAAGTCGTCGCCGTCACGCACGGCGCGGGTCTTGATCGAGTTGGCGTCGGAGCCGGCGCCCGGCTCGGTGAGGGCGAAGCAGTCGATCTTCTCGCCCTGCACCACCGGCAGCAGATAGTCGTCGATCTGCTTGCCCTTGCACGCCATGAGGATCTTCGAGGGCCGCGCGACGAACACATGCAGCGCCCAGGAGACCTTGGACAGCTCGCGCTCGACCAGGGCCTGGGACAGGTAGTCGAGGCCACCGCCGCCGACTTCCTCGGGCATGTTGAAGGCATAGAAGCCGGCGGCCAGCGCCTTGCCGCGAATCTGCGCGGCGAGCTCCGGGGACACCGCGTCGGCGCGGTCCACGGCCTCTTCATGGGGCAGCAGTTCCTTCTCGACGAAGGCCTTGACCGCCTCGACGAGCATTTCCTGTTCCTGGGTCAGTTTGAAATCCATGGGGAATACCTCGCGGCTCAGCGGCCTTGGAATTGGGGGGAGCGTTTTTCGGCCACGGCGCGCAGGGCTTCGGCGGCGTCCTCGCTGCGGCCGCAGAGCAGCCCGGCGGCCTGCTCGGCCTCCAGTTGCTGGGCCAGCGAGCGGTTGGCGCCGTCGCGGATCAGGCGCTTGGTCTGGGCGAAGGCGAAGGTCGGGCCGGCGGCCAGGCGCGCGGCGAATGCGCCGACGCTGGCGAGCAGCTGGTCATCGGCGACCACTTCGCCGACCAGGCCGGCGCCCAGGGCGCGCTCGGCGTTCCACAGCTCGTCGAGGAACAGCAGGCGCTTGGCCGCCTCGCTGCCGATCAGCCGCGGCAGGTGCCAGCTGGCGCCGGCGTCCGGGCAGTAGGCCATGCCGGTGTAGCCGGCCTTGAAGCGCGCCGAGGCGCCGGCGACGCGGAAGTCGCAGCACAGGGTGAGGTCCATGCCGGCGCCCACGGCGGTGCCGTTGACGGCGGCGATGGTCGGCTTGTCCAGGCCGTGCAGGCGGATCATCAGGGCGTGGGCGGTCTCGGTCCAGCCGTAGGTCTCCAGTTCGCCACGGGCCTCGGCCTCGGCCCATTCGGCGAGGTCGGCGCCGGCGCAGAAGCTGCGGCCCTCGCCGCTCAGCACGATGACGCGCACCGCCGGGTCGACCGCGTAGGCGTCGAGCAGGGCGAGGAGGTTCTTCAGGGTCGGGACGTCCAGCGCGTTGCGCTGTTCGGGGCGGTTCAGGGTGATCCAGGCGATACCGTCCTGGACCCGGCTGAGCGGGGATGCTTGAGTCATGCTGGCCTCGTTGTTGTTGTCGCATGGGTGCCGCGTAGGAGCCAATACTAAACAAGTGTTCAACAAGACGGCAATGCACCCGTTCGGGTGGCTTGTAACGCCCCGCCGAACGGCGGGAAGGCCGCGCGGCGCAGGGGCTGTAGGTATTTTCGGGGGAGTAGGGGAGGAGTCTGTTACAACTTCGAACAATCGGCCCGGACGGGCCCTAGCGGATGGGGCCTTCTATGCCTCCCCCTAGGCAGGCGCGAGTGGAACACCCAGCTCTTACTGGTGAACGGGTTTCCCGGCAGCCGCGGTACCGTGGGTAAACCATTCCCTAGCAAAGTTGCGCCTTATTTCTTACAACGAACTCCGAACGTCGCGCAGTAAAACTTCTTGATAACACCCAGAGCACTTTCAAGCGATGACGCCAAGAGCAAAACTGCACCTCCTATTACTTGGCTCACCACCAACGGTTCCCTGTTCAACAAGCCGAACAGACCCGCGAAAACCAAGTCAAGGTTGAAAATGACTGAGGTCCGTGTGCTCCCTACTCGTTGTTGAAACCGAGTCTGTAACACCACGGCCAAAGCAGTCGCCATCACGCCCATGAAGACGACTGCGATCCATACCTCCGTGCGTGCCAGTTGTTCGATAGATCGATTGAGCGGGAAGTAGGCGAGGATTATCGTACTGAATAATATTTGGAAAAAAGCCAGTGCCAGGCGATTGACCCTCCCATACTGCGAGGTCAGCTTTCCCACAATACAGATAGTCATTGCGATCGCAAAAGCCGCGGTCAAACCCCAAAAGTAACCAACACTCAACAGCTCAAGCTGTGCACCCAGAAAAACATAGGCTCCCAGTATACCAATCACGACTGAAAGAATATCCATTCGCGATGGCACACCTTGTCGCAGGGCAAGCATTATAAGTGGAATGAAGACAACGCTCAAAGTTACGCAGAATGCTGCACTGGCTGAAGACAAATAACTCAACGCATAACTTTGGCTGACTATATTGAGTGCACTGAATACTCCGAGCAAAAAACCACCTACCACCGTTTGCCTATTCACCTTAAAGACTACGGGCAGTACAAATGGCAGCAGCGCCAGCAGAGCCACAAATGATCGAGCAAACGCGTACACGCCTGGATCAGCATGCGCAACGGCATTATGCGTTAATGGAAAACCAATACCCCAGATCAGCGGGATGGAGAATATCGCCCAGAAGGCGACCCGATCCTGAGCTTTCTCGGCCGCAGAGCCCTTAACGATAGTCGACATATCCATAAAAGCTCCGATTTTCATAGGCCCAAGAGATGGTTCGCGTGGTTTCCCCTAGCAACATTTCGGCACGACGCAAGTCACGGGATACGAGCAGTCGCTGCAACCAGCGGTCAGTACCATCATAACGAGCATTGAACGCCGTTCGCCCATGAACTGTCTTCAAGTTATCCAGCAGCAAGATTTCCCCTGGAGCAAGATCGACCTCCACCATATGCTCATGCAATATGACCCGCAATCGATCAAGTGCAGCCTGCGCTCGCGTGTTTACTCCTACTATGTACTCATCGTCATAGGCGATCATCGGTGATGCCAGATCTCCAAATAAGACACGAATCAAAGGACCATCGCCGCGACTGGCGTCATGGTTTCCAAAGTTATAATCGACACTGGTTCGAAAATTGAATTCACTGAGCGTTGAAATTTCATCCTTACTCAAGAGTGATAAAACTTCGTCAACACCGAGCACCAACGTCTTTGCCTGACCACTCGGATCACGTCGCAATCCGCTTAGTAGCAAGTAGTCAGGAGGCACCGGGTGATAGATATTTTCATTATGAAGATCAAGAATTATTGCTGAGCTATCGGACGATATATTAGTTTCATTCCTCCTCGACGGGCGCACGTTGTGTATCACCGCGCCATTTCGCTCCTGCGTGTAGCTAAAGGGCTCTCCGAGAAGCTTCCCTAGCATTACCAAATAGAACTCACTAAAAAAGGTACGTTTGTGACGTTCGATCTCACTCGTCAATTCAGTGGTTGGCATCAGATCTGGATCAGGAGTAGCGCCACGCAGCAACAATCGCCCGCCGGGTGCACCTTGGCGCTTGAACTCGAGTAACGGGAAAATCTGTCTGTAATCCAGACTCGCGACGGCCTGTTCGGCAAGTATCGCTGTACGCTCGAACTCATGATATGGGTTGCTACAATTGGCAAATCGCTCGACGACGCTTGCCCAACTTGAAATATCTACGACCTGGCTCATATTGCCGCCCGCGATAACTCACCACCATCTATGACGTAGTGATGGCCCGTAATGAAAGCAGCCTCATCGGAGGCCAGAAACGCATACAAGGCGGCGACTTCCGACGGATCGGCGTGGCGCCCCAAAGGAATGTTGGCATTGACCGCAGCGAACATCTCATCCGTGTATTCAGCCTTCTGCATCGGCGTCATCACAGCCCCGGGACACAACGCATTGACACGTATCGCCGGCGCCAACTCGACAGCCAGTGTCTGCGTCAACGCCAGTACAGCGGCTTTCGAAGCGTTATAATCGGCATAGTGCGGAAACGCCGCCAACCCATTGACCGATGACATGTTAAGAATTACGCCATATGGCATACGCTTCAGCGCTTCGCGAGCGACATAGAATATTCCGTTCAGATTTGTGTCTATCACCTGACGCCATTGCTGCGGCGTAATCGAACAGAAACTCTCGTGCCGCACACTGATTCCGGCATTATTTATTAGCACATCGATATTCTGGAAGTACTCATCCACTTCAGAGAAAGCGCGCTCTACTTCTGCATCGCTGGACACATCGACAAGTATTGCCGCCTCGATCCCTGAGACGTTAGCCAGAGTCTCCCTCAGGGCATGGCGATTCTTGTCGAGAATCACAACCTTTGCGCCTTCGTCCAAGAAGCGCCTTGCCGTCGCCTGGCCAATACCGCTAGCCCCGCCGGTAACCACAACTCGCTTTCCTATCAATCCTCTCATTGACTCGCCTCCGCACACCTAGTTATATTTAAAGGCCTTTCAGACCTGCTCATACTTATTAAAATCCGGGATAGGAAAGTCCACCGCCCACTCGCCACTATCGATACGCCTCTTAATATATGGAAAGTCTCGATAAAGTTGTGCAAGAAGATGCTGACCGACGACCACCGTCTCATCACAACGGCCATAGCAGGGCAGCGCTCGTAGTCGGGTTTCGAAGTCGAGATTCATAAAGAACGGGAAGCTGTATCGCTCCTCCCCGGTCGTTACAACTCTATGTAAAAGCGACTTTACCTGACCATTAGTCAGGAACTGCAGCATATCGCCGACTAGAACGAGCAATGTATTCTTGAAAACCGGCATAGGCTGCCAGCACTGTCGTTGACGGTCATAGCACACTAGTCCCGGGGATGACTGGTGCATAATGGTGAAAAGCTCATAGTCGGTATGCGCTCCCATGCTGGCATCGTCGCTGTTCACCAGTACGTCGTTGGGAAAGTAGCGAATTAACCGTAACTGTGACGCCGGGCGGGTGAGGTATGTTTCAAAATAATCCTCGGCCAAACCTGACTCTCGAGCGATTAAGCGTAATATCTGCCGACCTATTGTGAAATTTGCACAATAGTAGCTACTCAGGACTTCCTCCATGCCTGGCACATGAGGTGGGTAGGAATTAGGCCCAACCAATTCAAACCCCTTGCGCCGACTCGATGGTAGCTCGGGAGCGTCAAAACCAATATCGAAGGCTTCGTACGCGCGAATTTTTTCGTCGCTATAGGCTCCCTTCTCGGTCGATGGGACATAACCACGATGATGGGTAGACTCGCCGATGTAATAAGCCATTTTCTCGCGTAAAGACGACGCGAAAAATCGCCCCGAGACCTCACTCAATGACTTGAATAAAGGTGGGGGAATGAGCGCATCCAGATCGGACAGATAGAAATACCCACAGGACTCAAAAGCATTCAGCAGCTTTCTTGACGCCTGTTCATCATGAACCAATTCGCCATAGCCTAATACAGGAAAAGAATAGAAGTCCATTTGGCACCTGCATTTTAAATATTATTAAAACTGCAACCTGATCTCCATATACCTTGTAGGACAGAAGCCTTTAACACCCAAAGCCCTGGAGACAGATTTTATAAATCATTCGGAAAATAATTTTCCTCGCCTGAAGACCCTCCCGACATCGAATGCATACCCGTCAAAGCCCCAAAAAGTTAAACGCTTTCTTTAAGAGGCCTCTATCAGATACACCGAAGAGACAAGTGAGAATACTCGCCAGATCTATATCGACAAATCCTAGGATAATGACGGAAGTCCCGGAAAATCCTGGCACTTGGCTTCTAAACAGATGGATAGAAGGTAGAGAGGCGACTCGTAGCGCCAGATGGAAGCCCGCGGAGGAAGGTGGGCGCTTCGGCTCGGAGAGCAATTACAGAGATCGGCATCATGCGTCCGACACCCTGGATGCCCTATCGACCTGCTGTACCTGAGAAACAATCGATGACAGTACAGTCGCCCTTCAGGTGGGAAGCGATGGCACCGCGCCCCAAGGGATAGAGCAGTTCTAAAGCAGCAGGAAACTCGTCGAGTCGCTCGGTAGCTATACGTAGGCAGTGCCCCTTGCCCTAGGGGCATTGCGTCCCTGGCTGCCGCGGTCGACCAGAACGCTTACGGCGCAAACTGCCCGTACTGCTCTTCGCTCAAAGTGCATGTGCGGAAAATGAAAATAGCCCTCTAAAGAGGGCTATTGGAGGTGTAACCGCTTTAGGCCCCAGTTCACTCCGGACTACCGGAGCAAGCCTGGCAGGCCCCCTGCCGTTGCGAACTGGGTCAGCTAACGCCTAATACAGCCTCGGCGGCGACCTGCGGGCGTTTGCGCTTGAGCCCGTAATAGGCCAGGTAGCAGGCGGCGATGAAGCCGAAGCCCCAGTACAGCGACGGGCGCTGGGTCGGGTCGATGGCGAGGAACACGAAGAGCGCGCAGCAGATCGCGATGCACGCCAGCGGCACGAACGGGAACAGCGGCGCGGCGTATTTCAGGTCGGCGACGGTGCCGCCGTTGGCGATGTGCTCGCGGCGGAAGCGGTACTGGGCGTAGGCGATGACGATCCAGGTCACGGTGCCGGACATCCCGCTCACCGCCATCAGCACCATGAACAGGGTGTCGGCGGCGACCACGCTGGTCAGCAACGAGAGCAGCGCGAAGGCCAGGCTGATCAGCAGCGCGTACAGCGGCACGCCACGGGCGCTCAGCTTCGACAGCCCCTTGGGCGCCATGCCGGTCTTGGACATGGCCCAGAGGATGCGGGTGGAGGCGTACAGGCCGGAGTTGCCCACCGAGAGGATGGCGGTGAGGATGACGAAGTTCATCAGGTCGGCGGCGTAGGGGATGCCGACCATGTCGAACACCTGCACGAACGGGCTTTCCACCAGCCCGGCCTTCTGCCAGGGGACGATGGCGGCCAGTACGATGATCGCCAGCACGTAGAAGATCAGCACGCGGAACACCACGTTGCGCACGGCGCGCGGGATGCTCTTCTCCGGCTGGTCGGTCTCGCCGGCGGCGACGCCCATGATCTCGCAGCCCTGGAAGGCGTAGACCACCGTCATCATCACCGCGAACACCGCCGACAGGCCGTTGGGGAACAGGCTGTCGCCGACCAGGTTGTGCAGCATGGGAGCCGGCGCGCCGTCGTTCAGGTGGATGCCGCCGAAGATCACCAGCACGCCGACGACGATGAAGGCGAGGATGGCCGCCACCTTGATCCCGGCGAACCAGTACTCGGCCTCGCCGAAGGCGCGGGTGGCCAGGGCGTTGAGCGAGAACAGCACGACCACGAAGAAGCCCGACCACAGCCAGATCGGCACCTCGGGGAACCAGCGGGTCATCAGCATGCCGGCGGCGGTGAATTCCAGGCCCACGGTGGAGGCCCAGCTCATCCAGTACACCCAGCCGATCATGAACCCGGTGGCCGGGCCGATGAAGCGCGTGGCGTGGGCCTGGAAGGAGCCGGAAACCGGCATCTGCACCGACAGCTCGCCCAGGCAGACCATCACCAGGTACATCAGCAGGCCGGCCACCAGGTAGGCCAGCACGGCGCCGGCCGGGCCGCCCTGGTTGATGGTGACGCCGGCGCCCATGAACAGGCCGGTGCCGATCACCCCGCCGAGGGACAGCATGAAGATGTGGCGGCTCTTCAGGGCGCGGGTGAGCTGGATCTTCGAATCAGACATGACGCACCTCCGCTGAACGGCGGGTGCGACTCGGGGCAACTCTACGTTGGATCATTATTGTTATCTCCAATCAGTCAGAGGCCGTGGCTCGGGGCACGGATGCCGCCGATTATTCGAAGGCGATGTAAGGCGGCGTTGTACGGCGGGATCGAAGATGTAAAAAGCTGTAAGGAATTTGTAGCGAGGGAGCGTTCACCCCCCACCCGCCGTTGGGCCTTGCGTGGGGTCGGCGTTCGGAGCGGCGGATAACCCCTTCGGGGTTATTCGCCCTACGGGTGCAACCCGGCAAAT
>NZ_JARJLT010000153.1 GCF_029335315.1 Pseudomonas citronellolis
CGCCCGCGAATCGCGCGCAGGGCGCGCTCCTACATAGCCGGTGCCAGGACAAAGAAAAAGGGCCTCCGAAGAAGCCCTTTGTCATTTCATCGCTACGCTCACGCGCGGCTGGCGAGCGCGCCCTGCTCGCCCTTGGGCGCCAGGTCGAACACGCGGTACAGCACCACCAGCAGGACCAGGAAGGCCGGGCCGATGTAGAGCGCGATGCGGGTCTCCTCGAAGAACGCCATCAGCGCCACCACCAGCACCAGGAAGGCCATGGCCAGGTAGGAGCTGAGCGGGAACAGCCACATCCTGAACTGCAGCTTGCCGGCCTCGGCGGCGCTCAGGCCGCGGCGGAACTTCAGCTGCGCCAGCAGGATCATGGCCCAGGTCCAGATGGCGCCGAAGGTGGCGATGGAGGTCACCCAGGTGAACACCTTCTCCGGCACCAGGTAGTTCAGCAGCACGCCGAACAGCAGGGCGACGATCGACAGGACCAGCGCGTTGCGCGGCACGCCGCCCTTCGAGGTCTTGCCGAACACCGCCGGCGCCTGGCCGTGCTGGGCGAGGCTGTAGAGCATGCGCCCGGTGCTGAAGATGCCGCCGTTGCAGGACGACAGCGCGGCGGTGATCACCACGAAGTTGATGATGCCGGCGGCGGTCTTGATGCCCAGGCGCTCGAAGGTCATCACGAAGGGGCTGCCCTGGGTGCCGATCTCGTTCCACGGGTAGATCGACATGATCACGAAGAGCGCGCCGACGTAGAACAGCAGGATGCGCCAGAACACCGAGTTGATCGCCCCGGGGATGGTCTTCTGCGGGTTCTTCGCCTCGCCGGCGGTGAGGCCGATCATCTCAACGCCGAGGTAGGCGAACATCACCATCTGCAGCGACATCAGCACGCCGGTGATGCCATGGGGCATGAAGCCACCGTTGCTCCACAGGTTGGCAATGCCGGTGGCCACGCCGCCGTTGCCCAGGCCGAAGACGATCATGCCGCCGCCGACCAGGATCAGCGCGAGGATGGTGACGATCTTGATCAGGGCGAACCAGAACTCGAACTCGCCGAAGGCGCGCACCGCGATCAGGTTGATCGTGCCCATGCTCGCCAGGGCCGCCAGGGCCCAGATCCAGCGCGGCACCTCGGGGAACCAGATGCCCATGTAGATGGCCACCGCGGTGATCTCCGCGACGCAGGTCACCAGCCACAGGAACCAGTAGTTCCAGCCGGTCAGGTAGCCGGCCAGCGGGCCGAGGTAGTCCTGGGCGTAGCGGGCGAAGGAGCCGGCCACCGGGTTGTGCACGGCCATCTCGCCGAGGGCACGCATGATCACCAGAATGGCCAGGCCGCCGATGAGGTAGGACAGCATGATGGCCGGGCCGGCCATCTGGATGGCCTTGGCGGAGCCGAGGAACAGGCCGACGCCGATGCAGGCGCCAAGGGCCATGAGACGGATGTGCCGCTCGTTGAGATCCCGTTGAAGATCGTGGGACGACATGATGGTGCAACCTCGATTTTGTTGTTGGGCATATCAGCGGAGACTCGAAGCGCAGTCGGGATGCGGAACGCGTCGCGACGAAAAAGCACCGCCGCCGCGCCGGGCGGCACGGGGGAGGATTCGTCTGGAGCGTTCCAGGACTGCACACCGGAAGAGGCTGCCCGCTCTTGTGGAGCGAACGTGGGCATTGCGGGAGTGAACCACTGAGGTCGCGGCGGAGTGTTGCACAAGATCGGCGGAGCGTCTGCCCCCTTCTGGTGCGATCGAGACCAAAGGCCTAGTCGGCGCTTTCGGCCACCAACAGCAGCGAACAGGCCGCCCCGGTGTCCGGCCGGCGCGGCTCGCGCAGCGCCCGCAGGCGCCAGCCGCAGCCATGCAGCAGGGCCAGCCAGGACTCGAAGGTACGGAAGTACCAGGGCATGGGCTCGCGGAATTCGTCGCCGAAGGCGCTGAAGGTCTCCAGGCGCCAGCCATCCTCGTAGGGCGTGTCGCCGCAGGCGCTCCAGGGGTGCAGGGTCTGGATCAGCAGGCGCCCGCCAGGGGCCAATAGGTCCTTGAGGCCGAGCAGCAGCGGCGCAAGGTCCTCGTCGAACAGAGCGAAGTTGCACACCAGCGCGTCGAAACGTCCCAGGCGACGGCCCGCCGCGCCCGCCAACTCGGCCTGGCCGAGCACTTCGTAGCGGCCCGCGCCGTCGGCCTGGCGCGCCGCCTCGACCAGCGGCGCCGACACGTCGACGCCCACCACCGCGCAGCCACGAGCGGCCAGCGCGCGGCACAGCCAGCCCTCGCCGCAGCCGATGTCCAGCACCCGCGCGGGCGAGCCTTCGAGCACCGCCTCGACGATGGCCTGGTCGGTGGCCAGGCGCCGGCTGTCGATGCGCTGCTCGCGGACCACACGGGTCCAGGCGTCGGCGTTGCTGTCCCAGCTGTGGCGGATGCGGGTGGCGTTGTCGTCCATGGGGGCTCGGATGCAGGGTGGTGAATAGATTGTAGGTAGGAGCGCGCCATGCGCGCGATCGCGGGCGTGGCGTGCTCCTACAGTCCCTTCGGTACCGCCAGCCCCTTGGTCGACGGCCCGCTCTTCAGCGGCTGCCGGCAGCCGGCGTCACTGAACGGCCCGGACAGCCGCGCCCAGCCCTCCCCCGGCGAGGTCTGGCTGCAGGTCAGGTGCCCGTTCAGCCGGCTCTGCCACAGGTAGAACGGCATGGGCGCGGCCTGGGCGGACAGGCAGGCGATCAACGGTAAAAGCCACAGCAAGGGGCGCATTGGCGGGTCTTCCAGGTCATTCGTCGGCGATTGCCTCGGCAAGGCACGGACGAGGGCTCGACATTCAGCAGAATTTTCTTCGCCTACTACGCTCAAAACAAGGGAGGCCGCTGACCAGGGGCTTTCGCGGCACCGGGATGGGTGTCGGTCGTCACGTCGGCGGAGTCCACTTACTCAGGCTTTCGTAAGCATGGGCAGGTCGTGATATGGATCATTCGGAGCAAACCGGTCAACAGCATTCTCAACCGGGCGGCCCGGAGCCCGTTTTTACTTCGAAAAAGCCCCACCCGCATCATCACCGCTTCCTCTTGCTGCTGCTTTTCGTGCTACCGCTGCTGGCGGCGATGGGCGCGGCGCTGCTGTACGAGGCGCACACCTCCAAGCTGCAGGCGCGCGAGCTGGCGCGGCTGGCCGGCGAGCTGACCTGGCAGGTCGGCGCCGGGCCCAGCGACCAGGTGGTGTACCCGAAGGACGGCCCCTTCGACCGCCGCCTGGGCTACCTGCAACTGCCGGACTTCCTGCAGCGCCTGCATGACCGCGACTTCGTCACCCTCGACCAGGCGCGCTTCTCCCCCACCCTGCTGCAGTACACCGGCTACGGCATGTTCCCGCCCTACGCCGAGAAGGCCCAGGCCGGGGTCGACATCAGCGACTGCCGGGGCCTGCCGATCTACAACTTCCGCTACCCGCAGCGGCTCTACGCCAGCTACGACAGCGTCGCCCCGCTGATCGTGCAGAGCCTGCTGTACATCGAGAACCGCGACCTGCTCGACGCCGAGCGCCCCTACCTCAACCCGGCCATCGACTGGAGCCGCTTCAGCCAGGCCGCCGTGGCCCAGGCCGGGCGCCTGGTCGGCATGGGCAACCACGCCCCCGGCGGCAGCACCCTGGCCACGCAGATCGAGAAGTACCGGCACTCGGTGGACGGGCGCACCAACTCCGTCCGCGACAAGCTGCGGCAGATGGCCTCGGCCAGCGTGCGCGCCTACCAGGGCGGCGCCGAGAACCTGCCGGCGCGACGCAACGTGGTGCTCACCTACCTCAACTCGGTGCCGCTCTCGGCGCAGCCCGGCTATGGCGAAGTGAGCGGCCTGCCGGACGGCCTGTGGGTCTGGTACGGCGCCGACTTCCAGGAGGTCAACCGCCTGCTCTCCATCCCCGCCGGCCGCGACGCCGAGCTCGACGCCCAGGGCGAGGCCCTGCGCCAGGTGGTGTCGCTGATGATCGCCCACCGCCGCCCCTCCTATTACCTGGCGCGCGGGCGCAAGCCGCTGGGCGAGCTGACCGACAGCTACCTGCGCCTGCTGGCCCAGGCCGGGGTGATCAGCGCGCCCCTGCGCGACGCCGCGCTGGAACAGCGCCTGGCGTTCCGCGACCCGCAGAGCCAGCCGACGGTGCAGCCGCTGGAGCCGAACAAGGGCGTGACCCTGGCGCGCACGCGCCTGGCCGGCATGCTCAACGTGCCGCTGTACGACCTCGACCGCTTCGACATGAGCTTCAGCACCACCCTCCAGGACGAGCTGCAGAACAAGGTCGGCGCCTACCTCAAGCAGCTCGCCGACCCGGACTTCGCCGCGCAGATCGGCCTGTTCGGCGAGCACCTGCTGGCCAAGGACAAGACCGCCGACGTGCGCTACAGCTTCGTGCTGTTCGAACGCACCGCCGACGGCAACCGCGTGCGCGTGCAGACCGACAGCACCGACCAGCCCTTCGACATCAACGAAGGCAGCAAGCTGGAGCTGGGCTCCACCGCCAAGCTGCGCGTGCTGTCGAACTACCTGGAGACCGTCGCCGACCTCTACCGCGCCTACGACGGGCGCACCGCCGCCGAGCTGCGCAAGGTGCCGGTGGAGCCGCTGGACTTCATCACCCGCTGGTCCATCGACTACCTGATCGCCAACCCCAACGCCGACCTCTCGGCGATGCTCGCCGCGGCCATGCAGCGCAAGTACTCGGCCAGCCCCTACGAGAGCTTCTTCACCGGCGGCGGCGTGCACACCTTCGCCAACTTCCGCCGGGAGGACAACGGCCGCATCCCGACCCTGCTGGAGGCCCTGCGCGAGTCGATCAACCTGCCCTTCGTGCGCCTGCTGCGCGACCTGGTGCGCCACGACATGTACCAGAAGGACGGCAACAAGCTGACCGTGCTGCAGGACGACAAGGACCCGCGCCGCGCGCTCTACCTGGACCGCTTCGTCGACCAGGAAAGCCGCGTCTACCTGCTGCGCTTCTGGCAGAAATACCGTGGGCAGAACGCCGACGAGCGCCTCGACACCTTCCTCGACGGCCTGCGCCCATGGCCGGTGCGCCTGGCGGCGATCCACCGCTACCTGCAACCTGGGGCCGACCAGGCGACCTTCGCCGCGTTCCTCCAGGACCGCCTGAAACAGAGCCACTACACCGGCGAGAAACTCACCGACAAGCGCATCGCCGACCTCTACACCCGCTACGGCCCCGGCGCCTTCGACCTCAACGACCAGGGCTACGTGGCCCGCGTGCACCCGCTGGAGCTGTGGCTGCTGGGCTACCTGCAGCGCCAGCCGCAGGCCAGCTTCGCCGAGGCGGTGGCGGCCAGCAACGCCGAGCGCAAGCAGGTCTACGGCTGGCTGTACAAGTCGCGCTACAAGGCGGCCCGCGACAAGCGTATCCGCATCATGCTGGAGGTCGAGGCGTTCCTCGACATCCACCAGCAGTGGAAGCAGCTGGGCTTCCCGTTCGACCACCTGGTGCCGTCGCTGGCCACCGCCCTGGGCAGCTCCGGCGACCGCCCGGCGGCGCTGGCCGAGCTGATGGGGATCATCCTCAACGACGGCGTGCGCCTGCCGACGCTGCGCATCGACAGCCTGCACTTCGCCGCCGGCACGCCCTACGAGGTGAGCCTGGCGCCGCAGTCCAACGTCGGCACCCGGGTGATGACCTCGGAGGTGGCCAGCACCCTGCGCGACTCGCTGTCCCAGGTGGTCGACCAGGGCACCGCGCGGCGCCTCTCCGGGACCTTCCGCCGCGACGACGGCAGCGCCCTGGTGATGGGCGGCAAGACCGGCACCGGCGACAACCGCATCGAAAGCTTCACCCGTGGCGGCGCGGTGAAGAGCTCGCGCTCGCTGAACCGCACCGCGACCTTCGTGTTCTACCTCGGCCCGCGCCACTTCGGCACCCTCACCGCCTACGTCGCCGGCAGCGAGTCGAGCAATTTCAAATTCACCTCGGCGTTACCGGTGCAGGTGCTCAAGGGCATGGCACCGATGCTGCAGCACTACCTGGAGCCGGGCACCGAATGCCACGCGCCACAGGACACGCTGCGGGTGAGCTGGTTGTGAGGCCGCAGGCCGGCGCTCCGCGCGCGGCCGCGACCTGAACCCGGAGAAGGCCAGGGAAGCACGGCGCCAAGGGTTCGGCGCCGGGAGGTCCGGCCGGCCGTCAGCATGACCTGGCGCGACTGCGGCCGCGCGGGTCCGGGAGCCGGAGGGCACCGCCATGCCGCGCCGCCAGGGCAACCTCAGGGACCAGGAACAGGCTTTGCTGCGCGAACGCCGCGCGCGCGCCGGGCTGGACGCGGGCGCCGACTTCAGCTGGGGGCTGGCGCTGTCCGGTGGCGGCGTGCGCAGCGCCACCTTCAACTTCGGCCTGCTGCGGGCGTTGGCGAAGAACCATGTGCTCAAGCGCTTCGACTACCTGTCCACGGTCTCCGGCGGCGGCTACATCGGCAGCGCCCTCGGCCGCCTGTACGGGCCCGCCCAGGGCGCCCGCGCCGTGGAGGACGGCCTGGCGGCGGACGACTCGCTGCTGCTCTGGTGGCTGCGCAACAACGGCCGCTACCTGACCCCGGCCGGCGGCCGCGACCTGCTGATGGCCGGCGCCTCGATGCTCCGCGGGTTCATGGCGACCCAGCTGGAGATCGGCATCCTGCTGCTGTGCGTCGGCCTGCTCGCGGTGCTGCCGCACGCGCTGCTGGGCCTGGTCGGCACGCCGCCGGTGTACCTGGGCAACCTCTGGTCGCTGTGGTTCCTCAGCGCGCCGCTCCTGCTGCTGGCGGCCGGCGCGCTGTGCTGGGCCTACTGGTTCAGCCGCGACCGCCAGGACCACGCCCTGCGCGACCTGCTCTCGGTGCTGCTGGCGCTGTCCGCGGCGGTCGCCCTGGCGGTGCAGAGCCTGTGGCCGCAACTGCAGAGCGACATCGAGCTGGGGCCGCGCCTGCTCGCCTACGCCACCCTGGTCGGCGCCCTGCTGATCGCCCCGCTGGGCTGGCTGCTGCGCCTGCCGCTGCGCGCCAGCCCGCCGGACCAGCAGCGCCTGCGCCTGACCCACTGGCTGGGCTGGGTGCTGCTCGGCGGCGCCGGTGTGCTGTTGCTGGGCACGTGCGAAGCGGCGACCTGGTTCCTGGTGGTGCGCCTGCGCGAGAGCGGCAACTTCACCCTGGTGTCCTCCGGCGTGCTGGGCTCCACCGGCCTCGCCGTGGTGCTGCTGCGCGCCCTGCTGCCGGCGCTGCTGGAACGCCTGCGCCAACATGGCCTGCCGAATGGCTACAGCAGCCGGCTGGCCAACCTGTTCGGCCTGGCGCTGCTGCTGTTCCTGCTGCTGGCCTGGCTGACCCTGCTGCAGGCGTTCCTCTACCTGGGCGGCAACCTGCTCAGCCCCGGCGCCGCCATGCAGCCCTGGCTGCCGCTGCTGTACTGGGGCCTGGTGCTCGCCGCGCTGGGCTTCTACATCGGCATCAGCGGCTCCAACCTGACCCAGCTGAACCTCGCCTCGCTGCACTACTTCTACCGCTCGCGCCTGGCCCGCACCTACATCGCCGTGGCCAACCACGGCGGCCCCGACGCGCGCTTCCCGGCCTCGCCGCTGGCGCCGGCCGAGCGCCAGCTGATCGAGGGCATCGAGTCGCTGCGGGAAATCCTCCCTGGCGACGACGTGGCCCTGGCCGACTACCGGCCGCACGCCTACGGCGGCCCGCTGCACCTGATCAACTGCTGCATCAACCAGACCCTCGACGACCGTACCCACAGCTACAACGCCGACCGCAAGGGCGTGGCCCTGACCGTCAGCGCGCTCGGCGTGGAAACCGGCACCCACGGCCCGCAGAGCGCGCCAGGCGCGGAACGCGGCAGCCTGGCGCAATGGGCGACCATCTCCGGCGCGGCGCTGAGCACCGGCATGGGCTCGCGCACCGCCACCGGCCTCGCCGCGCTGGTGTTCATGACCGGCCTGCGCCTGGGCTTCTGGCTGCCCAACCCGACCCAGGCCGCCGCCGGCGGCTGGCGCGCGCGCCTGGCCAAGTACCTGGCCACCCGCGCCGAAATGCTCGCCCAGTTCCCCGGCCTGCGCGGGCCCTACTGGTACCTCTCCGACGGCGGCCACTTCGACAACAGCGGGGTCTACGCCCTGCTCAAGCGCGAGGTCGACCTGATCGTCGCCAGCGACTGCGGCGCCGACCCGAACTACCTGTTCGAGGACCTGGAGAACCTGGTGCGCAAGGCCAAGATCGACTACGACGCCGACATCGAATTCATCGACCCGGCCAGCCTCGTCCGCGCCTCCGGCAACGACGCCCGCGCCCTGCTGTTCGGCACCCCGGAATCGATCTCGCCGGAGTGCGGCCGTGAATACCTGCTGCTGGCCCGCGTCACCTACGCCAGCCACCGGCGCGGCACGCTGCTGGTGGTCAAGCCGCACCGCTGCGATTCGCCACTGCTGGAGCTGCCCTTCGACCTGGTCGGCTACGCCGACCGCAACCCGGACTTCCCGCAGCAGAGCACCGGCGACCAGTTCTTCGACGAAAGCCAGTGGGAGGCCTACCACCAGCTCGGCCTGGCGCTGGGCTCGGTGCTCAACCGCGAGTTCCTCCAGCGCCTGCCGAACTGGGCCGACCTGGCCAGCATCGTCACCCTCGGCGGCCTCGGCCAACCGGCGCCGGCGGCCGCCGCGCTGAGCCGCCGCCAGCGCATCGCCCAGGGCGTGCGCACCACCCTTGGGGTGGGCCTGTCGGCGAGCCTGGTGGTGGCGCTCTGGCAGGGCTGGGAGCAGTACCGCGGTGGCGTGGCCGACAACGAAACGAAGTACGCCAACCAGCTGGAGGCCATCGCCGACCTCTACGCCAAGGCCAATACGGTCAGCGACGCCCTGCGCACGCGCATCGGCCACCTGGAGAACTTCGCCAGCCGCAGCGGCCTCTCGGTGGAGTTCGCCAGCGACATGCGCACCCTCTTCGAACGCGCCAGCACGGCCTGCGCCAACGGCGCCGAGTCGGCCGATTGCAACTACCTGCGCCAGCTCACCAGCGACCCGCACCCGAACAGCCCGGTGCAGCAGTACTGGTTCGGCTTCACCGCGCTGCCGGAAGACAACCCGGCGCTGCTCGGCGCCGCCCCCAGCCCGCCGCCGGCGCCACCGGTCAGCGCCGAAGTGGCGCCAAGTCCGCCGCCGAGCGTCGCCGCCGAAGCGCCGCCAGCCGCGCCGGGCAATCCCTGCGAACGCGAGGGCCGGCGGCCGGTGGTGCTGTATACGCAGATCTACTCGCCGGACGAACAGCGCCCGGCGCGGGATTTCCTCAAGCAGCTGGAAGGCAGCGGGATCAGCACGCCGGGCATCGAGAACGTGGTCAGCGCCGCCAGCCGTCGCGGCTCGCCACCGCCGCTGCCCTGGCCACGGCCGACCTTCATCTACCACGCCCGCCGCGACGGCGAATGCGCCCGCTGGCTGGCGCAGAAATTCAGCGACAAGGCCGTGGCCCTGCCGCTGGCGGCCAGCCTGCAGGCCTCGCCGGGGGTGATCGAGTTCTGGCTGCCGGCGCAGGGCAAGCCCAATTGAGTGGGGACGGAGCTGCCGGTGATGTAGGCCGGATAACCGCGAACGGTTATCCGCCCTACGCCTGGCCAACCCGTGGCGGGCGCCTAGCCGCGCTCGCGCACCAGTTGCACGTACAACTGCTCCACCTGCTCCCGCGCCCAGGGCGTGCGGCGCAGGAAGGTCAGGCTGGACTTGATGCTCGGGTCGCTCTTGAAGCAACGGATGTCCACGCGCTTGGCCAGGCCGTCCCAGCCGTAGCGCTCCAGCAGGCTTTCGAGAATGGCCTGCAGGGTCATGCCGTGCAGCGGGTCTTTGGGTTTTTCACTCATGCTCGGGCTTCGTCGGTGCGGAAAATCCGCGCACCTTAGCAGCCCCGCGTGGCGTGCGCGATGCCGGCGCGCGGCGTAGAATGGCCGCGCGACCGCCGCATCCCCCATACCAACAACGATTCCTCTTCATCCGCCCGCACCCCGGCACACGGCCCGGGCGATTTCGCGCGCGGACGGGGGACTCGGCCTGAGCCCACCCTCACTCAGGATTCCCATGCACAACCCGCAAGACACCCGCGCCGGCAGCTGGCCCAGCGTCATCGCCCTGGCCATCGCCGCGTTCATCTTCAACACCACCGAGTTCGTTCCGGTGGGCCTGCTCAGCGACATCGGCCGCAGCTTCGACATGCGCCCCGAACAGGCCGGGCTGATGCTCACGCTCTACGCCTGGGTCGTGTCGCTGGCCTCGCTGCCGCTGATGCAACTGACCCGCAACATGGAGCGCCGCCGCCTGCTGGTGGTGATCTTCTGCCTGTTCATCGCCAGCCACGTGCTCTCGGGCTTCGCCTGGAACTTCACGGTGCTGATGATCAGCCGCTTCGGCATCGCCTTCGCCCACGCGGTGTTCTGGTCGATCACCGCCTCGCTCGCCGTGCGCGTGGCCCCGCCGGGCCAGCAGGCGAAAGCCCTCGGCCTGCTCGCCACCGGGACCATCCTGGCGATGGTGCTGGGCATTCCGCTGGGGCGCATGCTCGGCGAGGCGCTGGGCTGGCGCACGACCTTCCTCACCATCGCCGGCGTCTCGGTGCTGGTGGTGCTCTGGCTGGCCCGCGCGCTGCCGCTGCTGCCGAGCCAGAACTCCGGCTCGCTGCGCAGCCTGCCGCTGCTGCTGCGGCGCCCGGCGCTGGTGGCGATGTATGTGCTGACCGTGCTGGTGATCACCGCGCAATTCACCGCCTACAGCTACATCGAGCCGTTCGCGCGCGAGGTCGCCGCGCTGGACAGCCGGAAGACCACCCTGCTCCTGTTGCTGTTCGGCGGCGCCGGGATGTTCGGCTCGATCCTCTTCAGCCGCTACAGCGAGCGCTTCCCGCGCGCCTTCCCGTGCCTGGCCATCGCCGTGCTCGGCGCTTCGCTGCTGCTGCTGATGCCGCTGGCCCGCTCAGCCACGGCGCTGCTGGGCCTGAGCCTGTTCTGGGGCGCGGCGATCCTGTGCTTCGGCCTGGCGCTGCAGGCCAAGGTGCTGCAACTGGCGCATGACGCCACCGATGTGGCCATGGCGATGTTCTCCGGCCTGTACAACGTCGGTATCGGCGGCGGCGCGCTGCTGGGCAGCCGCGTGGCGGTAGGCCTGGGCCTGGAATGGATCGGCTACGTCGGCGGCGCGCTGGCGCTGGTCGGCCTGCTGCTGTGCCTGTTCGCCTGTTGGCGCTACGCGGCGGCGCTCAGTGCTGGGCACAGCTCCCACTGAGACATCGACGCTCCTACGAAGAGCCCATGAAAAAGGCCGCGCCCCTTACGGAGCGCGGCCTTTTTCGTTCAGCGCGGGATCAGCGGCTGGCGAGCGCGGAGGCTGCCGGCTGGGTGGCCTCGGCGTACTCCGCCTCGGCTTCCTCGAAGCGCTTGAGCATGTCTTTCGACGGCGCTTCACCGAACAGGCTGAAGACCACGATGGCAATGCTGGAGAACAGGAAGCCCGGAATGATCTCGTACAGGCCGAGCCAGCCGAACTGCTTCCACACGATCACGGTCAGCGCGCCGACCAGGATGCCGGCCAGGGCGCCGTTGCGGGTCATCCCCTTCCACAGCACCGAGAACAGCACCAGCGGGCCGAAGGCGGCGCCGAAACCGGCCCAGGCGTAGGACACCAGGCCCAGCACGCGGTTTTCCGGGTTGGCCGCCAGGGCGATGGCGATCAGCGCCACCAGCAGCACCATGCCGCGGCCGACCCAGACCAGTTCGAGCTGGCTGGCGTTCTTGCGCAGGAAGGCCTTGTAGAAGTCCTCGGTCAGCGCCGACGAGCACACCAGCAG
Source organism: Pseudomonas citronellolis (assembly GCF_029335315.1). Lineage (GTDB taxonomy): Bacteria > Pseudomonadota > Gammaproteobacteria > Pseudomonadales > Pseudomonadaceae > Pseudomonas > Pseudomonas citronellolis_A. The sequence goes on from NZ_JARJLT010000153.1 coordinate 11,836, forward strand.
CTGGCAGCTCAGGGTGCTCATCACCGCGGCGAGGATGGCCGACAGCAGCACGCCGGCGATCCACGGGTTGAAGAGGATCTTCGCCAGTTCGATGAACACCCGCTCATGGTTCTCGGTGACCGCGCCGGCCACTTCCGGGTGCGCCTGGAAGTAGGCGATGCCGAAGAAGCCCACGGCCACGGCGCCGCCCAGGCAGAGGATCATCCAGGTCATGGAGATGCGCCGCGCGGCCGGGATCGACTTCACCGAATCGGCGGCCATGAAGCGCGCCAGGATGTGCGGCTGGCCGAAGTAGCCCAGGCCCCAGGCCATCAGCGAGAGCACGCCGACGAAGGAGGCGCCCTTGAACATGTCGAAGTTGGCGGCGTCCTTCAGCTCGATGGCGGCGAAGGTCGGCTCCACCCCGCCGGTGGCGAAGAGCACGATCACCGGGGTGAGGATCAGCGCGAAGATCATCAACGAGGCCTGTACGGTGTCGGTCCAGCTCACCGCCAGGAAGCCGCCGACGAAGGTGTAGGCGATGGTCGCCGCGGCGCCGGCCCACAGGGCGGTCTCGTAGGACATGCCGAAGGTGCTTTCGAACAGGCGCGCGCCGGCGACGATGCCCGAGGCGCAGTAGATGGTGAAGAACACCAGGATGACCAGCGCCGAGATCACCCGCAGCACGCGGCTGTTGTCTTCGAAGCGGGTGCTGAAGTAGTCCGGCAGGGTCAGGGCGTTGCCGTTGTGCTCGGTGTGCACGCGCAGGCGTCCGGCGACGAACAGCCAGTTCAGGTAGGCGCCGGCGATCAGGCCGATGGCGATCCAGCTTTCCGAGATGCCGGACAGGTAGATGGCGCCGGGCAGGCCCATCAGCAGCCAGCCGCTCATGTCCGAGGCGCCGGCTGACAAGGCCGTGACGAAGCTGCCGAGGCTGCGGCCGCCGAGGATGTAGTCGGAGAAGTTGTTGGTGGACCGGTAGGCCGCGAGTCCGATCAGGACCATGGCTGCAATGTAGATCACAAATGTGACCAGCGTGGGCGTGTTGACGCTCATGGGGGCTCCCCTGCTGCTTGTTTTTATCCAGGCCCGGCGGGTATCCGGGCCCTTGCTCGTGGGGCGGCGCGGTCGGCGTCGCCCTTCCTCCACCTCGCGGCGGCGCGTCGTCGGGCGCCCCTCTCACCAGTCACGGGGGCACCTCGCTTCGCAATCCGCCTGCGCGCCGCCGGGGTGCCGGCGACGAACGGGGGGCGGATTCTAGCGCACCGGGACGGCCCGGCAGCGCCGAATCGCCGAACGGTTGCACCAGGCGCAACCCTATCAGCGGGAATGGCGGAATCTAGTGGCCCTTCGCCGGATGTTCTTGCGAAAGGCTCTGGAGTTCTTGCGGAAAACTCCGAAGCGGCGAACCGGACGCGTCGTCGTCACCGACATATCGCTATAAATCGAGGGGTTTTACTAACCAAAAGAAATGTTATGTTATAACAAACCAACCACAAAGCGACCGCCACAAGGTCGCCCGCAAGCCCCGAGCCAGAGCCTTTTCCGGTATCCCGCCCGACGGGAGGGGCGTGTTTTGCCCGCAAAAAACCAAGGAGCCCCGCATGTCCCCTTCCCTCGCCCTGCCCCGCTGGTCACTGGCGTCGTTGACCCTGGCCCTGCTGACCGCCCCGGCCCTCGCCGAGACCCGCCCCGCCGAACTGCAGCCACAGGTGATCACCGCCAACCCGCTGGGCGAGGTGCAACCGGCCGCGCCCAGCAGCGTGCTGCAGGGCGACGAACTGACCCTGCGCCAGCAAGGCAGCCTCGGCGAAACCCTCGACGGCCTGCCCGGCGTGTCCTCCAGCTGGTTCGGCCCGGGCGCCAGCCGGCCGATCATCCGTGGCATGGACGGCGACCGCATCCGCCTGCTGCGCAACGGCGTCGGCGCGCTGGACGCCTCCTCGCTGTCCTACGACCACGCCGTGCCGGAAGACCCCAACCTGGTCGAGCGCATCGAGGTGGTGCGCGGCCCGGCCGCCCTGCTCTACGGCGGCAACGCCATCGGCGGGGTGGTCAACAGCTTCGATAACCGCATCCCCAGCGAAGCGGTGGACGGCGTCCACGGCCAGGGCGAACTGCGCTACGGCGGCGCCGACACCACCCGCAGTTCCGCCGGCTCGCTGGAGGCCGGCGATGGCACCTTCGCCCTGCATGTGGACGCCGGCTCCCGCGAGTTCAACGACCTGCGCATCCCCGGCTACGCCCACTCCAGCCGCCAGCGCGCGCTCGACGGCGACGACGCGAAGCACCGCGTCGACAACAGCGACGGCCGCCAGGACAGCGGCGCCATCGGCGGCAGCTACCACTGGGAACACGGCTACGCAGGGCTCTCCTACAGCGGCTACGACAGCAACTACGGCTCGCCGGCCGAGGACGACGTGCGCCTGAAGATGCAGCAGGACCGCTACGCCTTCGCCTCGGAAATCCGCGATCTCGAAGGCCCGTTCAGTTCGCTGAAACTCGACGCGGCCTACACCGAGTACCAGCACAAGGAGATCGAGGACGGCGAGACCGGCACCACCTTCAAGAACGACGGCTACGAGGCGCGCGTCGAGGCCCGCCACCGGCCCATCGGCCCGTTGCAAGGCGTGGTCGGCGCGCAAGTGGCCAACAGTCGCTTCTCGGCGCTGGGCGAGGAAGCCTTCGTACCGCACACCGAGACCGACAGCGCGGCGCTGTTCATCCTGGAGAACTGGCAGGCCAGCGAGCGCCTGGCGCTGAGCTTCGGCGGCCGCGTCGAGCACAGCCGCGTCGACCCGGACGCCAAGGGCAACGAGCGCTTCGCCGAGAACGCCGGCGGCCGCAGCTTCAGCGCCGGCAGCCTGTCCTCCGGCGCGGTCTACCAGCTGACGCCGGTCTGGGCGCTGGCCGCCACCCTGAGCTACACCGAGCGCGCGCCGACCTTCTACGAGCTGTACGCCAACGGCCCGCACGCGGCCACCGGCACCTTTGAGGTGGGCGACGCCAACGCGGCCAAGGAAAAGGCCGTGTCCAGCGACCTGGCGCTGCGCTTCGACGATGGCGTGCACAAGGGCAGCGTCGGCGTGTTCTACAGCCGCTTCTCCAACTACATCGGCCTGCTCGCCAGCGGCCGCTACCGCGACGAGGACGGCGCCGTGGTCGCCGCCGGCAGCGCCGACGCCCTGCCGGAATACCTGTACAGCGGCGTGCGCGCGGAGTTCTACGGCGTGGAGGCGCAGGACCGCATCCACCTGTTGCAGAGCCCGTTCGGCAACGTCGACCTGGAGCTGTCCGGCGACTACACCCGGGCGAAGAACCGCGACACCGGCGAGCCGCTGCCGCGCATCGCCCCGCTGCGCCTGAACAGCGCGCTGCTCTGGGAACTGCAACAGTGGCAGGCGCGCCTGGAAGTGGAACACGCCGCCGCGCAGCATCGGGTGCCGGACGAGGAGCTTGCCACCGACGGCTACACCACCCTGGGCGCCAGCGTGGGCTACAGGTTCAGCATGGGCGGCAGCCAGTGGCTGGCGTTCGTCAAGGGCGAGAACCTGACCAACCAGACGGTGCGCTACGCCAGCTCGATCCTGCGCGACACGGTGCCGGCCGCCGGACGTGGCATCGAGGCGGGGCTCAAGGTAGCGTTCTGACGCCACGGAATTCGCGCGCATGGCGCGTGAGCCGCCACAAAACGAAAGGCCCCGGTTCCTCACGGAACCGGGGCCTGCGTTCACGCCTGGGACGGCGCCGTTACTGGCGCATCCCCCGTCCGCTCACCAGCAGGCGCACACAGAAGAAATACAGCACCACGGTGGCCACCAGCATGAAGATCAGCGCCGTGCCGATCGGGATGTCCGACACCCCGAGGATGCCGTAGCGGAAGGCGTTGACCATGTGCAGGATGGGGTTGGCCAGCGACACCGTCTGCCAGAACGCCGGCAGCATGTGGATGGAATAGAACACCCCGCCCAGGTAGGTCAGCGGCGTCAGCACGAAGGTCGGGATGATCGAGATGTCGTCGAAGTTGCGCGCGAACACCGCGTTGACGAAGCCGCCGAGCGAGAAGATGGTCGCGGTCAGCACCACCACCAGCACGGTCACGCCCAGGTGATGCACCTGCAGCTTGGTGAAGAACAGCGACAGCGCCGTGACGATCACCCCCACCGCCAGCCCGCGCAGCACGCCGCCCACGGTGTAGCCGAGGAGGATGGTGTGCGGCGACACCGGCGACACCAGCAGTTCCTCGATGGAGCGCTGGAACTTGCTGCCGAAGAAGCTCGACACCACGTTGCCGTAGGAGTTGGTGATCACCGACATCATGATCAGCCCCGGCACGATGTACTGCATGTAGCTGAAGCCGCCCATGTCGCCGATCTGCCGGCCGATCAGGTTGCCGAAGATGACGAAGTACAGAACCATGGTGATCGCCGGAGGCAGCAGGGTCTGCGGCCAGATGCGGGTGAAACGGCGGACTTCACGGTAGACGATGGTGTTCAGGGCCACCCAGTTGGCGCGCAGCTCGCTCATACCGCCACCTTCGACAGGTTCTTCTCGACCAGCGACACGAACAGTTCCTCCAGACGGTTGGTCTTGTTGCGCAGGCTCAGTACCTCGATGCCCTGGGCGCCCAGCTGGGCGAACAGGCCGTTGATGCCCTGGGCCTTCTCCACCTGCACTTCCAGCGTGTGGTCATCGACCAGCCGCGCCGGGTAGCCGGCCAGCGGCGGCACCTGGGCCAGCGCGCTCTTCAGGTCGAGCAGGAAGGTCTCCACGTGCAGCTGGGTCAGCAGCTTGCGCATGCTGGTGTTCTCGACGATGGTGCCGTGGTCGATGATCGCGATGTTGCGGCAGAGCTGCTCGGCCTCCTCCAGGTAGTGCGTGGTGAGGATGATGCTGATGCCCTGCTGGTTCAGCTCGGTGAGGAAGTTCCACATCGAACGGCGCAGCTCGATGTCGACCCCGGCGGTGGGTTCGTCGAGGATCAGCAGGCGCGGCTCGTGGATCAGCGCGCGGGCGATCATCAGGCGGCGCTTCATGCCGCCGGAGAGCTCGCGCGAAGCCGAGTTTCGCTTGTCCCACAGGCCGAGCTGGTTCAGGTACTTCTCGGCGCGTTCCTTGGCGATCTTCGCCGGAATGCCGTAGTAGCCCGCCTGGGTCACGACGATGTCGAAGACCTTCTCGAACTGGTTGAAGTTGAACTCCTGCGGCACCACGCCCAGGCAGCGCTTGAGCTTGTAGGGCTCGCGGTCGAGGTCGTGGCCGAACACCGAAACCGAGCCGCTGGTCTTGTTCACCAGGGTCGAGAGGATGCCGATGGTGGTGGACTTGCCGGCGCCGTTGGGGCCGAGCAGGGCGAAGAAATCGCCCTCGGCGACGTCCAGATCGATGCCCTTGAGGGCCTGGAATCCGTTGCCGTAGGTTTTCGTCAGTTGACGGATGGAAAGCGCGGAACTCATGGATTTTCCCGTGGCTGGGCGGCGCAGAAAAAGGAACAGCTAGATAAGGCCCCGCGCCGGCAAATGCAACCTTCGCCGGCGTCGCGGACGGTTCAGGTCAGGTCGGTCATCACCGCCACGCGGTACGCCGGGCGCTCGCGCAGGCGGGCGTACCAGGCTTCCAGGTGCGGCAGCGGCGGGCGGCGGATGGGCATCTCGAACCAGGCGTAGATGAAACTGCCCAGGGGAATGTCGCCCATGCCGAAACGCTCGCCGGACAAGTATGGCTGGCTCGCCAGGGTCTGCTCGGGCACCGCCAGGGCCTTCACGCAGGTTTCGATGGCGGCGTCGATGGCGGCCTGGTCACGCTGCTCCGGCGGGGTGCGCAGGGTACCCCAGAACACCGTGCGGAAGGGTGCGGCCAAGGTCGAGGTGGTCCAGTCCATCCATTTCTCGGCGCTGGCGCGCTGGCGCGGATCCGCCAGGTAGAGGCTGTCGGCGGCGTATTGCGCGGCCAGGTAGCGGACGATGGCGTTGGATTCCCAGAGCACCAGGTCGCCGTCCTCCAGGGTCGGCACCACGCCGTTGGGGTTCAGCGCGCGATAGGCCGGCTCGTTGACCACACCGAAGGCGCCGCCGGCGTCGATGCGCTCGTAGGCCAGGCCGGCCTCCTCGGCGCACCACAGCACCTTGCGCACGTTGGACGAATTCTTGCGGCCCCAGATCTTCAGCATGGCGTTCAGCCTCTTCTTGTTCGGCGGGTGAGCGCGGCCGCGGCAGGACGGCCGGTGAATGTGAGCACCCTACCGGTCGGCGCGACAAGAAGAAAGGCGTACGGACTGATGATGACTATCGATTACCTTCATGCGACCGATTGCCTTCATGCATCGGCGCTTCGGCCTGCATATCGCCGGAAAGTGGCGTGGAGCCGGCGTCGAACAGGTGCGGGTAGCAGCTGCGCAAGTGGTCGTAGAGCAGCTGCGCGGGGATGTCGGCGAACTGCCCGTGGTCGCACAGGTACTCCATGTGCCGCCGGCCGCCCTGGTCGAATTCGTGGAAGACGCTGTCCTCGCGCCCGTCGAACTCCAGCGGCAGCACGCCGAAGGCCTCGCACAGCTCGCGGTTGAAGGCCGGGGTGGCCTTGACCCAGCGGCCGTCGAGGAACAGCTCAGTGTAGCCGTGCATGGCGAACACCTCGCTGCGCAGCATCTCCACCATGCGCCCGCTGGCCAGGTGGTTCTTCACGTCGGCCAGGCCGATCCGCGCCGGAATCCCGCACAGCCGCGCGCAGGCGGCCAGCAGCGCGGCCTTGGGCACGCAGTAGGACTGCCCGCTGTGCAGCGCGTGGCTGGCCTTGAGCGTCTGCGCATCGAGGCTGAACACGTAGGGGTTGTAGCGGATGCCATCGCGCACCGCGTAGTACAGCGCCACCGCCTGCTCGCGCGGGTCGGCCGAGGCGCCACGGTGCATCCGGGCGAACTCGATCACCGCGGGGTGGTCACTATCCAGGTAGCGGCCGGGTTCGAGATAAGCCTGCATGGGGGTTCTCCCTTCACTGATCGCCCCAGTCTAAACAGCCCGTCCGCCCCTGGGGGAGGACGATCCGGACAAGCTCGCCGAGGAAGCCGCCAACACCCGGCTAAGCTGTGTGGGATCGCCCCGTCGTTCGTCATGGAGGAAACCGCATGTTGTTGCTCTGGCTGATCGTACTCGTGCTCGGCGTCGCCTGGCTGGCCCACCGCCGCACCGCGCCGGCGCCCGCGCTGGGCATAGTCGCCGTCTACCTGATCTTCATGGGCCTGTTCAGTCACGCCCACGCCTGGATGCTCCTGCTCTGGCTGCCGTGGCTGGCGGTGGTCGCCGCCCTGGCCCTGCCCGAGCTGCGCCGGCGGCTGTTCAGCGGCCCGCTGTTCGCCTGGTTCAAGCGCGTGCTGCCGCCGATGTCCGAGACCGAGCGCGAGGCCATCGAGGCCGGCACCGTCTGGTGGGACGGCGACCTGTTCAGCGGCCGCCCGGACTGGAGCAAGCTGCTCGGCGCGCCGGCCCCGCAGCTCACCGAGGAAGAACAGGCGTTCATCGACGGCCCCACCGAGCGCCTGTGCGCCATGGTCAGCGACTGGGACATCGGCCAGCGCATGGACCTGCCGGCCGAGGCCTGGGCCTACATCAAGGAACAGGGCTTCTTCGGCCTGATCATTCCGAAGGAATACGGCGGCAAGGGCTTCTCCGCCTTCGCCCATTCCCAGGTGGTGATGAAGCTGGCCAGCCGCAGCGGCGACCTGGCCTCCACCGTGATGGTGCCCAACTCCCTCGGCCCGGCCGAACTGCTGCTGCACTACGGCACCGACGAACAGCGCCAGCGCTACCTGCCAGGCCTGGCGCGCGGCGAGGAAATCCCCTGCTTCGGCCTGACCAGCCCGCAGGCCGGCTCCGACGCCGGCGGCATGACCGACATCGGCGTCATCTGCAAGGGCCAGTGGCAGGGCGAGGAAGTCCTCGGCCTGCGCCTGACCTGGGAGAAGCGCTACATCACCCTCGGCCCGGTGGCCACGCTGCTCGGCCTGGCCTTCAAGTGCCATGACCCGGAACGCCTGCTGGGCGGCGAGGAAGACCTGGGCATCACCCTGGCGCTGGTGCCCACCGACACCCCCGGGGTCGAGATCGGCCGCCGCCACGTGCCGCTGGGCGCCGCCTTCATGAACGGGCCGAATGCCGGCAAGGACGTGTTCCTGCCGCTGGACGCGATCATCGGCGGCCAGCAGATGATCGGCAAAGGCTGGATGATGCTGATGAACTGCCTGTCGGTGGGCCGCTCCATCTCCCTGCCGGCGGTCGGCGCCGCCGCGGCCAAGAGCTGCGGCTACAGCAGCGGGCGCTACGCGCAGATCCGCGAGCAGTTCAACGTGCCCATCGGCGCCTTCGAAGGCATCCAGGAAGCCCAGGCGCGCATCGGCGGCAACGCCTGGATGATGGACTGCGCGCGCATCCTCACCGCCCACGCGGTGGACCTGGGCGAGAAGCCCTCGGTGCTCTCGGCGATCCTCAAGTACCACCTCACCGAGCGCGGCCGCGAATGCATCAGCCACGCCATGGACATCCACGGCGGCAAGGGCATCATCCTCGGCCCGCGCAACTACCTGGGCCGCGCCTGGCAGACGGCGCCGATCTTCATCACCGTGGAAGGCGCCAACATCCTCTCGCGCAACCTGATGATCTTCGGCCAGGGCGCCATCCGCTGCCATCCCTTCGTACTCCGCGAAATGGCCCTGGCCCAGCAGGAAGACCAGGCCCACGCCGCCCACGAGTTCGACCGCCTGCTGCTACGGCACATCGGCTTCGCCGTCGGCAACACCGCCAGCAGCCTGCTGCTGGGCCTCGGCCTGGGCAGCTTCGACCATGTGCCCGGCGACCGCGTGGCGCGCCCGTACTTCCGCGCGGTGAACCGCCTGACAGCGAGCTTCGCCATGCTCGCCGACTTCAGCATGATGCTCCTGGGCGGCGAGCTGAAGCGCAAGGAACGCCTCTCGGCGCGCCTGGGCGATGCCCTCAGCCACCTCTACCTGGCCTCGGCGGCGCTCAAGCGCTACCACGACCTGAACCACGCCGAGCACCTGCAACCGCTGCTGCGCTGGGCCCTGGAAGAAAACCTGGCGAAGACCGAGCAGGCCCTGGCCGGGCTGCTGGAGAACTTCCCCAACCGCATCGCCGGCTGCCTGCTGAAAGTCCTGGTGTTCCCCCTCGGCCGCCGCCACAAGGGCCCGAGCGACGCGCTGGACGCCGAGATCGCGGAAATCCTCGGCCGCCCGCTGCAGGACCCGGCGCTGCAGGCGATCCTCTACGGCGCCTTCATCCCCTGCGCCGAGGACGACCCGCTGGCCGACCTGGAGCGCGCCCTGCTCGCCCTGCGCGAGGCGGCGCCGCTGCACAAGCAGCTGCACAAGGCGCTCAAGGACGGTCGCGTGCGGCCGGCCGCCGGGCAATCGCCGATCGATGCCGCGGTCGCCGCGCGGGTGCTCGACGAAGCCCAGGGCCAGCAACTGCACGCGGCGGAGCAGGCGCGACGGCAGGTGATCGACGTCGACGACTTCGCCAAGGAGGAACTCGGCCAACCGCGCCCGGTCTGACTTCACAGAACCCTTCCCTACCCCATGAAGGGAGCAGTACGCCAAGGGCGCCCACACGGCGCCCTTGGCGTTTTTCCTGCCGCAGGGCATGCCGGCGCGGCGAGATGGGTGCACACTGCAGGGACACGGCAACCGGGAGCACACCCATGCGTAGCCTGCCCCTCCTCCTCGGCCTGAGCCTGGCCCTGAGCGCCGCCGCCCAGGCCGATTCCTGGCTCTACCCCAGCCGCAACAGCCCGCCGCCGGCGCCGCTGGTGGACCTCGACCCGCAACAGCAGCAGATCGACAACCTGCAACGCCAGGCCGACCAGCGCAAGCTGCGCCAGCAGGACCAGCGCCTGCAGTACGAGGACCAGCGCCTGCAGATCAAGCAGCAGCAACTCAACAGCCAGCAGCAGTCCCTCGACCGCCAGCGCCAGCAACAGCGCCTGCAGGACCAGACCATCGAACGCCAGCGCACCGACCTGCAGCAGTTCCGCCTGCAACAGCAACAGCAGCAGCTCGACCTGCAGCGCCAGGGCATCGACAACCAGCGCCGGCAGATCCAGATGCGTCCGGTCCGCTGATCGGCGCGGCGCGGCGGAACCCTATATACTCCGCCCCCGTTTCAGCCGTTTCCGCAGAGGACCCGACCATGGCCAGCGCCTACCTTGACCACCACCTCGCCCTGTTGCAGCACCTGCGCATGATCCTCGGCGCCCTGGGCGAAGCCGAGCAGGTCCCGGAGGAGAACCACGGCCTGTTCCTGGAGCGCTTCGACGAGCTGATGGCGGACCTGCCGCACGACCCGGTGGGCGTCCAGTACCTGGGCCAGGACCTGATCAGCCAGACCTTCCACCGCTACCCGCAGATCGCCCACCTGGTGCCGCGCGATCTGCTGTGGTTCTTCGGCGGCGACTGCCTGCACTTCATGCCCGACGAAGAAATCGACATGTACCAGCAACTGGACGAACGCCGCTTCAGCGCCGAGGAAAACGGCGAGGACTTCGACTGGAACGCCGAAAAGGCCCTGCTGGCGCTGCCGCAGGACGCGCCCAAGCACTGACCGCTCCCCTGTAGGGCGAATAACGCGAAGCGTTATCCGCCGGCCGGGCGTCTCGCCTGGCGCCCGGGTTCAGCCATCCAGCCCGGGACGACGGCGTATAACCGCGAACGGTTATACGCCCTACCCTTCCTCCGGCACCCGGATCCGGTGACTGTCCTTGATTTCCCGCAGCGCCAGGGTCGACTGGATCGAGGCGATGCCCGGCTGCTTGCGCAGCACCTTCTCGACGAACTCGGCGTAGGCGTCCAGGTCCTTTTCCAGCACCTGCAGGAGAAAGTCCGCGTCGCCGGTGATCTTGTGGCAGGCGAGCACTTCCGGCAGGTCGCGCACGGTTTCTTCGAAGCGGTCGGAGGCGTCGTCGGCGTGAGCGGCGAAGCGCACGTGGACGAAGGCCAGGATGTCCAGGCCCAGGCGCCGGCGGTCGAGGTTGGCCTGGTAGTCGCGAATGTAGCCCTCCTCCTCCAGGCGCTTGCGCCGCCGCCAGCAGGGCGTGACGCTGAGCGCCAGGCGCTCGCTGAGCTCGGCGTTGGACAGGCTGGCGTCGGCCTGCAGCAGGCGCAGCATGGCCAGGTCGGTGGCGTCCAGGCCGGCCAGCTCGGAATTTCTTTTCTTCATTCGCACTCTCCCTAGTCGATTTTTGCGCAGAATCCTAGCCTAGCAGGGCGGAAAGCACAGTTATTCCTGACCAGGCGCATAGACTGACTCCAGGCGCCCGATGAATGCGCGGCGCACCCACTGGAGGAAGGCAGCATGACCCGTTATCTGGATGTGCAGGACGTCGGCCGACTGCTCGGCGAAATCGGCCCCGGCGCGGCGATCCGCGAGATGGCCGGCTACATCGAGGTGGACTACCGACGCTGGAGCGAGTTCACCAAGAGCGCCCGCGTCGCCAATCACTCGGCCCTCGGCGTGATCGAGCTGATGCCCGCCGACGACGGCAAGCTGTATGCCTTCAAGTACGTCAACGGCCACCCGAAGAACTACCGCGTCGATCTGCCCACCGTGATGGCCTTCGGCGTGCTCGCCGAAGTCGACACCGGCTTCCCGCTGCTGCTCAGCGAACTGACCCTGACCACCGCCGTGCGCACCGCCGCCACCTCGGCACTGCTCGCCACCTTCCTCGCCCGCCCCGACGCGCGCAGCATGGCGCTGATCGGCAACGGTGCGCAGAGCGAGTTCCAGGCCATCGCCTTCCATGAACTGCTGGGCATCGAGGAAATCCGCCTGTTCGACATCGACCCGGCGGCCACCGCCAAGCTGCAACGCAACCTCGCCGGCCTCCCCGGCCTGAAGCTGGTGGTCGCGGATTCGGTGCGTGACGCGGTGCGCGGCGCCGACATCGTCACCACGGTCACCGCCGACAAGACCAACGCCACCATCCTCAGAGCCGACATGCTCGAGCCGGGCATGCACATCAACGCCGTGGGCGGCGACTGCCCGGGCAAGACCGAGTTGCAGGCCGGGGTGCTGGAACGCGCGCGGGTGATCGTCGAATTCGAACCGCAGACCCGCGTCGAAGGCGACATCCAGCAGATGCCGGCGGACTTCCCGGTGACCGAGTTCCAGCGCATCCTCGCCGGCACCGCCGAGGGCCGGCAGAGCGCCGAACAGATCACCGTGTTCGACTCGGTGGGCTTCGCCCTGGAAGACTTCTCCGCCCTGCGCTGGCTGCACGACGCGGCGCGCCAGCGCGGCATCGGCCGGATGATCGACCTGGTGCCCCGCCCGCAGGACCCGAAGAACCTCTTCGGCCTGGTCGAACAACCGCAGAACGCGCAACTACGC
>NZ_JARJLT010000154.1 GCF_029335315.1 Pseudomonas citronellolis
CGCCCGTCCCGGCCAAGGCGCCGGAAAAAGCCGCCGAGCCAGCCATCGACGCCGACCCGGAAATCGACCTGGGCGAGGCGCTCGAACCGCGCCTGGGCCTGGCCGGTGACGAACACGAATTCGACGAGAACATCTTCGCCGAGGGCGAGCTGCCTCATACCGAAGCGCTGAGCGCCGATGACTTCGCCGACGAGATCGACGCGCCTGAAGCAGAGGAAGCGTTCGAGGCCGAGGAAGAAGAAGCCGAGCCCGAAATCGAGCCGGAGCTGCCCAACCCCTGCGCGGTGCTGGCGGTGCAACTGGGCAACCAGGAGCAACTGCGGCGCCTGCCGCGCGGCCGCCTGGTGGACCTGCTGGAGCGCTACCGCGACTGCCTGGAGCAGGCCGCGCGCCTGTACAAGGGCCAGCTGTACACCCTCAGCGACGGCGGCAGCCTGATCCTGTTCCACGCCCGCGACGATGACGACTACCTCACCCACGCCCTGTGCTGTGGCGAACTGATGCGCGCGCTCGGCCACGCCCTGCAGATCGAAGTGGTGGACAGCGGCATCACCCTGCAATTGCAACTGGGCCTGACCCAGGGCGACGAACTGGCCGAACTGGCCCAGGCCGAGCTGCTGCAGGAGACCGCAGTACAGAGCGCGCTGACCCTCAGCCAGCACAGCCGCAACCTGCTGCTGATCGAGCGCAGCATCGCCAACGACGAGCAGGTGCGCCAGCGCGCCCGCGTGCGGCCGATCGCCAACCCGGCGGAGGCCAGCTGCGTGGAGTGGCTGAAGGAACCCTACCCGTCGATGCTGGAGCGCCAGCTGAGCCGCATGCGCGCCCTGCGCACC
>NZ_JARJLT010000155.1 GCF_029335315.1 Pseudomonas citronellolis
CGCCGCCCTCGGCGGCTGCCGCGAGCCGGAGAAACCCCAGGCGCGCAGCGACACCCCGGTCAGCGGCGGCACCCTGACCTACGCCACCGACCGCGAACCCATCTGCCTCGACCCGCATGTCGCCGGCGACATGCCGCAGGTGTTCCTCGCCCGGCAGTTCCTCGACTCGCTGGTGTCGATGGACGCCCAGGGCCGCATCGGCCCCTGGCTGGCGACGCGCTGGGAGGTGTCCGCCGACGGCCTCGCCTACACCTTCCACCTGCGCGACGACGTGCGCTTCAGCGACGGCACGGCATTCGACGCCAACGCGGTGAAGGCCAACCTCGACCACATGCTCGACCCGCGTACCCAGTCCAGCACCGCCGGCGGCTACGTGCGCCAGTACCGCGGCACCGACGTGGTCGACGCGCACACCGCCGTGGTGCACCTGGCCACGCCCTACGCGGCCTTCCTCGAAGTGCTCGCCCAGGGCTTCCTCGGCATCCAGTCGCCCACCGCGCTGCGCCGTCCGCGCGACGAGAACTGCGAGAGCCCGGTGGGCAGCGGCCCGTTCAAGGTGCTGCGCTGGGACCGCCAGAACCAGGTGCTGCTGGAGCGCAACCCGGACTACCACTGGGCGCCGGCCACCGCCGCGCACCAGGGCCCGGCGTACCTGCAGGGCATCGTCTGGAAGTTCATCCAGGAACCCTCGGTGCGCTTCGCCTCGCTGCAAGCCGGCGAGGTCGACGTGATCGAAAGCGTGCCGCCGGAATCCCACGCCGCCGCGCGGGCCAACCCGGAGGTGTCGCTGCTGGTCGCGCAGCGCCCCGGCAACCCCACCAACGGCACCCTGAACATGACCCGCGCGCCCTTCGACGACATCCGCGTACGCGAGGCCTTCATCCGCTCGGCCGACATCGACGCGGCGCTGAAGAGCGTCTACTTCGGCGAGTTCCCCCGCGCAGGCGGCCCGCTCAGCGCCGCCACGCCCTTCTACAGCGCCGACTTCGAGCACGCCCAGGACTACGACCCGGCGCGCGCCGCGCAACTGCTCGACGCCGCCGGCTGGAACGCGCGCGACGCCGAGGGCTACCGCAGCCGCGCCGGCAAGCGCCTGCAGGTCCACGTGATCATGGGCAACCGCACCCCGCCCTCGGAGTTCAGCCTCTGGGAACAGGTGCAGGCCACCGCCCGCAGCGCCGGCTTCGAGGTGATCATCGAACAGATGAGCGACGTGCTGGCCCAGCAGCGCCAGGCCGACTGGGACTACGACATCCGCCTGGGCTACTGGAACACCAACACCCCGGACGTGCTGCGGATCATTTTCGGCTCGGCGTTCCTGCGCCCGGCCGGGGTGCGCGGCTACCACCAGAACACCGCCGGCCTCGACGACCCGCGCTTCGACGCCCTGGTCGAGCAGGCCCTGGCCACCCAGGACGCCGAGCGCCGCCGCGAGCTGTACCGCCAGGCGCAGGCCTTCGCCTCCAGCCAGTACCTGCAACTGACCACCTACCCGCAGAGCACCCGCCTGGGCATCTACAAGCGCGCCCATGGCGTGAGCCTGGAGCCGTCGCTGGCGGTCACTTCCCTCTATGACGCCTGGGTGACCCCATGAGCCTGACCTTGTCCACCACCCCTGACCCGCGCCGCGAACGCCTGCTGCGCCTGGCCCGCCACGCCACCTGGCGCCTGCTCGGCGGCCTGCTGGTGCTGTGGGCCGCGGCCAGCGTGACCTTCTTCGCCCTGCGCCTGATGCCAGGCGACCCGGTGCTGGCGATCCTCGGCGGCCCCAGCGGCAACCCCACCCCGGAGACCATCGCCGAAGCCACCCGCGAGTACGGCCTGGACCGGCCGCTGGCGGTGCAGTACGCGATCCACCTGGGCCGCCTGCTGCACGGCGACCTCGGCGTGTCCTACTCGCAGCACCTGCCGGTGACGCGCATCCTCGCCGAACAGACCGGCGCGACCCTGCAGCTGACCTTCGCCGCGCTGGCCCTGGCCTGGCTCATGGTGCTCGGCTGGACCCTGCTCAGCGCCGGCCGCCGCCACTGGTTCGGCGGCCTCGCCTCGCTGCTCGAAACCCTGGCCGCGGCGCTGCCGCAGTTCTGGCTGGCGATCCTCCTGCTGGCCGCGTTCGCCTTCGGCCTGCGGCTGTTCCCGCCGGCCGGCAGCGACGGCCTGCGCAGCCTGGTGCTGCCGGCCCTGGCCCTGGCGGTGCCACTGGCCGGGTTCATCGGCCAGGTCACCCGCGAGGCGCTGGAGATCACCCTGGAGCAGCCCTTCATCCTCTCCGCGCGCACCCGTGGGCTGAGCGACCGCGCCGTGCGCTACCGCCACGCCCTGCGCCACTCGGTGCTGCCGGCCATCTCGCTGTCGGGCTGGGCGCTGGGCGCGCTGCTCAGCGGCGCGGTGGTGGTGGAAGTGATCTTTTCCCGCAAGGGCCTCGGCCGCCAGCTGTTCCAGGCGGTGCAGAGCCAGGACCTGCCGCTGGTGCTGGGCATCACCCTGGTGGTCGCCGCCGGCTACGTGCTGGCCAACATCCTGGTCGACCTGCTGTACGAGCTGGTCGACCCCCGCCTGCAAAGGAGCGCGGCATGAGCGAACTCGCCCCCACCCTCGAACTGCCGGTGGCGCCGCGCCGCGCCATGCGCAGCCTGCCCTGGCCGGCGCTGCTGGCGCTGGGCTTCCTCGCCCTGCTGGTCAGCGCGGCGCTGGTCCCGCAGCTGTTCGCCCACGGCGACCCGCTGGCCATCCAGCCGCGCGAGGCATTCAGCGCGCCGGGCTGGGCCCACTGGTTCGGCACCGACCAGTCCGGCCGCGACATCTACGCGCGGGTCATCCACGGCGCGCGCCAGTCGCTGACCATCGGCCTGGCCGCCACCGCCCTGGCGATGAGCGTGGCGATCAGCCTCGGGCTGCTCGCCGGCCTCGCCGGCGGCGCCGTGGACCGCGCCATCGGCTGGCTGCTGGAAGTGCTGTTCGCCTTCCCCAGCCTGATCCTGGCGCTGCTCTTCGTCGCCATCTTCGGCAGCGGCATCGGCCCGCTGATCATCGCCACCGGCATCGGCAGCGCGCCGGGCTACGCGCGCATGGTCCGCGGGCAGGTACTGGCGGTGCGCAACGCCGGCTACATCGAAGCCGCCCGCGCCCTCGGCCACGGCCCCTGGCGCACCATCGGCCGGCAGATCCTGCCCAACGCCATGCGCCCGCTGATCGTCACCCTGACCATGGGCGTCGGCCACGCCATCGTCTGGGCCTCGGCGCTGAGCTTCCTCGGCCTGGGCGCGCGGCCGCCGGCGCCGGAATGGGGAACCATGCTGTCGATGGGCCGCGACTTTATCGTCAACGCCTGGTGGCTGACCTTCTTCCCCGGCCTGTTCATCGTCCTCACCACCCTGTCGACCACCGTCGCCGGGCGCTACCTGCAACAACGCCTGGAGGGCCGCCGCTGATGCCGCGCCAACCCCTGATAGTCGAAGACCTGTCGGTGCATTTCGGCGAGCAGCGTGTGCTCGACCGCCTGTCCTTCACCCTGCAACCGGGCCGCGCGCTGGCGCTGGTCGGCGAATCCGGCTCGGGCAAGAGCGTGCTGGCGCGCAGCCTGGTGGGCCTGGCCGGCGCCGGCGCGCGGGTCGAGGCGCGGCGCCTGGAGTACGCCGGGCGCGACCTGCTGGCCCTGGACGAACGCCGCTGGCGAGAACTGCGCGGCCGCGAGATCGGTTTCGTGCTGCAGGACGCCCTGGTGTCCCTCGATCCACTGCGCCCGGTGGGCCGGGAAATCCTCGAAGTGCTGACCACCCACCGCTGGGGCGACCGCCACAGCCGCGCGCAACGGGTGCTGGAGCTGCTGGAGAAAGTCGGCGTGCCGGAGCCCGAACTGCGCGCCCGGCAGCGTTCCGAACAACTCTCCGGCGGCCTGCGCCAGCGCGCGCTGATCGCCAACGCCCTGGCCCTGGACCCGGGCCTGGTGATCGCCGACGAACCGACCACGGCGCTGGACGCCACGGTGCAGGCGCAGATTCTCGGCGTGCTGCAGCAGGTGAAGGATCGCGGCGACTCGCTGCTGCTGATCAGCCACGACCTGGCGGTGGTCGCGCAGCTGGCCGACGAGGTGCTGGTGCTGCGCCACGGCGAGGTGGTGGAACAGGGCCCGATCGAACAGATTCTCCACGCCCCGCGCCATCCCTACACCCGCAGCCTGCTGGACGCGGTGCCGGCCAACCGCCCGCGCGGCACCCGCCTCAGCCCTGGCGCGGCGCCCGCGCCCCGGCGCGCGCAGGTCGAGGCGGCGGAACCGCTGCTGGAGGCGCGCGGCCTCGGCAAGCGCTATCGCGGCCCCGACCAGCAGTGGCGGCAGGTGCTCGACGACGTCGGCTTCCGCCTGCACGCCGGGCGCACGCTGGGTATCGTCGGCGAATCCGGCTCGGGCAAGAGCACCGCCGCGCGCATCGCCCTCGGCCTGCTGGAGCCGGACGCCGGCGAAGTCAGCTTCGCCGGCCAGCCGTGGAACGCGGCGCCGGCGCAGCGCGTCAGCGAACGCGAGCGGCGCCCGCGACGGCGCGACATCAGCGTGATCTACCAGGACCCGCTGAGTTCCTTCGACCCGCGCTGGAATGTCGGCCAGGTGCTCGACGACGCCCTGCAGGCCGGCGGCGTGGAAGCGCCGCTGCGCCCGGCGCGGATCGCCGAGCTGCTGCGCCAGGTGCGCCTGCCGGCGGACCTGGCGCAACGCCGCCCGCTGCAACTCTCCGGCGGCCAGCGGCAACGGGTGGCCATCGCCCGCGCGCTGGCCAGCGGGCCGAAGGTGATCATCTGCGACGAACCGGTGTCGGCGCTGGACGTCTCGGTGCAGGCCCAGGTGCTCGACCTGCTCGCCGACCTGCAGGACGAACTGGGCCTGGCCTACCTGTTCATCTCCCACGACCTCGGGGTGATCCGCCACCTCAGCGACGAGGTGCTGGTGATGCTGCAGGGCAAGGTGGTCGAGTCCGGCCCCACCGAAGCCGTCCTGAGCGACCCGCAGCATCCCTACACCCGGCGCCTGCTGGCCTCGGTGCCACAACTGCCGAGCGAAGGCCGCCCCCACCCGACACCGCTGGCGCCGACCAGCGTCGACCTGGCGCCGCCGTTCGAAGAACGCTGGCTCTGGGGCCTGGCGGTCTGACCCACAAGCGACTGTCTTGCCGGCTGCGCCGCACTGCTCCTTGTAGGAGCGAGCAAGCTCGCTCCTACAAAAAGCACCACAACTTCCCCACTCCCCGCGACACAACTTTGCGCCATCCAACATCACGTTATTTGCATATAACCCAACCACTGCTCACAAACCAACAGAGCATCAGCAGCTGTTGATCCCGCGCAAGCAACAATCACCAGCAACAACACTCAAGATATTGATAAATAACGATTTAATTAATTGGCACGACTTCTGCTGAAGTCACAGTGGAGCATGACTATACGAATAGAAAGCCGATCATTCTGTCTATTCATCGAGGGTTAGAAGTTGTCCGTTAATTATTCTGGGAGTGAGTGGGGAAAACTGGCCCTGGCGGTTCGCCGGGCGAGCATCTGGTCAGCGACTCTGGGGTCGGCGGCATTGCTGGTGGGGAGCCAGGCGATGGCCGATACGACGGGCGGCGACGCCCAGGACGGCAGCGGCACGCGCCTGCAGACCGTAGTCGTGCAGGCGCAGAAGGAAACCCCGGTCCAGGCGGCGCGCAGCCAGCTCGCCGAAGTGCCCGGCGGGGTCAGCGTGGTGGACAGCGAGCAGCTGTCCAAGGGCCGCACCGCCACCCTGCAGGACACCCTGGCCTACCAGCCCGGCGTGTTCGTGCAGTCCACCGGCGGCAACGACGCGGCGAAGATTTCCATCCGCGGCTCGGGCGCCAACACCTCGCCGGGCTACTTCCGCGAGGGCATCAAGTTCCTCTTCGACGGCCTGCCGCTGACCGGCCCGGGCGGCACCCCTTACGAGTTTCTCAACGGCTCGGGGGTGAACTACACCGAGATCCTGCGTGGCGCCAACGCCTTCCAGTACGGCGCGCTGACCCTGGGCGGCGCGGTCAACTTCGTCAACCAGACCGGCTACACCGCGCCCGGCACCCGCCTGCGGGTGGAGGCCGGCAGCTACGGCTACCAGAAGCAGGTGCTGAGCACCGGCGGCGTGGCCGGCGGCCTGGACTACTACGCCAACGTCGACAACTACCGCAACGACGGCTACCGCGACTACAGCCTGTCGAAGAGCCAGGGCGTGGTGCTCAACCTGGGCTACAGCTTCAACCCGAAACTGCAGACCCGCCTGCTGCTGCGCTACCGCGACGAGTACCACAACGACCCCAGCGCCACCACCCTGGCGCAGGTCAAGCACAACCCCGACAAGGCCAGCGCCACCGCCGCCAGCAGCGGCGCCGGCGCACGGCGGCCGGGCAGCACCTGGGTCGGCAGCAAGACCACCTACACCTTCGACGACGACGCCAAGCTCGACTTCGGCGTGGTCTATTACGACTACCCGCACAACAACAACCCGAACAGCCCGACCAACCCAAGCTTCTGGGACTGGCACGACCTGAGCTTCGTCCTCAACTACAACCGCACGGACCAGTGGTTCGGCCATGAAAGCCGCTCCAGCGCCGGCTTCACCTCCACCGAGCACCTCAAGGGCGGAGTCGACTCGACACGGGCCAGCAAGGTGCCGGTGAAGGTGGTGGACTACGGGTCGTCCTTCGACCACGTGTTCTCCTTCGGCAACGACCTGGAACTGGTCGACGACCTCTGGCTGACCACCGGTCTGTCGTTCATCAACGTGCGCCGCAGCACCGACATCAAGTATGTGAACACGGCCAACACCACCAGTTTCCCGAGCAAGGACACCTACGAGAACTGGAGCACCGCGCCGCGCATCGGCCTGCGCTACCAGCTGACCCCGGAGCTGCAACTGTTCGGCAACGTCAGCCGCTCCATCGACCCGCCGGCCTCCTGGCAATACTCCAACTCTGCGGCCGCGACGCCGTTCGTCAAGCCGCTGGTGGAGCAGAAGGCCAACACGGTGGAATTCGGCATCAAGGGCTCGCACGGCATCTTCGATGGCAGCCTGGCGTTGTACCGCTCGTGGATCCACGACGAACTGCTGAACGTGCAGATCATCCCCGCCACCTCCACCAGCGCCGCCGTGACCTCGGCCTTCAACGCCGACAGCCCGACCATCCACCAGGGCGTCGAGGCCGGGCTCAACACCCTGCTCTGGGAGAACGCCGTCGGCGAGAAAGTCAGCCTGCGCCAGGCCTACACCTACAGCGACTTCTACTACCGCCACGACGACACCTTCGGCGACAACCAGCTGCCGGGGATTCCCAAGCACTTCTACCAGGGCGAGCTGCAGTATCAGCACCCCAGCGGCTTCTACGGCGGGGTCAACGTCACCTCCTCGTCGCGCACCGCGGTGGACTACGCCAACAGCTTCTACGCGCCCTCCTACACCCTCTTCGGTGCGGGCGTCGGCTACGAGGCGCCGAAGAAGGATTGGAAGGTCTCCCTCGACCTGAAGAACCTCGCCAACGAGAAGTACGTCGCCGCCATCGCCCCCCAATACAACACCAAGGGCAAGGACGCCGCCGCGTTCTATCCCGGCGATGGCATCGGCGCCTACGTCGGCCTCG
>NZ_JARJLT010000156.1 GCF_029335315.1 Pseudomonas citronellolis
CGCCGCCGCCTCGATCGCCGCGTAGAGCTGCTGGGCAGCCTTCTGCGGGTCCGCGGAGGGGTCGTTGAAGAAGTTGGTCACCACGTCGAAGATGGCGCCCTGCACGTAGCTGGAGGCGGCCATGCTGTGGGCCATGCTCGGCACCAGGTTGCCGGCGGCGGAGGCCGCCTTGAAGTCCTTCATCGACTGCTGGGCGCAGGCGTCGAAGGGTTTCATGTCGGCGTCCAGGCGTACCGGGATGGAGCCCTTGGCGAGGTTGAAGTCCTTCTGGAACGCCGGGTCGAGCACCGCGCGGGCCAGGTCTTCCTGGGCCTTGCGGTTATCGGCGTTGCTCAGCTTGAACATCACCAGGGAGTCGATGTTGTAGTCGAAGTCGCCCTGGGTGCCGGGGAACGGCAGGCACTGGTAGTCCTTGCCGGCGACCTTGCTGGCCGCGGTGAACTCGCTCTTGGCCCAGTCGCCCATGATCTGCATGCCGGCCTTGCCGTTGATGACCATGCTGGTGGCGACGTTCCACTCGCGGCCGGCGGCGTCGGCGTCGATGTAGCCACGGAGTTTCTTCAGCGCGGCGAACACCTCGACCATCTGCGCCCCGGTAAGGGTCGCCTTGTCCTGCTCGACGAAGGCCTTGCGGTAGCCGTCCGGGCCCATCTTGCTGAGCACCAGGTTCTCGAACAGGGTGCCGTCCTGCCAGGGCTGGCTGCCATGGGCCAGGGCCACGAAGCCGGCGGCCTTGAGCTTGTCGGCGGCGGCGAAGAACTCGTCGAGGGTGGTCGGCGGGGTGGCGCCGGCCTTCTTGAACACTTCCGGGTTGATGTACAGCCAGTTGACCCGGTGCACGTTGACCGGCACGGCGACGTAGTCACCCTTGTACTTCATGACCTGCGCCACCTGCGGCGGCAGCAGTTGGTCCCACTTGCCCTCGGCGGCGACCTGGTTGAGGTCGGCGAGCAGGCCGAGCTGGCCCCACTCCTGGATGTCCGGCCCCTTGATCTGCGCGGCGGCCGGCGGGTTGCCGGAGACGGCGCGGGTCTTCAGCACGGTCATGGCCGCCTCGCCACCGCCGCCGGCGACGGCGAAGTCCTTCCAGGTATGGCCCTTGGCCTGCACCAGCTTCTTCAGGGTTTCGGCGGCGCGCGCTTCACCGGGCGAAGTCCACCAGTGCAGGACTTCGACTTCACCGGCGTGGGCCAGGGGGGCGAACAGGGAGGACAGACAGACAGCGACGGAAAGGCGGCGGAGCGCATTCATGGAGGGGGACCTGTTCTTGTTATTCGGGGCAAGTCTGCGCTTGCGGTAATCCGAGTCTATCCAAGGCATTTCCTTCTCCGGGTAACGAAGCGATCTTCGATTGTCACGGGGTGGTGACATTTGGGGGTTGGGGTTGAAGAGCCAGGAGCCCCTCTCCCCAGCCCTCTCCCGCAAGCGGGAGAGGGGGCCTTTCGGTGTCCGTTGATGATATGGCGTCAGCCGGCAGCTCCTGAGCTTCAGGCTGACGCCGGACTTGTCGCCGCTCAGGACAAGCCCCCTCTCCCTCAGGGAGAGGGCTGGGGAGAGGGTTGCGAACCTGAATCGAGCGCCAGGCGTATCGCCTCCAGCACCGAATCCATCCGAAGCAAAACATCATGATTCCAGAACCGTAGCACCTGGAAACCCCTGGCGCAGAGCCAGGCGTCCCGCTCCGGATCGGCGACAGAATCCAGGTGCTGGCCGCCGTCCAGCTCGATGACCAGCATCCGTTCCAGGCAGATGAAGTCGGCGATGTAGTGGCCTACGACTTTCTGGCGTTTGAACTTCAAATCCATGAAGCGGTGGCCGCGGAGCCGTTGCCATAAGGCTCGTTCGGCGTCGGTCTGGTCTTTTCGGAGCTGGCGGGAGAAGTCGCGATACGAAGATGACATCCGTGATCTCCTCAGTTCGAAGATCACGGAAGTTACTCGGCTCGGGTTGAAGAGCCCCTCTCCCCAGCCCTCTCCCTGAAGGGAGAGGGGGCAGTCCTCAGCGAGAGGAAACCACTGAGTTCGCCGGAAAGTTCGGAATCAGCAAACGAAATTGCTCTAATCCACCACCAGCCTCGGCAACCGCAACGTCACTCGCAACCCGCCCTCGCGGCGGTTCTGCAGGCTCACCTCGCCGCCATGGGTGTGCGCGATGTTCCTCGCGATGCCCAGCCCCAGCCCGTAGCCCTGCCCTCGCTGCGACAGGCGCACGCGCGGTTCGAAAACCTGCTCCAGGCGCTGTTCCGGCACGCCCGGACCTTCGTCGTCGACGTGCAGCAACAGCGCTTCGGCGCCGTCTTCAACCTGCACTTGCGCGCGCTCGCCGTATTTCAGGGCGTTGTCCAGCAGGTTACCGATGCAGCGGCGCAGCGCCAGCGGCTTGCCCGGGTAGGCTTCGCCGGCCTCGCCGATGAGCCTGACGCGGCCATCGGCCAGGTAGGGGCCGGCGACGTGTTGCAGCAGCTGGTTGATGTCCACCGCCTCGATGTTCTCGTGGATGTCGGTGTCCTTCACGCATTGCAGCGCGCCTTTCACCAGGAGTTCCAGTTCGTCGAGGTCCTGGTTGAGCTTGTCGCGCTGCTGCTCGTCGTCGAGCAGTTCGACGCGCAGGCGCAGGCGGGTGATCGGTGTGCGCAGGTCGTGGGAGATGGCGCTGAACAGCTGGCCGCGCTCGCTGAGGTAGCGGTCGATGCTTTCGCGCATGGTGTTGAAGGCGCGACTGACTTCCACCAGCTCCCGTGCGCCACGCTCCTCCAGCGGCGCCGCCGGGCTGCCCAGGGCCACTTCGCGGGCGGCGCGGGCCAGACGTTTCAGCGGGCGGCTCTGCTGGTGCACCAGCAGGCCGGCGAACAGCAGCAGGAGCAGGCTGGTGATGCCGATGGAGAGCACCTGCTGCGGCGGCAGCGCCGGCGGCTCCAGGCTGACGTAGGGGGTCGGCATCAGGCTGGCGATGTACAGCCACTCGTTCTCGCCGATGCGGATCTGCGTCACCAGCACCGGCGGGTTCACCGGCTCCAGGGTCAGCGCGTAGTGCGCCCAGGAGCGCGGCAGCTCTTCCAGCTTCAGCTCGCTGTTGAACAGGCGCAGGTCGTCCGGGGCGACGAATTCCACCTCAAGCTCCACGTCCTTGCCGAGCTTCTGGCGCAGCACGTCGCTGACGATGTCCAGCACCGCCTGTTTGTTCGGCGTGTCCGGCAGGCTCTGCATGCGCAGCGGGCGCTCGTTGAGCGAGACGAAGAAGCGCGTGCCGCCCATGCTGCGCAACTGGTCCAGCACCAGCGGGCGGTAGCCGATAGGCAGCGAGCGAAAGTAACTGACGCTGGCGGCCATGGAATAGGCCAGGCTGCGCGAGCTGGTGAGCAGCCCGTCGCGCTGGCTGGAGCGCAGGTGCGAGAGCCAGAACAGGCTGGACAGGCCCTGGGCGAGCAGGATCGCCAGCAGGGTCAGCAGCAACATGCGCCCGAGCAGGGAACGCGGCACGAACGCCCAGCGCATCAGCCCACCCGGTGCGGGCGGACCTGCGCCGCCAGCAGGTAGCCGCTGCCGCGCACGGTCTGGATCAGCCGCGGCGCCTTGCCGGTGTCGCGCAGGCGCTGGCGCAGGCGGCTCACCGCCATGTCGACGATGCGCTCCAGCGGGCCGACCTCGCGGCCCCGGGTGGCGTTGCCGATGGTGTCGCGGTCGAGGATCTGCTGCGGATGGTCGAGGAACAGCTTGAGCAGGGCGAAGTCGGCGCCGCTGAGGAAGAATTCCTCGCCGTCCTCGTGGAACAGCCGGTGGCTGACGGTGTCCAGGCGCCAGTCCTCGAAGGCCAGCACCTCGCCGCCGCGTACCTGGCTGAACTGCGCGCGGCGCAGCAGCGCCTTGATCCGCGCCAGCAGCTCGCGCGGGCTGAAGGGCTTGCCCAGGTAGTCGTCGGCGCCCAGTTCCAGGCCGATCACCCGGTCGGTCTCGTCGGAGCTGGCGGTGAGCATGATCACCGGCATGCAGGCCAGGCGCTGGTGCGAGCGAATCCAGCGGCACAGGCTGAAGCCGTCCTCGTCGGGCAGCATCACGTCGAGGATCGCCAGCGCCGCCTCCTCGGCCAGCAGGGCCTGGCGGAAGGCGGCACCGTCGGGAGCGCTGCGCACCTGGAAGCCGGCGCGGCTCAGGTAGGTTTCCAGCAGCTCGCGGATTTCCTGGTCGTCATCCACCAGCAGGATGGATTTGGCGGGTGCGTTCACGGGGCATCCCTTGTTGTTGTTCTAGTGGTTGCGTCGGGGAATCAGGCTTCGGCCAGCAGCGCCTGTTCCAGGGCCACGCCGGCGCCGAACAGGCCGGGGTGGCTGGCGGTCATCACCCAGACCGGCACCCGGCTCAGGTACGGGCCGCTGGTCTTGCCGCGCGCGCAGAAGGCGTCGGCGAAACCGCTGCGCTGGAAGCGTTCGAGGAAGCGCGGAACGATGCCGCCGGTGATGTACACGCCGCCAAGGGCGCCGACGGTCATCACGGCGTTGCCGGCGACCCGCGCCAGCCACACGAAGAAGTGCTCGAGCACCGCGTCGCAGTATGCGTCACCGGCCATGGCGCGCTCGCCGATCTGCGCCGCAGAGAGCGCCAGCGGCTCGACGCCGTCGACCTTGCAGCTGGCCTGGTAGATGTTCTCCAGGCCGCTGCCGGAGAGCGCCCGCTCGGCCGATACGTGGCCGTATTTCTCACGCAATTGCTGCCAGATGGCGAAGTCGCGTTCGCTGGTCACCGGCAGGTCGACGTGACCGCCTTCGCAGGGCAGCACTTCCCAGCCGCCGCCGGGCAGCGGGAACAGGCTGCCGACGCCCAGGCCGGTGCCGGGGCCGATGATCAGCTTGGCGCGGCCGGGCAGCGCCTCGCCTTCGCGCACCTGCACCAGTTCCTCGCCGGCCAGCCGCGAGGCGGCCCAGGCCATGGTGCTGAAGTCGTTGACCAGCAGCAGGTGGCTCAACCCCAGTTCGGCGCGGAAGGCCTCGCGGCGGATCACCCAATGGTTGTTGGTGAAGCGGAAATCGGCCTCGCCCACCGG
The DNA here is from genome assembly GCF_029335315.1 of Pseudomonas citronellolis. Lineage (GTDB taxonomy): Bacteria > Pseudomonadota > Gammaproteobacteria > Pseudomonadales > Pseudomonadaceae > Pseudomonas > Pseudomonas citronellolis_A. The sequence goes on from NZ_JARJLT010000156.1 coordinate 5,038, forward strand.
GCCGGCGCAGGCCAGGCAGACGTTGTGCACGGCGCTGAGCGGCTGGCCGACGCGCTGCAGGTACTCGCGCACGGCATCTTCCGGGCGCGGGAAGTCGGCGCAGGCGAGCACCTCGATGGCCTCCAGGCGCTGCTCGCGCCAGAGGGCGAAGCGGGCGTTGGTCCCGCCGATGTCACCGACCAGCGCGACGCCGGCCGGTGCCTGGGTGTTGTTGTTGGAATTCATCGCGAGCTCGTGGCGGCTGAATGGATTGAGCGGATTCCAGGAAGCGCATGCTCCGCTAAGCGTAGCCCTATCGCAAGGCGTCCAGCTCGGCGGTGAAGGCACAGGCGCCCTGCTCCGCCGAACCGAAGGAACGGCGCATGAAGGCGAACAGCTCGCGGCCCATGCCGCTGTTGTCGTCCTCGGGCAGCGGCGCCAGCGCGCGCGCCTGCCACTCGGCCTCGTCGACCAGCACGCGCAGCTCGCCGGTGGTACCGTCGACACGCACCAGGTCGCCATCGCGCAGGCGCGCCAGCGGGCCGCCGGCGCTGGCCTCGGGAGAAATATGGATGGCCGCCGGCACCTTGCCGGACGCGCCGGACATGCGCCCGTCGGTGACCAGCGCGACCTTGAAGCCGCGGTCCTGCAGCACGCCGAGGAACGGCGTCAGCTTGTGCAGTTCGGGCATGCCGTTGAAGCGCGGGCCCTGGAAGCGCACCACCGCCACCAGGTCGCGCTCCAGCTCGCCGGCCTTGAAGGCGGCGGCCAGGCTGGCCTGGTCGTGGAAGATCCGCGCCGGCGCCTCGACCACCTGGTGCTCGCGGGCCACGGCGGAAACCTTCATCACTCCGCGGCCGAGGTTGCCCTCCATCAGGCGCAGGCCGCCTTCGTGGGAGAACGGCCGGTCGATCGGCCGCAGCACGTCTTCGTCGAGACTCGCGCCCGGGCCGTCGCGCCAGACCAGCTTGCCGCCGTCGAGGAACGGCTCCTGCACGTAGCGGCGCAGGCCCTGGCCGGCGACGGTCTGCACGTCTTCGTGGAGCAACCCGCCGGCGAGCAGCTGGCGGATCAGGAAAGCCATGCCGCCGGCAGCCTGGAAGTGGTTGATGTCGGCCTGGCCGTTGGGATAGATGCGCGCCAGCAGCGGCACCACCTCGGACAGCTCGGCCATGTCCTGCCAGGTCAGCTGGATGCCGGCGGCCTGGGCGATGGCCAGCAGGTGCAGGGTGTGGTTGGTGGAGCCGCCGGTGGCCAGCAGGGCCACCACCGAGTTGACGATGGCGCGCTCGTCGACGATCTCCGCCATCGGCACGTACTGGCCGTTCTCCGGGGTCAGGCGGCTGGCCTGGCGCGCGGCTTCGCGGGTCAGCTCGTCGCGCAGCGGGGTGTCCGGGTTGACGAAGGAGGCGCCCGGCAGGTGCAGGCCCATCACTTCCACCAGCAGCTGGTTGGTGTTGGCGGTGCCGTAGAAGGTGCAGGTGCCCGGGGAATGGTAGGAGGCCATCTCCGAAGCCAGCAGCTCCTCGCGGCTGGCCTTGCCCTCGGCGTAGAGCTGGCGCACGGCGGCCTTCTCCTTGTTGGAGATGCCGGTGGGCATGGGGCCGGCGGGAACGAACACCACCGGCAGGTGGCCGAAGCGCAGCGCACCGATCAGCAGGCCGGGGACGATCTTGTCGCACACGCCCAGGCACAGCGCGGCGTCGAACATGTTGTGCGACAGGGCGATGGCGGTGCCCATGGCGATCACGTCGCGGCTGGCCAGGGACAGTTCCATGCCCGGCTCACCCTGGGTCACGCCGTCGCACATGGCCGGTACGCCGCCGGCGAACTGGCCGACCGAGCCGATCTCGCGCAGGGCCTCCTTGATCAGCGCCGGGAAGCGCTCCAGCGGCTGGTGTGCGGAGAGCATGTCGTTGTAGGCGGAGACGATGCCGACGTTGGCCTGGTTCATCAGCCGCAGCGCCTGCTTGTCCTGCTCGCCGCAGGCGGCCACGCCGTGGGCCAGGTTGCCGCAGGGCAGCGTGCCACGGTGCGGGCCCTTGCCGGCCGCGGCCTTGACCATGGCGAGGTAGCGCTGGCGGGTGGCGGCGCTGCGTTCCTGGATACGGCGGGTGACTTCGAGCACGCGGGGGTGCATGGCAGCATTCTCCTGCAGACTAACGATTGTTGTTTTTACAACATAATCATCGGATAAAGGATGTTTACTTTTCTATTTATAAAAAATTTAATGGTTTTTACCACAAAAACATAAAAGAGACGACGTCCATGCCCCTTCGCCTGGCCATCAACGGTTTCGGTCGCATCGGCCGCAACATCCTCCGCGCGCTGTACACCGCCGACTACCGCCAGCACCTCGAGGTGGTGGCGATCAACGACCTCGGCGACGCCGCCGTCAACGCTCACCTGCTGCAGTACGACAGCGTCCACGGGCGCTTCCCCGGCCAGGTCGAGCACGACGACGACAGCCTCACGGTGAACGGCGACCGCATCCACGTCAGCGCCCTGCGCGACCCCGCGCAACTGCCCTGGAAGGCCCTGGACGTCGATATCGTGCTGGAGTGCAGCGGACATTTCACCAGCCGCGACAAGGCCGCCGCGCACCTGGCTGCCGGGGCGCGCAAGGTGATCATCTCCGCGCCGGCCGGCGGCGTCGACGCGACCATAGTGCACGGCGTCAACCACGAGCTGCTGCGCGCCTCGCACCAGGTCATCTCCAACGCCTCCTGCACCACCAACTGCCTGGCGCCGCTGGCCCAGGTGCTGCACCGCGAGCTGGGCATCGAACAGGGCCTGATGACCACCATACACGCCTACACCAACGATCAGAGCCTCTCCGACGTCTACCACGCCGATGTCTATCGCGCGCGCTCGGCGACCCAGTCGATGATCCCGACCCGCACCGGCGCCGCCGAGGCGGTGGGCCTGGTGCTGCCGGAGCTGGCCGGCAAGCTCAGCGGCCTGGCGGTGCGGGTGCCGGTGATCAATGTCTCGCTGGTGGACCTGACCGTGCAGTTGGCCCGCGACACTACGGTGGAAGAGGTCAACCAGCTGTTCCGCGTGGCCAGCCGGGGCTCGCGCATCCTCGGCTACAACAGCCAGCCGCTGGTGTCGGTGGATTTCAACCACGACCCGCGCTCGGCGATCTTCGACGCCAACCACACCAGGCTCAGTGGCCGGCTGCTGAAGGTGATGGCCTGGTACGACAACGAGTGGGGCTTCTCCAACCGCATGCTCGACAACGCCCTGGCACTGTGGCACGCGCCGGCCTGAGCCGGCCCGATGGCGGAGCCTTGCGCTCCGCCGTGGAGCCCGGACTCAGGCGAAGAACTCCACCTCGCCGCCCTGCAGGTGATAGAGCGAGCCGGCCAGCCTGATCCGCCCCTCTGCTTCCAGCTTCGCCAGCACCGGGCTGTCGCGGCGGATGCGCTCCAGGGTCAGGCGTACATGGGTGCGCGCCACCGCGTCGACGTAAGCCGGGTTTCTCGCGCTGCGCTCGCCGGGATATTCGGTTGCGGCCAGCGCCGGCTCGATCTTTTTCAGCAGGCCCGTCAGGTGCCCCAGCTGCGCGCCGTCGATGGCGCCCTTGATCGCCCCACAGGCGGTGTGGCCCATGACCAGCACCACCTTGGCCCCGGAGGCCGCGCAGGCGAATTCCAGGCTGCCCAGCAGGTCGTCGTTGACCACGTTGCCGGCCACGCGGGCGCTGAAGCTGTCGGCGATGCCCATGTCGAAGAGAATTTCCGCCGGCGCACGCGAGTCGATGCAGCTGAGGATCACCGCCGCCGGGTACTGCCCGCCGCTGCTCGCGCGCTTCTGCGCCAGGTAGTCGTACTGCCGCATGCGGCCGCTGCGGAAGCGCTCGTTACCCTGCTTCAGGCGTTCGATGACCTGCGCCGGGCTCAGCGCGTCACGCTCGGCCCTGCTCAGGGCCGCGGCCTCGGCCTCGCCGGGCGCGCCGAGCCAGCCGGCGCCGGCGGTGAGACCCAGCGCTGCGAGACCGGCTCCGCCCAGGAGCAGGGAGCGGCGCCGAGGGTTTTCCAGAGCGGGCTGGGTACAACAGGGGCGGTCGTGCATGGGGGACTCCTGATGGCTGGCTTGCGGGAGGCGCCAATTAACATCGGCGCCCTACCCGCCCGCTGCCCGTCCCTTCCGCAAAAGCCGTCGGGCGTTTCCCGGCTAGCGATATTTACGTCGGCCGCGCGCCTGCAGCGCCAGCAGGCGCATGTCGGCCTCGGCCAGCACGACCTGGCGCTCGCCCTTGTCCAGGCGCTTCCAGGCCTTGATCTCGGCGCGGCTGCGGCCGCAGCCACGGCAGACGCCGTCATCGAACTCGCAGACCTTGATGCAGGGATCTTTCACGCGAACTCCAGAAAGGCTTCGTACGCCTCCACCATGGGGGCGACCAGCGCCCACTTGAAGGCAACGGCGACGAAAGGTCCAACGCAGAAACGCAATCGCCCCGATCGGCCGGGCCGATCGGGGCGATGCGTGCCGTCGCGAAGGCGGATCAGAGCAGGTTGAACTGGGTTTCCTTCACGTCATCCGAGTCCAGCCCGATCATCACCTTGAACTCGCCCGGCTCCGAGGCGTAGCGCAGGTTGCTGTCGTAGAAGCGCAGGTCTTCTTCGCGGATCGGGAATTCCACCACCTGGGATTCGCCCGGCTTGAGCATGACCTTACGGAAGCCCTTGAGCTCCTTGACCGGGCGGCTGATGGACGCCACCACGTCGCGCAGGTACAGCTGCACCACGGTCTCGCCGGCCAGCTTGCCGGTGTTCTTCACCGTCACCCGCGCCTTGAGGGTCTCGCCCTTGCGCAGCTTGGCGCTGGACAGCTGCACGTCGGACACACTGAAGCCGGTGTAGCTCAGGCCGAAGCCGAAGGGGTACAGCGGGCCGTTCTGCGAGTCGAAGTAGCGCGAGGTGTACTTGTTCGGGTGCTCGTGGTCGAACGGGCGGCCGGTGTTCAGGTGGTTGTAGTAGATCGGGATCTGCCCCACCGAACGCGGGAAGGTCATCGGCAGCTTGCCCGAAGGGTTGTAGTCGCCGAACAGCACGTCGGCGATGGCGTTGCCGCCCTCGGTGCCGCTGAACCAGGTTTCCAGCACGGCGTCGGCACTCGCCGACTCCCAGCGCAGGTCCAGCGGGCGGCCGTTCATCAGCACCAGCACCAGCGGCTTGCCGGTGGCCTTGAGCGCCTTGAGCAGCTCGACCTGGCTCTGCGCCAGGCGCAGGTTGGTCTTGCTCGACGCCTCGTGGGCCATGCCCTGGGCCTCGCCGACCACGGCGACGACCACGTCGGCCTGCCTGGCCTTGGCCACCGCCTCGTCGATCATCTGCTGCGGGGTGCGCGAATCGATCTTCACGTCCTCGCTGTACTCGTTGAGGTACTTGATGATCTCCGCGTCGTCGGTGACGTTGGCGCCCTTGGCGTAGAGCAGCGCGGCCTTGCCACGGGTGGCGTGGCCCATGCCTTCGAGCACGGTCACCGCCTGGAAGGCCTTGCCGGCGGCGGACCAGCTGCCCATCACGTCGCGCTTGCTGTCGGCCAGCGGGCCGATCAGGGCGATGGTGCCGCTGCGCTTGAGCGGCAGCACGTCGCCCTGGTTCTTCAGCAGGACCATGCCGCGGCGCGCCACATCGCGAGCCTCGGCGCGGTGCAGGCGGCTCTCGGCGTCGGTGTCCACCGGGTCGGCGCCCTGCAGGTAGCGGTACGGGTCCTTGAACAGGCCCATGTCCCACTTGGCCGCCAGCACGTCGCGGCAGGCGCGGTCGATGTCAGCCTGGCTGATGGCGCCGGCCTTGAGCAGCTCCGGCAGCTCCTTGCCGTAGAGGTCGTCGTTCATGTTCATCTCGACGCCCGCGGTCATCGCCAGGCGCGCGGCCTCGCGCGGCTCGCCGGCGACGCCGTGCTTGATCAGCTCCATCACCGCGCCGTGGTCGCTGAGCAGCACGCCCTGGTAGCCCCACTGCTTGCGCAGCACGTCCTGCAGCAGCCACTTGTTGGCGGTGGCCGGCACGCCGTTGACGCTGTTCAGCGACACCATCACCGCGCCGGCGCCGGCGTCGATGGCCGCGCGGTACGGCGGCAGGTAGTCCTGGAACATACGCGGCAGGCTCATGTCCACGGTGTTGTAGTCGCGGCCGCCTTCGCCGGCGCCGTACAGGGCGAAGTGCTTGACCCCGGCCATGATCGTGCCCGGCTGGTCCAGGCCCTTGCCCTGGTAGGCGCGGACCACGGTCTCGGCGATGCGGCTGACCAGGTAGGTGTCCTCGCCGAAACCTTCGGACATCCGGCCCCAGCGCGGGTCACGGGCGATGTCGACAGTCGGCGAGTAGGTCAGGTTGAGGCCGTCGGCGCTGGCTTCCAGCGCGGCGATGCGTGCGCTCTCGGCGACCGCGTGCATGTCCCAGCTCGAGGCCAGGCCCAGGCCGATGGGGAACACGGTGCGGTGGCCATGGACCACGTCGTAGGCGAAGAACAGCGGAATCTTCAGGCGGCTGCGCATGGCCGCGTCCTGCAGGTCGCGGATACCCGGGCGGACCACGGTGTTGAACACCGCGCCGGTGGTGCCGGCCTTGATCTCTTCCAGCAATACCGGCTTCGGGTGATCGGGACCGACGCTGACCAGGCGCAGCTGGCCGATCTTTTCCTCGAGGGTCATCTGCTGCATCAGCCGGCTGATGAAAGCGTCCTTGGACTGCCCCGGCGCGGGAACCGCCGGCCCCTCGGCAGCGAGCAGGGAAATGCTGTTCAGCCCCAGCAGCAGGCCGAGGCAGAGTTGGGTTTTTCTCATTATGCGCACTCAGTGGCCCACGCCGGGGCGCCGACCCACTGTCGAATGTTGGAAGAATCGATGACCGCCATGCCCGGGCCGAATCCGGCGGCTCCCCCAGGTGCCGCCGCCGGCGCCCGTCACGGCGCGGCACATAAGGTCGTCGCGCGCGCGGCGGAAGTCAACGGTTGAAAGGTTTCAGCGGCGGCGCCCCGACTTTCGGCCGTCAGCCTCAGTAGTCGCGGTCGCGAGCCTGTGCCTCGAGTTCCTCGCGCATGGCCTCGGCCAGGGCGCGCTCCTCGTCGTATTCGTCGGCCTCGGGCACCACCGGCGCGGGTGGCGCGACGGGCTCCGGTGCCTCGTCCACGGCGCTCGCGAGTGGGGCTTGCTCCGCATCGGCATCGGCATCGGCATCGGCTTCGGCTTCGGCTTCGGCTTCGGCTTCGGTGTCAGCTTCGGTTTCGGCTTGGCTGTCGGCTTCGTCGGCCGGCGCATTCTCCGGCGGCGGCAGTTCGAGCAGGTCGTCGAAGTCGGTCTTCAAGCCCTGCTCCATCTCGTCCAGTTCGGCGAGCAGGCTGCGGAAGCTGGTTTCCTCGGGCTTCTCGTCCGGCACCGGGGCTTCCGGTTCCTCGCCGGCGGCGCGCAGCGCCTGGTCGGCCAGGGCCTGGATCGAGGCCGGCACGTAGTCCTCGTCGAGGATCGGGCTGGGCAGGTTGATCGGCACCAGTTGCACGTCTTCCGGCTCGGCCTCCATCTCGCGCAGCTCGGCCAGCGGCGGCAGCTCTTCCAGGCTCTTCAGGTTGAAGTAGTCGAGGAAGGTCCGGGTGGTGGCGAGCATCGCCGGGCGCCCGGGCACTTCGCGGTAGCCGACGATGCGGATCCACTCGCGCTCCATCAACGTCTTGATGATCTGGGTGTTCACCGCCACGCCGCGGATCTCCTCGATCTCGCCACGGGTGATGGGCTGCCGGTAGGCGATCAGCGCCAGGGTCTCCAGCAACGCCCGGGAATAGCGCTGCGGGCGCTCTTCCCAGAGGCGGCCGACCCAGGGTGAAAGCGGCTCGCGAATCTGCAGGCGGTAGCCGGTGGCCACTTCCTTGAGCTCGAAGGCGCGCCCGGCGCAGGACAGCGCCAGGATCGCCAGGGCGTCACGGAACAGCTGCGGCTCCGGGCGCTCGGCCTCCTCGAACAGCTCGCCCAGGCGCTCCAGCGACAGCGGCCGGCCGGAAGCCAGCAGGATGCCTTCGAGCAGGGTCGCCAGTTCGTGGGGGTCGGAGAGGTTCATCGGGTCGCTCGGGTCGGGTTGCGGGAATCGCCGGTCTGGCGGGAAAACTACTCAATGCGCGGCGTCAGGGCAACGCCGGGGGCTCAGAGCGGCTCGTCGTCGGCGTCGGACAGCTCGCTCGGCTCGTCGAAGCCGCCTTCCTCGAAGGTCGGGTCGGCGACTGGCGCATCGTCGGCCTCGAAGACACCCTCGTCGCCCTCTTCCAGCGTCTCGTCCGGCGCCGGGCCTTCCTGCACCTCGCTGCGGGCGCGCACGTGGATCGGCGCGAAGGCCTGGTTCTGCACCAGTTCGATCAACTGCTCCTTGACCAGTTCGAGCACCGCCATGAAGGTCACCACCACGCCCAGGCGGCCCTCCTCGACGCTGAACAGCTCGATGAAGGGCACGAAACCGGCGCCCTTCAGGCGCTCGAGAATCTCGCTCATGCGCTCGCGGGTCGACAGCGTCTCGCGGGTAACCTGGTGGCTTTCGAAGAGGTCGGCGCGGCGCAGAACCTCGGCCATGCTCAGCATCAGCTCGTGCATGTCCACCTCGGGCAGCAGCTTGCGCGCCCGCGCCTCGGGCGCCGCGACGGTCGGCACCACGTAGTCGCGGCCCTGGCGCGGCAGGTCGTCGATATCCGCGGCGGCCTGCTTGAAGCGCTCATACTCCTGCAGGCGGCGGATCAGCTCGGCGCGCGGGTCTTCCTCGTCTTCCTCGGCTTCGCTCGAACGCGGCAACAGCATGCGCGACTTGATCTCGGCGAGCATCGCGGCCATCACCAGGTACTCGGCGGCCAGCTCCAGGCGCACCGACTTCATCAGCTCGACGTAGCTCATGTACTGGCGGGTGATCTCGGCCACCGGAATGTCGAGGACGTCGATGTTCTGCTTGCGGATCAGGTACAGCAGCAGGTCGAGCGGGCCTTCGAAGGCTTCGAGGAAGACCTCCAGGGCGTCCGGCGGGATGTACAGGTCCTGCGGCAGCTCGGTGACCGCCTCGCCATAGACGAGCGCCAGCTGCACCGGCTCGCGGTACTCGGCGGGGCTGGAAGGGGCTTGCGGCTCGGTCAGGTCGCTCATCGGCCTCTCGTCGGGCGGGACGGTTCACGGGGCGGCATTATCCCTGCTTTACAGCGGCGATGGTGAGGGAATTGGACGGAATGGCGCCACCCACGCCATCCGCGCCCTGCGCGCAAATCGCGGGCAGGGCGCGCTACAGGGAGTTTCGGTGCAGCGTGGGGGACGCGTAGGGCGCATAACGCCCCAGGCGTTATCCGCCGTCGGCCTCCGCGCCAAGGCAATCGGCGGATAACCGCGAACGGTTATTCGCCCTACGAAAAGCGCCTCGGCGTAGCCGGTAAGATAATTGCCCCTACAATTCCCTGCCTAGTCCGAGCGGCCTAGCGGTACACCAGCCCCATCGCCTGGCGCACTTCCACCAGGGTCTCGCGCGCCGCCTCGCGGGCCCGTTCGGCGCCCTCGGCGAGGATGCTGCGGACCAGCTCGGGGTTGTCCTCGTAGTCCAGGGCGCGCTCCTGGATCGGCGCCAGTTCCTGGTTGATCGACTCGATCAGCGGCCGCTTGCAGTCCAGGCAGCCGATCCCGGCGCTGCGGCAGCCTTCCTGGACCCAGCGCTTGCAGCCGTCGTCGGAGTAGATCAGGTGCCACTGCCACACCGGGCAACGCTCCGGCTCGCCCGGGTCGTTGCGGCGCACCCGCGCCGGGTCGGTAGGCATGCGCGCGATCTTTTCCTCCACCTCCGCCGGGCTTTCGCGCAGGCCGATGGTGTTGCCATGCGACTTGGACATCTTGTGCCCGTCCAGGCCGGGCATGCGCGCGGCCTCGCCGACCAGGGTCTGCGGCTCGGGCAGCAGCACCCGGCTGCTGCCCTCCAGGTAGCCGAACAACCGCTCGCGGTCGCCGAGGGTCAGGTTCTGCTGCTCCTTGAGCAGCGCCCGCGCGGTCTCCAGGGCGTCGTCGTCGCCCTGCTCCTGCCAGGCCCGGCGCAGGTTGTTGTAGAGCTTCGAGGTCTTCTTGCCCAGGCGCGCCAGGGCCGCCTGGGCCTTGTCCTCGAAGTCCACTTCGCCGCCGTACAGGTGGTTGAAGCGCCGCGCCACCTCGCGGGCGAACTCGACGTGGGCCAGCTGGTCGGAGCCCACCGGCACCAGGCCGGCGCGGTAGACCAGGATGTCCGCCGCCTGCAGCAGCGGGTAGCCGAGGAAGCCGTAGGTCGACAGGTCCTTGTGGCTGAGCTTTTCCTGCAGCTCCTTGTAGGTCGGCACCCGCTCCAGCCACGGCAGCGGGCAGATCATCGACAGCAGCAGGTGCAGTTCGGCGTGCTCGGGCACCTGGGACTGGATGAACAGGGTCGCGGCGCTGGGGCTGACGCCCACCGCCAGCCAGTCGATGGCCATGTCGCGGACGTGCTGGCGAATCTGCCCGACGTCGTCGTACTCGGTGGTCAGGGCGTGCCAGTCGACGATGGAGAAGAAGCACTCGTACTCGTGCTGCAGGCGCACCCAGTGGTGCAGCACGCCGTGCAGGTGCCCCAGGTGCAGGCGCCCGGTGGGGCGCATGCCGGACAGCACGCGGCGCTGGGATTCGACATTGCTCAAGCGCGGGGCCTCGGAAGGTCGATCAAGGGCGGCAGTATAGAAGAGCGTTTCAGGCGTAGGCCTGGAACGGCGCCGGGTCGCCACAGCCGACCCGCACCACTTCAGGCTCGTCGCCGGTCAGCTTGATCACGGTGGAGGCCTCGCCGCCGCCATAGCCGCCGTCCAGCACCAGGTCCACCTGGTGCTCCAGCAGTTGGCGCATCTCCTGGGGGTCGTTCAGCGGCTCGGTTTCGCCGGGCATGATCAGGCTCACGCTCATCAGCGGCTCGCCCAGCTCCTGCAGCAGCGCCTGGGCGATCGGGCAGGCCGGCACGCGCAGGCCGATGGTGCGCCGCTTGGGGTGCAGCAGCATGCGCGGCACCTCGCGGGTGGCGTCGAGGATGAAGGTGTAGGGCCCCGGAGTGTGCGCCTTGAGCAGGCGGAACAGGCCGGTGTCGACCTTGGCGTAGAGCCCCAGTTCGGACAGGTCGCGGCACACCAGGGTGAAGTTGTGCTTGTCGTCCAGCTTGCGCAGGCGGCGAATGCGCTCCACCGCGCCCTTCTCGCCCAGGCGGCAGCCCAGGGCGTAGGAGGAATCGGTGGGATAGGCGATCACCCCGCCCTGGCGGACGATCTCCACCGCCTGCTTGATCAGGCGCGGCTGGGGGTTTTCCGGATGGACCTGGAAAAACTGGCTCATGAAGTCTCCTCAAGGGCCGCGGCGGCGCCGGCGAAGCGCTTCCAGAGCGGCGGAAGGTCGTCCGGCAGCGGCCGGTACAGGCCCAGCTCGGACCAGTCGCTGGGCCCGTGAAAATCGCTGCCGGCGCTCACCAGCAGGCCGAATTCGCGGGCCAGGATGCTCAGCACGCCGACCTGGTCGGCCGGCTGCAGGCCGTTGACCACTTCGATGGCGTGGCCGCCGGCCTGGATGAAGTCGGCGATCAGCTTGCGCCGCTTGGTGCGGGTGAAGTCGTACTGGTAGGGGTGCGCCAGGCTGATCCAGGCGCCCGCCGCGCGCAGCGTCCCGACCGCTTCATCGAGGCTCGGCCAGTGCTGCTTGACGTCGCCCAGCTTGCCGGCCCCCAGCCACTTGCGGAACGCCTCGGCGCGCTCGGCGACATGGCCCTGGCGCACCAGGAACTCGGCGAAGTGCGGCCGCGCCGGGGCGTTCTCGCTGTCGCCCAGCTCGCGCTGGATCGCCCGCGCGCCTTCGAAGGCGCCGGGCATGCCCTTGGCCGCCAGGCGCTGGCCGATCTCCTCGGCGCGCGCCCAGCGCCCGCGATGCAGGTCGTCCAGGGCGCGCAGCAACGGCTCGGCGGCACTGTCGAAGGCGTAACCGAGCACATGGATGGTCGCCCCGCCCCAGGTGCAGGACAGCTCCACGCCGTTGATCAGGAGCATCCCCAGGGCGTCGGCGGCGGCGCGCGCCTCGGCCAGGCCCTCGAGGGTGTCGTGGTCGCTCAAGGCGAGCACGCGCACGCCGCGCTGGTGGGCGCGGGCGACCACGGCGGCGGGCGGCAACTGGCCGTCGGAGGCGGTGCTGTGGCAATGCAGGTCGACGCGCATGGGCATACCGGGACGGGTTTTACTCTGTATAGACGTTCGACCGCCCCCCTTCACGGTGGCGGATGCGTAACAGGACGAGACGGGTGACTATTTCAGTTCGTCCGCAGGTTGGTATTATGCCGCCACAACTGGGCTCTGGCTGCCGTAATGAAGCAATTCATCGATTTCATCCCCCTCATCCTGTTCTTCATCGTCTACAAGCTGGATCCGCGCACGGTCGAACTCGCCGGGCACTCCTTCAGCGTGGGGGGCATCTACAGCGCCACCGCGGTGCTGATCGCCACCTCGGTGGTGGTCTACGGCGCGCTGCTGATCAAGCAGCGCCGGCTGGACAAGGGCCAGTGGCTGACCCTGGCCGCGTGCCTGGTGTTCGGCGGCATGACCCTGGCCTTCCACAGCGAAACCTTCCTCAAGTGGAAGGCGCCGGTGGTGAACTGGCTGTTCGCCCTGGGCTTCCTCTGCAGCACCCTGGTCGGCGACCGCCGGCCGCTGATCCAGCGCATCATGGGCCACGCCGTGCAACTGCCGGAGCCGATCTGGATGCGCCTGAACCTGGCCTGGGTGCTGTTCTTCGTGGTCTGCGGCTGCATCCAGCTGTTCGTCGCCTTCACCTTCGAGCGCTTCTGGGTGGACTTCAAGGTATTCGGCAGCCTGGGCATGACCCTGCTGTTCCTGATCGGCCAGGGCGTGTTCCTGGCCCGCCACATGCACGACGCCCCAACCGGCGAAAAGCCCAAGGACTGACATGCTCTACGCAATCATCGCCCGCGACATCACCGCCTCCCAAGAACGCCGCCTGGCCGCGCGCCCGGCGCACCTCGCCCGCCTCGAGCAGCTCAAGGACGAAGGCCGCCTGGTCCTCGCCGGCCCGCACCCGGCGATCGACAGCCCCGACCCG
>NZ_JARJLT010000157.1 GCF_029335315.1 Pseudomonas citronellolis
CGCCGTCGCGGCTCTGGATCGCCTGGGTGATGGCCCGCACGCAGTGGCCGCAGGACATGCCTTTCACGTTGAACGCTTGCATGGTCGAACTCCTTCGGGATGGTTGGACGATGCCGGCAGTCTCGACCTTGCCACCGTGGCAAGGTCAAGCCCCCCGTGGCGCTCGGCCGCAGGCTTGCCCCCGGCGCCGGCCTCGGCCAAGCTCTGCGGATTCGATCGCCACCGGGAGCCTCCCCATGCGCCGGCCTCTGCTCGCCGCCCTGCCCTGCCTGCTCTGGTCCGCCCTGACCCTGGCCGCCGACCCGCCGACGGTGCAGGCCTGGCCGCAACAGGACCCGCCCGCCCCCGGCTACGCCGTGCTCAACATCACCCGCATGGGCCTGCAGAGCGGCAACGCCTGCGACATCGACCTCTATGTGCGCGGCGAATTGCTCACGCGCCTGCAACCCGACGGTTCGGTGGCGCTCAACCTGACGCCCGGCGAGGTGCCGATCCGCCTGGCCACCGCCAGCACCGGCGCCTGCCGCGACGGCATGCAGCAGTTGCAGACGCAGACCCTGAAGCTGCGCGCCGGGGAAATCCGCAGCTACCGCGTGGGCTTCCGCGAAAGCGGCTATTTCCTGACGCCGATCAACACGCCCTGAGCCGTCGCTGAGCGAGGCTTGACCTTGCCCTTGTGTCAAGGTTCATCCTCGGGGCATCGTTGGATCGCGGCCATCGCCGAGGCGCTGGCCCCCAGGAGGAGCCCATGAACAGCCCCATCGAACTCGACCTGCCGGTGACCGGCATGACCTGCGCGTCCTGCGTCGGCCGCGTGGAGCGCGCGCTGAAGAAAGTCCCGGGGGTGGTCGAGGCCAGCGTCAACCTGGCCAGCGAGCAGGCGCGGGTGCGCGTCGACTCGCCCGAACAGCTGCCAGCCCTGGTGGCGGCGGTGGAACACGCCGGCTACCAGGTGCCCGGGCACAGCCTGGAACTGGCCATCGACGGCATGACCTGCGCCAGCTGTGTGGGCCGCGTGGAACGCGCGCTGAAAAAGGTTCCGGGGGTGCGCGAGGCGAGCGTCAACCTGGCCAGCGAACGCGCCCACCTCGACCTGCACGGCCCGGTCGACCCGGCCGTGCTCATCGCCGCCGTGGACCGCGCCGGCTACCGCGCCCGTCTGCTGCAACCCGACCAGCCCGCCGAAGACCCGGCCCTGGCGCGCCTGGCCCGCGAACGCTGGTACCTGCTCGCCGCCATCGTCCTGGCCGTGCCCCTGGTGTTGCCGATGTTCGCCGAATGGGCCGGGCTGCACTGGATGCTGCCGGCCTGGGTGCAGTTCCTCCTGGCCACCCCGGTGCAGTTCATCATCGGCGCGCGCTTCTACGTCTCGGCGTGGAAGGCGGTGCGCGCCCGCAGCGGCAACATGGACCTGCTGGTGGCCCTGGGCACCAGCGCCGGCTACGGCCTGAGCCTCTACCTGTGGCTGACCGCCGCGCCCGGCGCCATGCCGCACCTGTACTTCGAGGCAAGCGCCGTGGTGATCGCGCTGATCCTCCTCGGCAAATACCTGGAGAGCCGCGCCAAGCGCCAGACCGCCACCGCCATCCGCGCCCTCGAGGCGCTGCGCCCGGAACGCGCCACGCGCATCCGCGACGGCCATGAGGAAGACGTCGCCATCGCCGAACTGCGCCTGGGCGACGAACTGCTGGTGCGCCCCGGCGAGCGCTTCCCGGTGGACGGCAAGGTCCTCGACGGCCGCAGCCACGCCGACGAGGCGCTGATCACCGGCGAGAGCCTGCCGGTGGCCAAGGGCCCGGGCGACGCGGTGACCGGCGGCGCGATCAACGGCGAAGGCCTGCTGACCATCCGCGCCACCGCCCTGGGCGGGGAAACCGTGCTGGCGCGGATCATCCGCCTGGTGGAAGACGCCCAGGCGGCCAAGGCGCCGATCCAGAAGCTGGTGGACAAGGTCAGCAACGTCTTCGTCCCGGTGGTGATCGGCATCGCCCTGCTCACCCTGCTCGGCTGGCTGCTGGCCGGCGCCGGGGTGGAGACCGCGCTGATCAACGCGGTGGCCGTGCTGGTCATCGCCTGCCCCTGCGCCCTGGGCCTGGCCACGCCGACGGCGATCATGGCCGGCACCGGGGTGGCCGCGCGCCACGGCATCCTGATCAAGGACGCCGAAGCGCTGGAAGTGGCCCACGCGGTGAGCGCGGTGGCCTTCGACAAGACCGGCACCCTGACCTCC
>NZ_JARJLT010000158.1 GCF_029335315.1 Pseudomonas citronellolis
CGCCTGGAGATACCGCGCGCCTCAGCCATGGCGAGTACCACCGAATCGACCAGGTGTCGGCCGGCGGCGTCTGGACCCTCTTCATCACCAGCCCCTGGCAAGGAGAATGGGGATTCCTTGTCGCCGGCAAGAAGGTGAACTGGCGGACTTACACGGGAGAGCAGAAATGAAGGAACGCCCCATCCTGTTCAGCGGGCCGATGGTCCGCGCGATCCTGGAAGGCCGGAAGACGGTGACGCGGCGGGCGGTTAAGGATCAGCCCCGCGGCCTGGCCGACATTGGCAGTTTCGGTCCTGGTCAGCCCTTCATCCGTCGGCCCGAGCCGACGAAGCGCAATCTGGCTTGTCCCTATGGCCGGCCAGGCGACCGACTCTGGGTGCGCGAGACCTGGGAAGATGTTCATCCGGCCCAGGTCGCCGACGGGCGTTACTCCCAGCTCGGGCGTGCTGGCATCCCGGGCCCTCCTGCCGTCACCTACCGCACTATCTACCGGGCTGAGGGGCCATATCCTCAGGTCTACCAGATCGATCAGCCCCCTTATCGGGCTCTTGAGCCCGACCCTTCGTCCTCTCGCGATTGGCCGGCAGATAACGGCTGGACGGGGTGGACTCCTAGCATCCATATGCCGCGCTGGGCGTCCCGCATTCTGCTGGAGATCACTGCGGTGCGCGTTGAGCGCCTGCAGGACATCAGCGAGGAGCAGGCGGTCGCCGAGGGCTGCTTCTTCACCGACTACGGCCGCCGCTGCGGACACGGCGGAAAGGGCTGGCAAGAGGTCGGCGACTGCCCTGCGCCAGAGGCTCATCATCCCCAGAACAACGGATGGATGTGGGACAAGACCACCAGCTCTGACCAGTGCCTGGGTAGCGCGCGCTGGGCATTCGGGAACCTCTGGGAGAAAACCGGAGGTGACTGGGACGCCAACCCCTGGGTCTGGGTCGTCGAGTTCAAGCGGGTGACGCCATGAGCCGCCCGACCTTCTGCCGCGGCACCGGCCGCCCTACCGACAAATGCGACTGCCTACGCTGCACTCCGCCGGCCAAGGAGCAACCGAATGAGCAACCTGCCTGACGATATCCGCGCGGCGATTCTGCGGGACGCCAAGAAATGGCTTCTCACCCATTATGTTGGCGGGCGGCGAAAGCTTGAGGGCTGGAGCGACTACTACGCCAGCCTCACAAGGATCATGTCCAGCTCGCTGCCTGGCGACCGCGCGAAGAGCCTGCGCCGACTGACGAAGCTCGTAAATGAAGGAGTCCTGGTGGAGCTCCCTCGCTACCGCAAAGGCGTCGGCACCAGGACCTTCACCCTGCCCAAGCCGCTGCTCGACGAGCTCGGCCAGCAGGCACAGCGCGAATGGGAGGCCATCGGTTACGTCGTCGGCCAGATGATGGACCCCATCCAGGAGCCCGCCCAATGCAAGCCATCCAACTGACCGTCGAGCACCGCCACGGCGTCAACGGCAAGCCCTACATGGTGATCGATGGCCTCCCCCGCCTCGGCGCCGAACTCGACCCCGAGCAGGCCCTGCAGCTCGGCCGCAACCTGATCCAGGCCGCCATCGTCGCCCAGCAGGGCGAGCGCGGCACACGCCTCTACCCCGCCGAGGACTGAGCCATGACCGAACAGAAAGCCTGCGCCCTCTGCGGTGCCGGAGGGCACCTTGCTGCCCGCCAGCAGCAGGCCCCGAGAGCACGCCATGCGGCGCACTGCCTGATGCTCGATCCAGAGGAGCCTGCGTGCCGCTGCAGCTGCGGTGCGCTGCCTTCGGACAGGAGTGGCTACGACCGCCTCTGGCTCTGGTTCGGCCTCAGCCGCTCCGCCTACGCCATCATGCCCCGGGTGATGATGCACGCCATGCCGGACGCCTGGCAGGACCGCATGGCCGCCCTCCTCGAGGAGTGGATGGAGTTCTGGCCGAACATGCCCGACGTCGACGCTCACGTGCAGATTCGCCAGGGCGGCAGGGTGATCCAGACGCCTCCCTGGCTGATCAACTACCGCCATCCCGACCGCCAGCAACTGGCGGAGGTGCACGGCGGCAACCTGGAGGGCGGCGACCATGCGTAACACCTTGCTCATCGCCGCCGGCGTCGTTGTGGTCGGCCTGGCCATCGTCGGCGCGGCCATCTCCGTGCCGCTCTTCCCGTCTTTCGCCGCTATGCAGTGGGGCTGCAGCTTCTAGCCCCTTCCCCTATTCATTCCGTGCCGGCCTGCGCTGGCGCGGTGAGGTATTTCCCATGTTCATGACACCAGAGGAAGTGGCCAACCTTACTGGCCGAACCCGGCCCAGCGCGCAGATTCGCTGGCTCGATGAGCACCTGTTTGGCTATGTAGTCGGCGCCGATGGGCGTCCAAAGGTGCTGCGAGAGATCGTGCTGTCGCGACTAGGATCAACTCGGCAGCAAAAAAAAGAGCCGAGGCTAAACCTGAGAAACTCGTAAGGAGAGGAGGCGGGGATGCGCCCGAGGAAGAAGGACCGTCACCTGCCGGCGTGCATGTACCACAAGCACGGCGCGTACTACTTGGTGAGGAAAGGGAGGTGGGAGCGCCTGGGCGAGGACTATCAGGCGGCGCTGCTGGAGTACGCCCGGAAGACCATGCAGGCGAATACGGGCGGGATGGCGGCGCTGATCGATAAGGCGCTGAAGCACCACATCAAGGTAAAGAAACTCGCTGCAAATACAGTAGCGCAGTACGAAATAGCCGCCGAGCGGCTTAAGGTCATCTTCGCTTCGTTCGAGCCTGAGCAGGTGCTGCCGAAGCACATCGCCGCGGTGAAGGTCGACCTGGCTGGCACACCGAACATGTGCAATCGGATTCTGTCATTCGCCCGCGTGGTGTTCGGCTATGCCCTGGAGTGGGGAATGGTCGATTCCAACCCTTGCGTCGGGATCCGGCGGCATGGGGAAGGGAAGCGGGATCGGTACATCACCGACGCGGAGTTTGGGGCCCTGCTTGGTGCGGCTAGCCCCTATATCAGGTGCATCCTGGAGATGGCCTATCTGTGCGGACAGCGCATCAGCGACGTGCTGTCGATTCACCTGTCCGACATTTCGCCGGAAGGCGTGGCGTTCGCCCAGCAGAAGACCGGCACGAAGCTCATCGTGGCCATGACTCCAGACCTCGAGGAGGTGATCGCAAGGGCGAAGGCTCTACCGAGGAAGGTGCGCACCCTAACCCTGTTCTGCTCGCGCGCAGGGAAACCCGTCAGCTACGAAACGGTGAAGATGGCCTTCAGGGTGCTGCGGGAGAAGACCGGCATCGCGGACGTCACCATCCACGACATCAGAGCGAAGTCCCTCACCGATGCCGACAAGGAGGGGAAGAACGCCCAAACCCTGGGCGGCCATTCAGATCCGAAGATGACGGCACGATACCTGCGCGGGCGGTTGCCGAAGATCGCTCAGGCCCCGACAATGCCTGCCAAAGTTCGCTGAAGTATTAGACAAATACCCCTATGTCAAAAAGACAGACCTTCTCGGAGCCAAGCGGCGACGGGCTCGCGGCTCACACCCCGATGATGCAGCAGTACTGGAAGCTGAAGAACCAGCACCCGGACCAGCTGATGTTCTACCGCATGGGCGACTTCTACGAGCTGTTCTACGAGGACGCCAAGAAGGCCGCCAAGCTGCTCGACATCACCCTGACCGCCCGCGGCCAGTCGGCCGGCATCGCCATCCCCATGGCCGGCATTCCCTTCCACTCGGCCGAGGGCTACCTGGCCAAGCTGGTCAAGCTCGGCGAATCGGTGGCGATCTGCGAACAGATCGGCGACCCGGCCACCAGCAAGGGCCCGGTGGAACGCCAGGTGGTGCGCATCATCACCCCCGGCACGGTCAGCGACGAAGCGCTGCTCGACGAGCGCCGCGACAACCTGCTGGCTGCCCTGCTCGGCGACGAACGGCTGTTCGGCCTGGCGGTGCTGGACATCACCAGCGGCCGCTTCAGCGTCCAGGAAATCCGTGGCTGGGAAAACCTGCTGGCCGAACTGGAACGATTGAACCCGGCGGAGCTGCTGATCCCCGACGACTGGCCCGCCGGCCTGCCGGCCGAGAAGCGCCGCGGCGTGCGCCGTCGCGCCCCCTGGGACTTCGACCGCGACTCGGCGTTCAAGAGCCTCTGCCAGCAGTTCGCTACCCAGGACCTGAAGGGCTTCGGTTGCCAGGACCTGACCCTGGCCATCGGCGCCGCCGGCTGCCTGCTGACCTACGCCAAGGAAACCCAGCGCACCGCCCTGCCGCACCTGCGCAGCCTGCGCCACGAGCGCCTCGACGACACCGTGGTGCTCGACGGCGCCAGCCGCCGCAACCTGGAGCTGGACACCAACCTCGCCGGCGGTCGCGACAACACCTTGCAGTCGGTCGTCGACCGCTGCCAGACCGCCATGGGCAGCCGCCTGCTGACCCGCTGGCTGAACCGCCCGCTGCGCGACCGCACGGTGCTGGAAGCACGTCAGGAGTCGATCGCCTGCCTGCTGGAGCGTTACCGCTTCGAGAACCTGCAGCCGCAGTTGAAGGAAATCGGTGACGTCGAGCGCGTCCTCGCCCGTATCGGCCTGCGCAACGCCCGCCCGCGCGACCTGGCGCGCCTGCGCGACGCCCTCGCCGCCCTGCCGGAACTGCAGCGCGGCATGACCGAGCTGGAAGCCCCGCACCTGGGTGAGCTGGCCGTCAGCATCCGCACCTACCCGGAGCTGGCCGAGTTGCTGGAGCGCGCGGTGATCGAGAACCCGCCGGCGGTGATCCGCGACGGCGGCGTGATCAAGCGCGGCTACGACGCCGAGCTGGATGAGCTGCAGACCCTCAGCGAGAACGCCGGCCAGTACCTGATGGACCTGGAGATCCGCGAGAAGGAACGCACCGGGCTGCCGGGCCTGAAGGTCGGCTACAACCGCATCCACGGTTACTACATCGAATTGCCGCGCATGCAGGCCGAACAGGCGCCGGCCGACTACCAGCGGCGCCAGACCCTGAAGGGCGCCGAGCGCTTCATCACCCCGGAGCTGAAGGCCTTCGAAGACAAGGCGCTGTCCGCCCAGAGCCGTGCCCTGGCGCGGGAGAAGCAACTCTACGAGGAACTGGTGGAGCTGCTCATCGCCCAGCTCGCGCCGCTGCAGGACACCGCCGCCGCCCTCGCCGAACTGGATGTGCTGGCCAACCTCGCCGAGCGCGCGCTGAACCTCGACCTGAACCGCCCACGCTTCGTCGAGGAGTCGGGCATCCTGATCGAGCAGGGCCGCCACCCGGTAGTCGAGCAGGTGCTCGACACCCCGTTCGTGGCCAACGACCTGCGGCTCGACGAAGAGACCCGCATGCTGGTGATCACCGGCCCGAACATGGGCGGTAAATCGACGTACATGCGGCAAACGGCGTTGATCGTGCTGCTTGCGCACATCGGCAGTTTCGTCCCCGCGGCGAAGTGCGAGCTGTCTCTGGTGGACCGCATCTTCACCCGTATCGGCTCCTCCGACGACCTCGCCGGCGGCCGCTCCACCTTCATGGTGGAGATGAGCGAAACCGCCAACATCCTGCACAACGCCACCGACCGCAGCCTGGTGCTGATGGACGAAGTGGGCCGTGGCACCAGCACCTTCGACGGCCTGTCGCTGGCCTGGGCGGCCGCCGAGCACCTGGCACGGCTGCGCGCCTTCACGCTGTTCGCCACCCACTATTTCGAGCTGACGGTGCTGCCGGAGAGCGAATCGGCGGTGGCCAACGTGCACCTGAACGCCACCGAGCACAACGAACGCATCGTCTTCCTGCACCATGTGCTGCCCGGCCCCGCCAGCCAGAGCTACGGCTTGGCGGTGGCGCAACTGGCCGGCGTTCCCGGCGCGGTGATCCAGCGCGCCCGCGAGCACCTGGCGCGCCTGGAAACCACCAGCCTGCCCCACGAAGCTCCGCGCCAGCAGGCCGGCCAGCCGGCCGCGCCGCTGCAAAGCGACCTGTTCGCCAGCCTGCCGCACCCGCTGATCGACGAGCTGGCGCGGGTCAAACCGGATGATCTGACGCCACGCCAGGCGCTGGATTTGTTATATGCATGGAAGACGCGAATCTGACGGACAGCGGAACAAGCTGCTAGAATCGCGCGCGCTGTGCCGCCCGCCTGAGGAGAGAATTAGAAAATGACCTTCGTCGTCACCGACAACTGCATCAAGTGCAAATACACCGACTGCGTGGAAGTCTGCCCGGTGGACTGCTTCTACGAAGGCCCGAACTTCCTGGTGATTCACCCGGATGAGTGCATCGACTGCGCCCTGTGCGAACCGGAATGCCCGGCACAGGCGATCTTCTCCGAGGACGAGGTCCCGGAGAACATGCAGGAGTACATCGAGCTGAACAAGGATCTGGCCGAGGTCTGGCCGAACATCACCGAGAAGAAGGCTTCGCTGCCGGACGCGGAAGAGTGGGACGGCGTCGCCGGCAAGCTCAAGCATCTGGAGCGTTGATCGCTTCCTCCAAGGCCCGCCCAGTGCGGGCCTTGTGCTATCTGCGGCGGCACTTTTTCGCGGGCAAAAAAAGGGGCGGGATGGCCCGCCCTTTTTTCCCTACCCCATCATCCTGATGAATCGCTTCCCGCGACGTCCTGACCGCTATCCGTGTCGGCCTGCGTCATTCCCTGTACGCAGGTGTGATATTAGCGATACGTACGTACGCCGCAAGCGGCCCGAAGTCGCACCCGGCGCCCTTGAATGCCACTTCAAGCGCAATTAAATTCATTTAATTTCAATAACTTATAAAACATCCCAGAACGAAATCCGCATTCACCAGCAGAGGAATGCGACAAAGGCTCACACAACCTGTAAGCGATGGCTTACACGCGACGCTCAAAAACCGGCGCTTCGCGCGACCCGGGCACTGTGAGCAAGCCGGCGCGGGCCTTTCGTTCGGCCACAAAAAAGCCCGGAGGTTCGCTCCGGGCTCTTGTCGACCTGACGACGCCTACTGGAACAGGGCGTCGCTGGACAGGCCGTTCTTCTCCAGGATCTCGCGCAGACGCTTGAGCGCTTCGACCTGAATCTGCCGCACGCGCTCGCGAGTCAGGCCGATCTCCTGGCCGACCTCTTCCAGGGTGCTGCTTTCATGACCACGCAGGCCGAAGCGGCGAATCACCACCTCACGCTGCTTGTCGGTCAGTTCGGACAGCCACTGGTCGATGCTCTGGCTCAGATCGTCGTCCTGCAGCAACTCGCAGGGATCGGTGGGCCGGTCATCGGTGAGGGTGTCGAGCAGGGTCTTGTCGGAGTCCGGGCCGAGGGACACGTCCACCGAAGTCACCCTCTCGTTGAGGCCGAGCATGCGCTTGACCTCGTCGACCGGTTTCTCCAGCAGGTTGGCGATTTCCTCGGGGGACGGCTCGTGGTCCAGCTTGTGCGTCAGCTCGCGGGCCGCGCGCAGATAGACGTTGAGTTCCTTGACCACGTGGATCGGCAGGCGAATGGTGCGGGTCTGGTTCATGATGGCCCGTTCGATTGTCTGACGAATCCACCAGGTGGCGTAGGTGGAGAAGCGGAAACCGCGCTCCGGGTCGAACTTCTCGACCGCCCGGATCAGGCCGAGATTGCCCTCCTCGATCAGGTCGAGCAGCGACAGGCCGCGGTTGACGTAGCGTCGGGCGATCTTCACCACCAGGCGCAGGTTGCTTTCGATCATGCGCCGCCGCCCGGCCGGGTCGCCCCTTTGCGCCAGGCGCGCAAAGTGAACTTCCTCTTCAGGAGTCAGCAGTGGGGAAAAGCCTATTTCGTTGAGGTACAGCTGCGTGGCATCAAGCGCTCGGGTGTAGTCGATATGCTTGTGCTGCTTCGACGCCAGCGAACTTGCCTTGGAGGTGACCTGAAGTGAGACCTGCTCTTCGGCAAGCGCTTCGTCGAATGAGATGCCGGGCTCCAGCAGGAGCAGCTCGTCATCCACGTCAAACTCCGGCCCTTCTTTTTTGAGTGCCATGTCGTTATCCCTTGCTGAGTTCGACAACAAGCTCGGACAAGTCCTTATCCTTGGGACGTCCAAGCCCGCTCACCCACGCTGGGAGGCGGCGTCGATCAACGAGGAGGCAGGTATTGCAAAGGATCCACGGGTTTGCCCTGGCGGCGAATCTCGAAGTGCAGCTTCACCCGGTCCGTGCCCGTGGAGCCCATCTCGGCAATGCTCTGCCCGACTTTGACCTGTTGCCCTTCCCGAACGAGCAGCCTGCGGTTGTGGCCGTAGGCACTCACGTAGGTATCGCTGTGCTTGATGATCACGAGTTCGCCGTAGCCCCGCAAACCACTACCGGCGTACACAACCGTACCACTAGACGCAGCCAGGACAGGCTGGCCCAATTGACCGGCTATATCAATCCCTTTATTCAAACTCCCGTTTGATGCAAAGCGGCCTATCAAAGTCCCGTTGGTCGGCCACATCCAGCCCTCGGCACCCTTCGCCACAGGCGTGGAAGGGGCGCTGCTGGCGGGAGATGGCGGATTACTGGCACTCGCAGTGGCGACCGGCTTGGTAGGCGCCGGAGAACTGGCACTTGGCTTGCTGACCACAACCGGGGCGACGGACGGTGTGGTTTTGGCGACTACTGGTTGCGCGGCGGCGCCAGTGCCGCCAAAGCGGATCGACTGGCCCGGACGGATGGTATAGGGCGGCTGGATGTTGTTGTGCGCGGCCAGGGCTTTCCAGTCCCAGCCATAGCGGAAGGCGATGGAGTACAGGGTGTCGCCGCGGCGCACGGTGTACTGGCCACTGGTGGTGGCCGGCGTCTGGTCGGCCTGGTTGCGGTCGACCACCTTGACCTTGCCCCCACTGGAGGAGGCGCAGGCGGCGAGCAGGGAGCAGAAGGCCGCCGCAAGTAGCAGGCGTACGCCGGTCCTGATCCAGATCCATTGCTTCTGGGCCGCGATAGGGCTCACCCCTTCCCCCTTAATCCTTCGAAAAATCTGTCCGGCGTTTGCCGTGTTGCGTTCCCGGGTCGCCCGGCGGCGTCCCCGCCGCCGTCAGCCCAGGGGGCCGTTGAGCAGGGGGACGAAGCGCACCGAGTCCAGTACGCGCCGGTCGAAGCCGTCGTCGCGGCGTTCGATCAGCATCAGCTGCTGCACTTCGCCGCTGCCCACCGGAATCACCAGGCGCCCACCCGGCGCCAACTGGTCGAGCAGCGCCTGCGGGACCTCGGCGGCCGCCGCGGTGACGATGATACCGTTGTACGGTGCCAGCGCCGACCAGCCTTCCCAGCCATCCCCCCAGCGAAAGACAACATTTCTCAGGTTTAGCTCCGCAAGCCGCTCCTTGGCGCGGTCCTGCAGGGCCTGAATCCGCTCGACGGAGAACACTCGCTCGACCAGCTGCGCCAGCACCGCGGTCTGGTAGCCGGAGCCGGTGCCGATCTCCAGCACCTTGTCCAGCGGCCCGGCGGCCAGCAGCAGTTCGGTCATCCGCGCGACCATGAATGGTTGCGAGATGGTCTGGTTGTGGCCGATGGGCAGCGCCGTGTCCTCGTAGGCGCGATGCGAGAGCGCCTCGTCGACGAACAGGTGACGTGGCGTGCGGCGGATCACTTCGAGCACGCGGGCGTTGGACAGGCCTTCTTCGTACAGGCGCTGGATAAGGCGTTCGCGCGTGCGCTGGGAGGTCATGCCGATGCCGCGGCGACTCAGCTCATCAGCCATGGTCCAGCCCTCCGATCCAGTCCTGCAGTCCATTGAACGCCTCGCGGAAGGTGCGGTCCAGTTGCAACGGCGTGACCGAGACATAGCCCTGCATCACCGCATGGAAATCGGTGCCTTCGCCGCCATCCTCGACATCGCCGGCCGCCGCGATCCAGTAGCCTTCGCGACCGCGCGGGTTGACCACCTTGACCGGCTTGGCGGCGCGCTTGCGGTGCCCCAGGCGGGTCAGCTGGATGCCGCGGATGCGCTCCAGCGGCAGGTTCGGGATGTTGACGTTGAGCACCGTGCGCGGCGGCAGGTCGAGCTGCTCGTGCGCCAGCACCAGTAATCGAGCGTAGTGCATGGCGGTGTAGAGGTTGTCCGGTTGCCGCGAGAGCAGCGAGAACGCGAACGCCGGACGCTCCAGGAAGCGCCCTTCGATGGCGGCGGCCACGGTGCCCGAATAGAGCACGTCGTCGCCCAGGTTGGCGCCCAGGTTGATTCCCGAGGCGACCATGTCCGGCAGCGTGTCCAGCAGGCCGTTGAGGCCCAGGTGCACGCAGTCGGTCGGCGTACCGTCGACGCCGATGAAGCCGTTGCTCAGCCGCTGCGCGTGCAGCGGCCGGTCCAGGGTCAGCGAGCTGCTGGCGCCGCTGCGGTCCTGTTCGGGTGCTACCACCACGCACTCGGCGTGATCGCTCAGCGCGTCGTAAAGCGCGGCGATACCGGGTGCGTTCACCCCGTCGTCGTTGGCAATCAATATGCGCATGGGTTTTCCGTCTGCCCCGCCGGAAGCAGATCGAGCAGCTCGCGCACGACGACGGTGGCGAAGCAGCCTGCCGGCAGGACGAATTCCAGTTGCAGGATGTCAGGGGCGGGATAATGCCATGCCAGGCCCTGGATGGGGAGGCGCAGGATGCGCCGTTCGTGCGCCATGTCCGCATCGCCCAGCCATTGGCAAAGTGCCACTTCAGCGGCCCCTACGGCGTTCTCGCGTTCACCGCTGGCGCCGCCGGCCGGCGAGGCGCCTTGGCCCCAGAGCGGCCCGGTGGGGTGCAGGTCGAGCGCGGCCAGGCGCGGATCGGAACACTCCGCCTCGCCGGCGGGGAAGAAGCTGCGGCTGTCGGTGAAGGCCAGCAGGTCGCCGACCTGGGCGCGGTTCCAGCTGCCGTCGGCCACGCGCTGCGCCAGCGTCCGGTTGAACAGGTAGCTGCGACCGGCCGAGAGCATGCGCGAGCGCAGGTTGCGCTGCGCGGGAAGGATGCCGCGCTCGGCGCAGCTGCGCGCGTCCACGACGTTGCCGCCGTCGAAGCCGAAGCGCTGGGTGCCGAAGTAGTTGGGCACGCCCTCGGCGGCGATGCGTCGCAGCCGTTCGTCGAGCGCCGCGTGATCGGCGTGCAGCTGGGTCAGGCGCAGGGTGAAGCCGTTGGCCGCGTGGGCGCCGCGCTGCAGTTTGCGCTGGTGGCGGGTGCGCCGCAGGATACGCAGGCTGTCGTCCTCGGCCGTGGCCAGGTCCGGGTCGGACTTGCCCGGCAGGTGCAGGCTGAACCACTGGCGGGTGAGCGCCTGGCGATCCTTGAGCCCGGCGTAGCTGATCAGCCGCTGCGAGACGCCCGCGGCGCGGGCCAGGCGGCGCGCCGCTTCCTCGGTGTTCAGGCCGCGCTTCTCGACCCACAGCCAGAGGTGCTCGCCGTCGCCGGAGAGCGGGATGTCCAGCACCTCGTCAACCTGGAAGTCCTCGGCCACGGCCTTGAGCACCGCCTGCCCGCAGGCTTCGCCATGGGCGCGCGGGCCCAGCAGTTCCAGCTCGGTCATGGGCGGACCAGCAAGGCGACGGCGTGTACCGCGATGCCTTCTTCGCGGCCGGTGAAACCGAGCTTCTCGGTGGTGGTGGCCTTGACGTTGACCTGCTCGGCCTCGACCTGCAGGTCCTCGGCGATGGCGGCGCGCATGGCCTCGATGTGCGGGGCCATCTTCGGTGCCTGGGCGATGATGGTGGCGTCGACGTTGCCGATCACGTAGCCCTTGGCGTGCACCAGGGACACCACGTGGCGCAGCAGCGCGCGGCTATCGGCGCCCTTGAAGCGCGGGTCGGTGTCCGGGAAGTGCTTGCCGATGTCGCCCAGGGCGCAAGCGCCGAGCAGGGCGTCGCTCAGCGCGTGCAGCAGCACGTCGCCGTCGGAGTGGGCGATCAGCCCGAACTTGTGGGGAATGCGCACGCCGCCGAGGGTGATGAAGTCGCCCTCGCCGAAGCGGTGTACGTCGTAGCCATGGCCGATACGCATAGAAAAACGCCCTGAATCTGTCAGGGCGTCGATTCTACCGGAAAGCCGCGACGCCTTCAGGCCGGCACCGACAGGGCACGCGCGTGGTGGCGCAGGTGGTCGTCGATGAAGCTGGCGATGAAGTAATAGCTGTGGTCGTAGCCCGGATGCAGACGCAACTCCAGCGGGTGCCCCGCCGCTTCCGCCGCCTGGCGCAGGGCCTCGGGCTTGAGCTGGGTGGCAAGGAAGTCGTCGCGCTCGCCCTGGTCGACCAGGATCGGCAGGCGCTCGCTGGCGCCGGCCAGCAGCTCGCAGGCGTCCCACTCCAGCCAGGCGTTGCGGTCTTCACCCAGGTAGCGGCCGAAGGCCTTCTGGCCCCAGGGGCAATCGGCCGGATGGGTGATCGGCGCGAAGGCCGACAGCGACTGGTAACGCCCCGGGTTGCGCAGGGCGCAGACCAGCGCGCCATGGCCGCCCATGGAATGCCCGGCGATGCCGCGCCGGGTGGAGACCGGGAAGTTGTCCTCGATCAGCGCCGGCAGCTCGTGCACCACGTAGTCGTGCATGCGGTAGTTGCGCGCCCAGGGCTCCTGGGTAGCGTTGAGGTAGAAGCCCGCGCCCAGGCCGAAATCCCAGGCGCCTTCCGGGTCGCCGGGCACGTCCGGGCCGCGCGGGCTGGTGTCCGGCGCCACTATCACCAGGCCCAGCTCGGCGGCCAGGCGCTGGGCGCCGGCCTTCTGCATGAAGTTCTCGTCGGTGCAGGTCAGCCCCGACAGCCAGTACAGCGCCGGCAGCCCGGCCTCGGGCTCGGCCTGGGGCGGCAGGTAGATGGCGAAGACCATGTCGCAGCCGAGCACTTCGGAGCGGTGGCGGTAACGCTGGTGCCAACCGTCGAAGCTCTTCTGGCTGCTGATCAGCTCGATGGAATCGCTCATGGCAATCTCCTTTGCTGTGCAACCGGGGCGCGCTGGCGCCCCGGCGGCGTTATCAGTAATGGATGACCGAGCGGATGCTCTTGCCTTCGTGCATCAGGTCGAAGGCCTCGTTGATCTTGTCCAGGCCCATGGTGTGGGTGATGAAGGTATCCAGCGGGATGTCGCCCTTCTGCGCCTTCTCCACGTAGCTCGGCAGCTCGGTGCGGCCCTTCACGCCGCCGAACGCGGAACCGCGCCAGACCCGGCCGGTGACCAGCTGGAACGGACGGGTGCTGATTTCCTGGCCGGCGCCGGCGACGCCGATGATGGTCGACTCGCCCCAGCCCTTGTGGCAGCACTCCAGGGCCGCGCGCATCAGTTGCACGTTGCCGACGCACTCGAAGGAGTAGTCCACGCCGCCGTCGGTCATCTCGACGATGACCTCCTGGATCGGCTTCTGGTGGTCCTTCGGATTGACGAAGTCGGTGGCGCCCAGCTCCCTGGCGATATCGAACTTGGCCGGGTTGATGTCCACCGCGATGATCCGCGAGGCCTTGGCCATCTTCGCGCCGATGATGGCGGCGAGGCCGATGCCGCCCAGGCCGAAGATGGCGACGGTGGCGCCCTCTTCCACCTTGGCGGTGTTGAGCACGGCGCCGATGCCGGTGGTCACGCCGCAGCCGAGCAGGCAGACCTTCTCCAGCGGGGCGTCCTTGGGAATCTTGGCCAGGGAGATTTCCGGCAGCACGGTGTACTCGGAGAAGGTCGAGCAGCCCATGTAGTGGTAGATCGGCTCGCCGTTGTAGGAGAAGCGCGAAGTGCCGTCGGGCATCAGGCCCTTGCCCTGGGTGGCGCGTACGGCCTGGCAGAGATTGGTCTTGCCGGATTTGCAGAATTTGCACTCACGGCATTCTGCGGTGTACAGCGGGATCACGTGGTCGCCGACCTGCAGCGAGGTGACGCCCTCGCCCACCGCCTCGACGATGCCGCCGCCCTCGTGACCGAGGATGCACGGGAACACGCCTTCCGAATCCTGGCCGGACAGGGTGTAGGCGTCGGTGTGGCAGACCCCGGTGGCGACGATGCGCACCAGCACCTCGCCCTTCTTCGGCGGCGCCACGTCCACCTCGACCACCTGCAGCGGCTGGTTGGGGGCGAAGGCGACGGCGGCACGGGACTTGATCATCTCGGAACTCCTGGCGGATTGATGCGGGGGCT
>NZ_JARJLT010000159.1 GCF_029335315.1 Pseudomonas citronellolis
CGCCTGGCTGACCCCGGAGCCGGTGCGCGCGCCGCGCCTGGCGGCGCTGCTGGAGTGGATTCCGGCCAACCTCGGCGCCGACCTGTCGCTGGAAGCCCTCGCCGAGCAGGCCTGCATGAGCCCGCGCACGCTGTCGCGGGTGTTCATCGGCGAGCTGGGCGAGGCGCCCGGCCGCTATGTCGAGAAGGTCCGCCTGGAGGCCGCCCGCGCGCTGCTGCAGGACGCCCAGGCGTCGATCTCCACGGTGGCCCGGCTGTGCGGCTTCGGCCACCCGGAGAACCTCCGCCGGACCTTCCACAAGCACCTGGCGGTCAGCCCCCAGGAATACGCCGAACGCTTCGGCCAGCTCGCCACGAGCTGACTCCCCTCCCCCCACCAGAAGGAACTCGCCATGCTCGAACTGCGCCCCAGCTGCGAATGCTGCGACCGCGACCTGCCGCCGGAGAGCACCGACGCGCGCATCTGCACCTACGAATGCACCTTCTGCCGCGACTGCGCCGAGAACGTCCTCGGCGGCAGTTGCCCGAACTGCGCCGGCGAGTTGCTGCAACGGCCACGGCGCCCGGCGGCGATGCTGGCCAAGGACCCGGCCTCGACCCAGCGGGTGCTCAAGCCCGGCGGCTGCCAGGCCTGAGGAGGCGCCATGTTGCTCCTGCGCAATGGCGCGCTGCGCCTGCTGTTCCTCGGCCAGGCGCTGTACTGGTCGTGCTCGCTGATCGGCATCACCCTGACCTCGCTGATCGGCGCCC
Organism: Pseudomonas citronellolis; assembly: GCF_029335315.1. Classification (GTDB taxonomy): domain Bacteria; phylum Pseudomonadota; class Gammaproteobacteria; order Pseudomonadales; family Pseudomonadaceae; genus Pseudomonas; species Pseudomonas citronellolis_A. Next base: position 750 of record NZ_JARJLT010000159.1, read on the forward strand.
AACTGGCGCCGCTGAACAGCCTGGCGACCCTGCCGCTGGCCCTGCTGGTGCTCGGCAACCTGCTGGCGGTGCAGCCGCTGTCGCTGTTCATGCAGCGCCACGGCCGCCGCCCGGGGCTGATGCTCGGCGCCGCCGGCGGCATTCTCGGCGGGCTGACCTGCGCCCTGGGCGTGCAACTGGGCTCGTTCTGGCTGCTGTGCCTGGGCGCGCTGCCGATCGGCGCCTACCAGGCCTCGGCGATGTATTACCGCTTCGCCGCCCTGGAAGCCGTGGGCGAGGCCGAGAAAGGCCGCGCCAGCGCCTACGTGATCGGCGGCGGCGTGCTCGCCGCGCTGCTCGCCCCGAGCCTGGCGCTGTGGGCCCGGCACGCGCTGCCGACGCCCTTCGTCGGCGCCTACCTGGCGATCGCCGCGCTGGCCACGCTCGGCCTGCTGGCGATGGCGCGGCTGCGCGAAGGCGCCGCGCCGCGCCCGCCCCACGGCGGCCTGGCTGCCATGCGCGGCCTGCTCGGGCGGCCGCTGGTGCGCGCGGCCATGGCCTGCACCGCCACCGGCCACGGGCTGATGATCCTGATCATGAACGCCACGCCGCTGGCCATGCAGTTCTGCGGGCTGTCGGTGGAAAGCGCGGCGAGCGTGATCCAGTGGCACATCCTCGGCATGTTCCTCCCGGCCTTCGTCGCCGGCCCGCTGGTGGACCGTCTCGGCAGCCGTCGCGTGGCCCTGCTCGGTGTGGCCCTGCTGGCGAGCAGCGCGGCGGTGGCCCTGGGCGGCCTCGACCACGGCCACTTCCTGTTCAGCTCGCTGCTGCTGGGAATGGGCTGGAACCTGATGCTGGTGGCCGGCACCACCCTGCTCGGCGAGGGCCACGGCGCCGACGAGCGCGGCCAGGCCCAGGGCCTGATGGAACAGGGCAACAGCCTGATGGCGGCGCTGATGTCGTTCAGCTCCGGCGCGCTGATCACCAGCCTCGGCTGGAACGCGGTGAACCTGCTGGTGTGGCCGCTGCTGGCCCTCGCCCTGGCCTTGCTGTGGCCGGCGCGGCGGCCGCTGGCGAGCGCCTGAAGCCGGCGGTTCGCGAGCAAGCTCGCTCCTACAGGCTTTGCGCGCGCTGCGCTCTCGTAGGAGCGAGCTTGCTCGCGAACCCATTCCCCCAAATGAAAAAGCCCCGGCATCGCTGCCGGGGCTTCGCTGTCGGCCGTCCTGCGTGGGGACGGTCGAGAACTCAGCGGACCGCTTCGAACAGGCCGGTGGCGCCCATGCCGCCACCCACGCACATGGTCACGATGCCGTAGCGCAGGTTGCGCCGCTGCAGTTCGCGGACCAGGTGGCCGACCTGGCGCGAGCCGGTCATGCCGAACGGGTGGCCGATGGAGATGGAGCCGCCGTTGACGTTGTACTTCTCGTTGTCGATGCCCAGGTGGTTGCGTGCGTACAGGCACTGCGAGGCGAAGGCTTCGTTGAGTTCCCAGAGGTCGATGTCGGCGATCTGCAGGCCGCGCGCCTTGAGCAGCTTGGGCACCGAGAACACCGGGCCGATGCCCATCTCGTCGGGCTCGCAGCCGGCGACGGTGAAGCCACGGAAGAACGCCTTGGGCTTCAGGCCCAGTTCCAGCGCCTTGTCCAGGCTCATCACCAGGGTCATGGAGGCGCCGTCGGAGAGCTGCGAGGCGTTGCCGGCGGTGACCGAACCGTCCTCGGCGAACACCGGTTTCAGCGAGTTGAGGCCTTCCAGGGTGGTGTCCGCGCGGTTGCAGTCGTCACGGTCGACCACGCCTTCGACAATGCTCTTGGCGCCGGTGGCCTTGTCTTCCACGGCGTAGCGCACGGCCATCGGTACGATCTCGTCGGCGAACAGGCCTTCGGCCTGGGCGCGGGCGGTACGCTGCTGGCTCTGCAGGGCATAGAGGTCCTGCTCTTCGCGGCTGACGTTGTAGCGGCGGGCGACGATCTCGGCGGTCTGCCCCATGGGGTAGTAGATCCCCGGGAACTCCGCTTCCAGGCGCGGGTTGACGAAGTGGTCGGTGTTGCGCGACTTGGCGGTCAGGGTGATCGACTCGACGCCGCCGGCCACCAGGATGTCGCTGCAGCCCGAGGCCACCTGGTTGGCGGCGATGGCGATGGCCTGCAGGCCCGAGGAGCAGTAGCGGTTCAGGGTCATGCCGGCGACGTGGGTACCGAGCTTGGACAGCACCGCGGCGTTGCGGCCGATGTTGTGGCCCTGGGCGCCCTCGTTGGAGCCGGCGCCGACCACGCAGTCGTCCACCAGCAGCGGGTCGAGGTTGTTGCGCGCCAGCAGCGCGTCGATGCAATGGGCGACCATGTCGTCCGGACGGGTCATGTTGAACTTGCCCCGGAAGGACTTGGCCAGGCCGGTGCGGACGCTGTCGACTATCACCACTTCGCGCATGGGAAACCTCTCTGCTTGTTGTTCGATGAGGAAAACACCCGGCAAGCATAGAGTCGGCGAATGCCGGCGCGCGACGATCATTCACCCCGGATATGCGCCGCCATCCCGTGGCGGATGCGCGACCGCCGCCCGGAGGCGGCGGTCGTGCTGGCGCGAAGGGCCGCTCAGACGGTGTCGACCTTCACCGCGTGGTCGTGCAGCAGGCCGTTGAGCACCGCGTTGGTGTCGCCGCCGGAGAGGATGCCGTTGCCGGCGTGCCCGGCGTACTTGGCGGCGAGGTCGACGTTGGCCAGGTCGATGGTCTGGGTCGCCGGGCCGCCGGCCACGCCGGTGGGGTTCACCGAGATGGTGGTGGTCACGGTGGCGGCGTTGACCGAGAAGGTCAGGTAGTGCGACAGCGAATCGGCCGTGGCCGCCTCCCCTTGCAACAGGTCGGCGAGGTTCAGCGAGTCGCCTTCGCCGATGTTGAAGTCCTTGACCACGTCATGCCCGGTCTCGCCCTTCTGCCAGACGAACTGGTCGGCGCCGGCGCCCCCGGTGAGGGTGTCGTTGCCCATGCCGCCGAACAGGATGTCGTTGCCGTCGCCGCCGAGCAGGGTGTCGTTGCCGCCCTGGCCGAACAGCAGGTCGTCGCCCTTGCCGCCTTCCAGGGTGTCGTTGCCGCCACGGGTGTCGCCGGCCACGTTGAGGTCCTGGGCGTGGGCGACGATGTAGTTCACCAGTTGCCCCTGGGTCGGCGCGGTGCCGCCGTTGGTGGCGCTGAGGTAGTCGACCAGGCCCTGGTAGCCGGCGCCGTTGTGGGTGCCGGCGGCGTGGCCGGTCCAGCTCAGCGCGTCGGTGTTGATCACGTCGCCGAAGAGGATGTCGTTGCCGTCGCCGCCCACCAGGTGGTCGTTGCCCACCGCCTGCGGCGCGCTGCTCTGGAAGCCTTCCTGCAGGGCCGCCTGCAGCTGGTCGGCGGTGTTGATGATCTGCGGCTGGCCGACGCTGGCGGTGACATCGTGGTTGCCGTTGAAGTCCAGCGTGGCGGTGCCGGTGGTGCTGGTGTTGTCGAAGAAGCGCAGGATGTCGCCGTTGATCCCGTTGCCGATGCCGATGGCGTTCACCGCCACCTGGTCGGCGCCGCTGAGCGCGCCGCCGCCGTGGAGCATGGCGTTGGCCGCGTCGAGGGCATCCTGCACGTCGTGGTAGTTGGTGGTGGAACCGGTATTGCTGTTGTCGCCGACGTAGGTGGTCGGGTTGCCGTCGGTGAGGAAGAACGCCAGG
>NZ_JARJLT010000015.1 GCF_029335315.1 Pseudomonas citronellolis
AAGGCCCGTTTGACCGAGCGTTACTTCCAGGATTTCAGCGCCGCCTGGCTGGCCTTCCTCAACAGTATCCGCTGGCGCAAGGCGGAGAACCTCACCGACGCCATCGACCAACTGACCCTGATCAGTGACGTACGCCAGTCGCCGCTGATCGCGCTGATGAACACCCTGGCCTACCAGGGCCGCACCGAAACCAGGGGCGAGGCCTTGGCCGACTCGTTGATGAAGTCGGCGCAGCAATTGCTGGACAAGGACAAGCGGC
>NZ_JARJLT010000160.1 GCF_029335315.1 Pseudomonas citronellolis
CGCCTTCGACCAGCTCATCCCCGCCGCCCGCGCCGCCTTCTACCGCATCGACGCCGACCTGCTGGCCTGCGACTTCCAGCTGCGCGGCCTGGGCCCGCAGATGCACATCGACTACCTCAACCACTACCGCCGCCTCGACCCGCTGCAACCCGCCGCCTGCCTGGCCACCGGGCTGCCGGTGGTGCCGCTGGCGGTTGGCATGGCGCAGCAGCCGGCCGCGCAGCGCGAGCGCTATCGCAGCTTCCTCCAGCGCCACGGGGTGATCGACGTGGTGGAGGTCATCGCCGCCGACCAGGGCCGCCCACTGGCCGGCCTGTCGCTGTTGCGGCGGGTCGGCGAGGCGCCCTTCTCGGTCGACGAACTGAACCGCCTGGGCGCCCTGCAAACCCTGCTGGAGCTCGCCGCCCAGGCCTTGCCGCGCGGCAACGCCGCGCTCGACCCGCTCACCCCGCGCGAGCGCGAGATCGCCCTGCTGCTGCGCGACGGCGCCAGCAACAAGGACCTCGCGCGCCAGCTCGGCCTGGGCCTGGCCACGGTGAAGACGCACCTCATCCACCTGTTCCGCAAGGCCGGCGTGGCCAGCCGCACCGAGCTCATCGCCCGGCTGTTCCTGGATCAACCATCCGGTTGATGTCGCGCGCGGGCGGCGC
>NZ_JARJLT010000161.1 GCF_029335315.1 Pseudomonas citronellolis
CGCGACCCTCGCCTACTGCCTGCACTGCCCGGAGATGGGCGTGCCGTTCTGGGGCGTGTGGTACGTGCTGGGGATGCTGATCCCGACCGCGCTCGGCGCGCTGCTGGGGCCGCGTCTGCTGCGCTGGTGAGCGTGTCGTCGGGCCCATGCGTGAAAGAGGCTCGCCCGCCGGATGAACCGCGCTAGCGAGGTGCCGGCAGGGCGATTTCCGAGAGCGGTTCGAGGGTGTGGTAGGGGTAGCCGGATTTCTTCAGATCGTCGACCAGTTGGTCGTACTTCTGCAGCGGAATGGTCCGTGCCTTGAACTCGGGTTTGCGCCCCTCGGGCTCCTGCAACTCGCCGCCGAAGAAGTTCTCCCAGTGCCCCACCAGCACCAGGCGCGGCTTGATCACGCGCAGCAGGCCGGTGGGGTAGTAGCCGACCTTGTCGGAGCTGGCGGCGCAGATGATCGCCACGTCGAAACCCTTGCTGTCGGCGATCACCGGCGGGAATCCCCAGGGCGGGTCGGAGGCGCTGTCCTGGTAGTGGATGCGGTATGCCGGCTGGCCGTCGTCGTCGAGCAGGTCGATCACCCAGGCCAGGGTCTTGTGGCCCAGGCGCCAGTTCACCGTGGCGGTCGGCAGCGGCCAGGGATCGTGGTCGTAGGCGCCCTGGAGGAAGTTCACGCCGAACTTGTGCGGGGCGTGCATGCTTTCCAGCGGCATGGCGCGGATCCGGCCTCGGGGCGGGCCTTTGGGCAGGCTTCGCGGATCGTCGCCATCGCGCAGTTGCTCATGCGAGGAATAGAACCAGGTGCCCCGGTAGGCGGGGTTGTTGCGGTCGCTGATCTGCGCGCGGCCGGGCACCACGATGTCGCTCGGATAGACCAGGGAGCTGCGCAGCAGATGCGCGACGGTTTCCGAGCCGTAGATGCGCAGCTTCGGGTTGGGCAGGAAGCGCTGGCGCAGGTGGGCGAGGTCCAGCAGGTGGTCGTAGTGGGCATGGCCGACCAGCACCATGGTCACATCTGGCTGGGGACTATCCATGTACTTGTCGATGCGTGTGGTGTCGGCCACCACCGTCAGCGGCGGGATGCCCTCGATGCCGAAGCCGGCCGGGTGGCTGAAGAACGGCGGCAGCAACAGGCCTTCGCCCTTCCAGTGCAGCAGCCAGCCGCCGACACCGAGGAATTCGATCTTCGGTTCGGGCAGCTTGTGCCGGTTGATGACTTCCAGCTTCTGGCTCGCCGGGTCGTGGGTGCAGGCCGCGAGCAGCAGCCCGATGAGCAGGACGATCCTTCGCATGGGCGCGCCTCCCGGCCGATCGCTCAGCCAAGCATAGGCCAGCGCCGTCGGCGACGCGGGTCAGCCGCGCAGGCGCTCGGTGTTGACCCGCTCCACGGCCCGCGCGCGCAGTTGGCCGCAGCCGCCCTCGACGTCCTGCCCGGCGCTGTTGCGCACCTTGGTCAGCACGCCGCGGCTGTGCAGGTAGCGGACGATCTCGACGATGCGCTCGCCGTCCGGGCGCTGGTAGTCGTCGCCTTCCAGGGCGTTGAAGGGGATCAGGTTGAGCACCGCGAACTTGCCCTTGAGCAGGCGCAGGATGCCGTCCAGCTCGTCCTGGCCGTCGTTCACGCCCTTGAGCAGCGTCCACTGGTACTGGATCGGGTAGCTGACCGCGCGGGCGTAGGCCTCGCCCAGTTCCACCAGCTCATCGGGGGTGAGCCGGGGCGCCTTGGGCAGCAGGTGCGCGCGCAGGTCGGCGCGGGTTGTGTGCAGCGACAGCGCCAGGGCCGGCTTCACCCGTTGTTGCGGCAGGCGTTCGAACACACGCGGGTCGCCCACCGTGGAGAACACCAGGTGCTTCTGGCCGATGCCGCCGTCGGTGCCGAGGATGTCGATGGCCTCCAGCACGTTGTCGAGGTTGTGCGCCGGCTCGCCCATGCCCATGAATACCACTTTCTTCACCCGTCGCAGGCGCCGCGCCAGCACCACCTGGGCGACCATCTCGGCGGCGCTCAGCTGGCGCAGCAGGCCGCTCTTGCCGGTCATGCAGAAACGGCAGGCGACCGCGCAACCGACCTGGCTCGACACGCACACGCCGTCGCGCGGCAGCAGCACGCTCTCCACCATCTGGCCGTCAGCGAGGCTCACCAGCAACCGTTCGGAGCCGTCGCCGCCGGGGTGCCGCGAATGCACCCGCGCCAGGCCGTCGAGCTCGGCGGCCAGCGCCGGCACGGCGTTGCGCACCGCCAGCGGCAGGAAGTCCTCGCTGGCCTGGCGCTTGGTCCCGGCGTCCAGCGCGCGGCCCTGCAGCCAGGCGCGCAGCATCCGCCCGCGATGGCGGGGCAGGGCGCCGAGGTCGGCGAGGCGTTGGTCGAAATCGGACAGGCGCATGGGGCGCGCATGCTACCACCGGCGCCGGGCGCGGCGAAGGCGCGGCGACGGGACGTCAGCCGCGCGGTGGCACAGGCTGCCGGGGTTTGCCCTTGCGCGCCAGGGCGCTGCCGGCGGCGGCCCGGACCAGACGCTGGAAGCTCGGACACTCGGCGTGGCTCGGCGCCGGGCAGGCGGCGGCGTGGCGCAGGCCACGGCTCATGGCCTGCAGGCGGCGGATGCTGGCGTCGAGTTCGTCGGCCTTGGCCGCCAGCGCGCTGCGGTCGAGGTCCGGGGTGCCGTCGGCGCCGAACATCGCGCGGATTTCCTCCAGGCTGAAACCGGCCGACTGGCCAAGGGCGATCAGCGCCAACTGGTCGAGGATGCGCGGGCCGAACCAGCGCCGCGCGCCCGGTTTGCCCAGGGAGCGGATCAGGCCTTTCTCCTCGTAGAAACGCAGCGTGGACGCCGGGATTCCGGAGCGCCTGGCCACCTCGGCGATGTCCATGGGGCACCTCTTGACTTCAAGTTCACTTGAACTTGTAGGGTGGCGCCAAGAGTCCCGCTGGTCAACCGAACCGAGGTGTCCCATGTCCCCCTTCACGCAATTTCTGCTGCTGTCCCTGGCCATCGGCGTCGGCGCCACCGCCGTCATGGACGTTTGGCTCGGGTTCCTGAAAAGCCGTGGCGTGGCCACGCTGAACTTCGCCTTCATCGGCCGCTGGGTCGGCCACGCCCTGCGCGGCCGCGTGGCCCACATGGCCATCGCCCAGGCCACCGCCGTGCGCGGTGAGCTGGCCCTGGGCTGGCTGATGCACTACGCCACCGGCGTCGTCTTCGCCGCCGCGCTGCTGGCCGTCGCCGGCCTGGACTGGGCACGGCAGCCGACGCCGCTGCCGGCCTTGGCCATGGGCGTGGCCACGGTGGCGGTGCCGCTGCTGCTGATCCAGCCAGCCATGGGCGCCGGCGTGCTCGCCCGGCGCACCCCGACGCCACTGCGGAACTGCCTGCGCAGCTTGGCCAATCACGCCGTGTTCGGCCTCGGCCTGTACCTCGCCGCCCTTTCCCTGGCCTGGCTGTCGCGTTGAGCGGCAGCGGCCCACCCACAGGAGCATCGCCATGAAACGCATCGCCGTGATCTACCACAGCGCCCACGGGCATACCGAGTTCATCGCCGGCCAGGTCGCCGCCGGCGCCCGCCGCATCCCCGGCGGCGACGTGCAGTTGCTGCGCGCCGAGCACCTCGCCGAGGCGCCGGACACCCTGCTGAAGTTCGACGGCTATCTGCTCGGTTCGCCGACCTTCCTCGGCGGCGTGTCCGCCCCCTTCAAGGCCTTCATGGACGCCACCGGGCGCCTGTGGCGCAGCCAGCAATTGCAGGGCCGGTTGGCGGCGGGCTTCACCGTGTCGGCGCTGCCGGCCGGGGATAAGCAGTCCACCCTGGTCTCGCTGTTCACCTTCTGCATGCAGCACGGCATGCTCTGGGCCGGCAATCCGGTGCTGCCCGAGCAGCACCTGGGCGTGCCCGAGGCCGAGGCGGCGAACCGCCTGGGTTCCTGGTCGGGGCTGATGGTCCAGGCCGACAAGGGCGCGGCGGCCGATGGCTTCGTGCCCGGCGATGTGCGCAGCGCGCTGCTGTTCGGCGAAAGCTTCGCCCTGGCGTTGCAGCGCCTGCACACCGAGACCCCGCGCGTGCAACGCCTGGAGGTGGCCGGATGATCCCCCGCCGTTACGCGCCGCTGTTGTTCGCGCTGATCCTCTCGGGGCTCATGTCGCTGCTGGTTTCCGGCATTTCCACCTACCGCGCGGTGGGCGTCGTCGAGGACTTCCTCGCGTTGTGGCGTGGCGCCTGGCTCAACGCCTGGCTGCTGGCCTTCCCGCTGGTGCTGGTGGTGGCGCCCGCGACGCGGCGGCTGGTGGAGAAACTGCTGCGCCCGGCCTGAAGCCGGTGAAGCGACGGCGGCGTTGAGCATTGCATCACGCCGTCTGTCCTGCCGGTTTCACCAGCGGACGCTACGCTTGAGCGCTGAACTTAATCGACCAGGAGGCAACATGGCAGGAGACTTCGACACGGGCCGGCGCAACCTCATGCGCATGGCGGCACTGGCCGCGCTGGCGACACAGCTGCCGCGCGTGGCGCAGGCGGCCGAACCGGCCAGCGTTGCAGCGCCGAAGGCGGGCACGCACACCGGCTTCGCCAGGCTCGAGCAGATCGACGCCGGCCTGCTCAGCGTCGGCTACGCCGAGGATGGCCCGGCCGACGGGCCGCCGGTGATCCTGCTGCACGGCTGGCCCTACGATATCCACAGCTTCGTCGACGTGGCGCCGCTGCTGGCCGCGCGCGGCTACCGGGTGATCGTGCCCTGGCTGCGTGGCTACGGCAGCACGCGCTTCCTCTCCGAGCAGACGCTGCGCAATGGCCAGCCGGCCGCCGTGGCCTCGGACATCGTCGCGCTGATGGACGCGCTGAAGATCGACCGGGCGGTCCTCGCCGGCTTCGACTGGGGCGCACGCACCGCCGACATCATCGCCGCGCTCTGGCCGCAGCGCTGCAAGGCCCTGGTGGCGGTGAGCGGCTACCTGATCGGCAGCCAGGAGGCGGGCAAGAAACCGCTGCCGCCGGAGGCCGAGCTGCTCTGGTGGTACCAGTTCTACTTCGCCACCGAGCGCGGCCGGCTTGGCTACCAGCAGAACACCCACGCCTTCAACCGGCTGATATGGCAGCAGGCCTCGCCGCAGTGGCATTTCGACGACGCCACCTATGAGCGCAGCGCCAAGTCCTTCGACAACCCCGACCATGTCGCCGTGGTCATCCACAACTACCGCTGGCGCCAGGCCCTGGCCGAAGGCGAGGCGACGTACGACGAGCTGGAGGGGAAACTGGCCAAGGCGCCGAGCATAGGCGTGCCGACCATCACCCTGGAAGGCGACGCCAACGGCGCCTTCCACCCGCCACCCAGCGCCTACGCCGGCCGCTTTACCGGCAAGTACGAACACCGCACGCTGACCGGCGGCATCGGCCACAACCTGCCGCAGGAAGCGCCGCAGGCGTTCGCCCAGGCGGTGGTGGATGTGGCGGGGTGGGCGAAGCAATAGCGTTGCGCGAAGGCTCCCGGCGTTTCGGCGATGGGGGCCGTCAACTGCGTTTGTCGGCGAGGTTGTAGACTTCGTTGTCGCGGCGTGCGCCCACCGCGATGATCAGCACTTCGACACGGTGGCCATCGACGCGGTAGACGATGCGCGTATTGCCGACGCGCATGCGCCGGCAGCCGGCCAGTTTGCCGGCGAGGGGTTTGCCCAGCTTGTCCGGCTCACCGTCGACGATACGCTCGGCGATGGCCCTGAGGATTCGCCTGGCGTCGACCTTGCCCAGGCGAACCAGGTCGCCCATGACCGCTTCGTGATAGATGACCTTCCATGCCATGCCTACCCGCCTTCATCAGTCGGCGAATCGGGCCACCATGTCCTCGTGGCTGATCGCCTTGTCCCTTTCGAAGCTGTCCAGGCGGTCACGGGCGACGCGTTCCACGCGCAGGTCTTCGAGTTCGTCGAGCAGTTCCTGGTAGGCCTCGACGTTCAGGATGACCGCCGCGGGTTCGTTGTCCTTGAAGACGACGAGCTTCTCGATCTGCCGAGTCGCGATTTCCCGCAGCTTTGCGCTGAAACTCCTTGCCATGGTCGTGACGGACACTGCCTGTTCGGCTCGCTCCATGAGTGCTGCCATGTTCGGAACTCCCGTCTGTGGTGCTTTGCGCAATTTCATGATTCAAATTATGCTGAATTATGCGCTTGATTGTGCGTATTACAAGTGATGTTTCGACGGGAAGCCCGAACACGGGGAGTCGAGTATCCCCAAGACTCCGCCTTTGCGGGGGGGGGCTGCGGATTTTGTTCGGACGTTTCATGCAGCGATATGGGCGGTTGGACTCCTCGACTCGTTCGTACCTCTGCCAGCCACGGTCGATCCCGTGGTGCTGGTTCCAGCGCTACCTCGCCCAGCTGCGCCAGCGCGTCGCACCCGCCCGGTCCGGAAGGGCTTGCCCTGGCGGCTGGACGTGGCAAGCTAGCGGGCTTTCCGTAAGCCCTTCCGCATCATGTCGCTGAATCGCAAAGCCGTACTCGCCGGCGTGCTGGTCGTCGCCTGGCTCGGCATCCTCTTCGCCGCCTTCTGGTTCTTCCAGGGCCGCTACCTGCGCACCTACCCCGACACCACCCAGCTGTTCGAAGGCCAGGCCTTGCGCCTGCCGCCGCAACTGGCCGGGCCGGGGAACATCCGCGTGGTGCATTTCTGGGACCCGGCCTGCCCGTGCAACATCGCCAACCAGCAGCACCTGGCCTCGCTGATCAAGCGCTTCGAGGCGCGCGGCGTGGACTTCTACGCCTTCCGCAAGCCAGGCACCCAGGGGCGCCTGGCCAGCGAGCTGTGGGGCCTGAAGACCATCGAGTTCCCGGTGCCGCCGCCGATCGCCGCGAGCCCTTCGGTGGCGGTCTGGGACCGCGACGGCAAGCTGGCTTATTTCGGCCCCTACAGCGAAGGCGCCACCTGCACCTCGGCCAACAGTTTCATCGAACCGGTGATCCAGGCCCTGGTCGACGGCCGCAAGGTGCAATCCCCCAGCACCCTGGCCACCGGTTGCTACTGCCCCTGGTAACGACCCTGGGTATGGCGTAGGGCGGATAACCGTTCGCGGTTATCCGCCGTTTGGCCTTGCTTCCGCGCGCTCACGATTGCACCCGAAAGCCTGCGTCGCTGGCCATGGCGGATAACGCCGTAGGCGTTATGCGCCCTACGAGAGGCTCCGGTGTGGCGGTGTCCGGGGTTACCGGTAATGCTCCAGCAGGTAGCGCAGCGAGGCTGGCAGCATCGGGCCGTGGCCCAGGCCGTCGAAGCGCTGGAACTGCACCTGCAGCCCCGGCACCTTGGCCAGGTCGGCGCTCAGTTCGCGGGCCGGGCGTTCGGCGTCGCCCATGACCTGGGCGCGCGGGTTGCCCGGTTCGTCGCCGCCGCGCATCAGCAGCAGGCGCGGGTGGCTGTCGCCCAGGCGCTGTTGCAGGCCTTCGGCTTCGCGGACGATGGCGCCCTCATGCCACCACAGCGACGGGCTGGCGGCGGCGTAGGCGCTGAATTCGCCGGGGCGGGTGAACAGCGCGTGGAGCACCGCCAGGCCGCCGTAGGAGTGGCCCCAGAGGGTCTGCCGGCTGGCGTCGATGGGGGCGACGGCGGCGACCATGGGGCGCATGCGTTCACGCAGCAGGTCGAGGAAGACGTCGACGCCGCCGCTGGGCTGGCCGGTCAGCGGGTCGACCTGTTGCGCCCCGCCGGGCAGCGGCGGGGTGTAGTCGTAGGTGCGCGCGGTGCGCTCGATGCGCTGTTCGGTCTGGTAGCCGACCGCGACCAGCAGCGGCGCCTGGCCCTTGGCGAGGCGGTCCAGGCTGGCGGCGTCGAGGGCGCCGAGGGCGGCGTTGCCGTCGAGCATCCACAGCACCGGGTAGCCGGCGGCGGGCGCCGCGCGGTCGGGCTTGCCGATCCACAGCTGGTAGTGGCGCTGGCCGTCGGCGGAGTCGAGTTTCAGGGTGGTGAAGCGGTAGGCCAGGTCCTGGCGTTGCAGCAGGCTCGTGTCCATCTTCTGCTCCGGCGCCGGTTGCGCCAGGGCCGCCGGGCCCGACGCGGCGAGGGCCAGCGCCAGGAGCAAGGGCAGGGTGGTGGTTTTCATCAGGCGATCTCGTTGTGCTGTGCACGCGCGCAGCCCCGCGCCTTGTGGCGCGGGGCTGGTGGGCTTCAGAAGGAGGCGGTCAGGCTGGTGTAGAGGGTGCGGCCGGGTTCGTTGTAGGTGGCGGCGCCGGCGCCGGCGATGTTGGTCACGCCCTGGGCGTTGCCGGCCCGGAACAGGCGCTTGTCGAAGAGGTTGTCGACGCCGGCGGTCAGGCTCAGGTTCTTGCTGATCGCGTAGGTGCCGCTGACACCGGTGAGGGCGTAGGGCGACAGCTCGTCGTTGGCGCTGCCGGTCACGCGGTTGCCCTGGTAGTCGTACTTCTTCGGCTTCTGCTTGCCGTACCAGGCCACGCTCAGTTGCAGCGAGAGGTCGTCGGTGGCCTGCCAGTCGAGCATGGAGTTCAGCGTGTAGTCCGGGGTCACCGAGAGCACGTCGCCGGTTTCCTTGTTCTTCGACTGCAGCATGTAGGTCAGGTTGTTGGTCCAGGTCAGCTGCTGCGCCAGGGGCACGGTGAGGGTGCCTTCCAGGCCTTCGACCACGGCCTTGGGCACGTTCTCCCACTTGTACACCGAGGCGTTGGCGTAGCTGCCGGTGCCGCCGCTGGCGGTTTCGACCGGGGTCAGGCCCGAATCGATCTTGTTCTTGTAGTCGTTGCGGAAGTAGGTCAGGCCCGCGACCCAGCCGTTGTCCTTGAACTCGATGCCCAGTTCCTTGTTGACGCTGGTCTCGGCCTTGAGGTTGGCGTTGCCCTGCAGGTAGCAGCTGGTGCTCTGCCCGTAGCAGCCCTGGCCACGGCTGTAGAGCAGGTAGTTGGGGTTCAGCTGGTACAGGTTCGGCGCCTTGTAGGCGCGTGCGATGCCGGCCTTCAGGGTGAGGGTGTCGGTCAGCGCGTGGGACAGGTTCAGTGACGGGCTCCAGTTGTCGCCGACGATGTCGTGGTGGTCGAAGCGCAGCGCCGGGGTGAGCATGGTGCCCGGCAGGATCTCGATGTTGTCTTCGGCGAACAGCGAGAAGATTTCCGCCGAGGACGTGGTGTCGCGGCCGCTGCTGCTCAGGCCCGGCACCGAGCCGCCCTCGGTGGTGGTCTGGGTGTTGGCGCTGGGGTCGTCCAGCTCCTGGCGGGTCCACTCGCTGCCCAGGGTCAGGGTCTGCTCGCGCCAGGCGTGCAGCGGCAGGTTGAGTTCGCCGTGGGCGGTGAGGTCGCGCAGGGTCGAGGTGTAGAAGTCGGTGCTGCTGAAGATGCCCTCGGTGCCGCCGGCCAGGCCTTCGTTGATGCGCCGGTTGCGGGTCTTCTCGTACTGCAGGTAGGCCATGGAGCTGCCGAAGTCCCAGTCGCCACGGTGGGTCAGCGCGTAGGTCTCGCGGTACATGATGTTGGTTTCGTGGCCGAGCATGCTCTTCACGTTGGCGTTGCTGTTGGTGTTCTGCGTGTCGCCGGTGTAGATGTTGCCCTGGCGGCTGAAGCCGGTTTCCAGTTCCAGGGTCTGCTCGGGGGTCAGGTGCCAGCTGAGCTGGCCGTTGACGTCCTTGTTGCGCACGCCTTCGCGGCCGGCGGGGAGGGTGCCGGCCTGGTTTCCGGTGCGCGCGGATTCGTGGCCGGCGTTGATGTCCCAGTCGTCGGCGTCGGTCTTGGCCACGTCGCCGTACACGCGGTAGCTGAGGGTGTCGGTGAGCGGGCCGTTGAGACCGAAGCTCATGCGCTTGGTGGCGCCTTCGTCGCCGTGCTGCGGGAAGTTCTGGTAGACGGTGAGGTCGCCGTGGGTTTCCTTGGCCGCCTGCTTGGTGATGATGTTCACCACCCCGCCCATGGCGCCGGAGCCATAGCGCGCGGCCGCCGGGCCGCGAATCACTTCGATGCGCTCGACCTGGTCGGCCGGCACCCAGTTGGTGTCGCCGCGGCTGTCGCGCTCGCCGCGCCAGCCGTAGCGCACCGAGCTGCGGCTGCTGACCGGCTTGCCGTCGACCAGGATCAGGGTGTTCTCCGGGCCCATGCCGCGGATGTCGATCTGGCGGTTGTTGCCGCGCTGGCCGCTGGTGGAGTTGCCGGTCAGGTTGACCCCCGGCATGGTCCGGATGATCTGCGAGAGGTCGTTGGCCGGCGGGCGCTTCTTGATGTCCTCGGCGGTGATGATCGACACGCCCGGCGCCTGCTTGGTCTCTTCCTGGGCGGTGGCGACCACGGTCTGGCTGTCCAGTTCGACGGGTTGTTCGTCCTGGCTGGCGGCGTGGACGGCGCCGGCCAGCAGGCAGCTGGACAGCAGCAGGAAGGGGGCGAGGGGTTGCGCGCGGGACGGCATCTTCGATCTCCGGAAGTTCAGCCTGGGGGCGAGAGATCGAAGATGATAATTATTCACAAATGACAGTAAAGCTCATTAACTTTCTAAACACTTTCAGGCCGTAGGCAACAGCAGATGCAGGCACAGCCCCGGATGGGCGTTGCTCGCCCACAGCTTGCCGCCCTGCAGCTCGATGGCGCGGCGGGCGATGGCCAGGCCCAGGCCGAAGCCGGCGCCGCTGCCGTCCAGGCGCTGGTAGGGCTCGAAGATGCGTTCCAGGTCCGCTTCGGCCACGCCGGGGCCCTGGTCGCGCAGGCACAGGTGCCAGTGCGCGCCGTCGCGCCAGCCGTCGAGGCTGACCCGGCCGCCCGCCGGCGAGTGGCGGATGGCGTTGCGCAGCAGGTTCTCCAGGGCCTGGGCCAGGCTGTCGAGGTGCACCTGCACGCGGCACTCGGTGCCCAGCGAACAGGGCAGGCGCGCTGGTTCCCAGCCGCTTTCGAAGCAGGCGTCCTCGCGCAGCGCTTCCCACACCGAGAGCACCAGCACCGGCTCGGTGGGCAGCTGCGGGCGCTCGGTGTCGAGCCAGGCCAGGTCGAGGGTGTCTTCCAGCAGCCGCTGCATGTCGTCCACTTCGCGGTCCAGGCGTTGGCGCAGTTGCTCGGGCGGCAGCTCGCTGTCGTGGGCGATGCGCAGCCGCGCCAGGGGCGTGCGCAGTTCGTGGGACAGGGTACGCAGCAGCAGGCGTTGCTGCGCCAGGCTCTGGCGCAGGCGCGCGGCCATGTGCTCGAAGGCCTGGGCCAGCTCGCCCAGCTCGTCGCGGCGGCCCTGCAACGGCAGGCCGGGGCGGTCGAGGTCGTCGGCGCGCAGGGCGTCGGCGCGGTCGCGCAGGCGGTTCAGCGGCACCACCAGGTGGCGGTACAGGGCCAGGCCGAGCAGCAGCGCGAGCAGGGTCGGGGCGACGCCATGGGTGATGACGTGGGTCCAGGGCGTGAGGCCGCCGGGCAGCAGGCGCTCGGGCAGCTGGATGACCAGGCGGCCGTCCTCGGGGCGCTCGGGGAACTCGATGCTGACGTACGGCAGCTCGTCCTGCAGGCGCCGGCTCATCGGCCAATCGAGCTTGCGCATGAAGGTCAGGTGGCTGGCTTCCTCGGCGCTCAGCGGCGCGGTGCCGAGGCTTTCCAGGTGCGGGCCGACCAGCGCCGCCCAGGTGTCCTCGTCACGCTCCAGCTGGCGGCGGAAGACTTCGGCGCCGGCCGCGCCGCCCTGGCGCCAGGCCTCTTCGGCCTGCTGCGCGTAGCGCGCGAGGTAGAGGCGGTCGGCGGCGTCGAGGAAGTAGGTGCTGCGCTCCACCGACAGGCCCCAGGTCCAGATCAGCCAGGTCAGCAGCAGGCAGAAGCACACCTGCAGCAGGGCCAGCTTCCACAGCAGGGGGTGGCGGCGCATCAGCTGTCCTGCGCGTCGACCAGGATGTAGCCCTGGCCGCGCACCGCCTGGATCTGCAGGTGCTGCACGCCGATGTCGGCGAGCTTGCGGCGCAGGTTGCAGACGTGCACGTCGAGGCCGCGGTCGAGGCGGGTGTAGGCGCGGTGCAGCACGCTCTGGTAGAGGAACGCCTTGCTCAGTGCCTCGCCGGGGTGCGCGCGCAGGGTCGCCAGCAGGCGGTATTCCGAGCCGGTGAGGCCGGCGCTGCGGCCCTGGTGGACGACGTCGCGGGCGTCCTCGTCCAGGCTCAGGCCGCCGTCCGCGCGCGGTGCCGGCGGGCGCCGGTCGAAGGCCACGCGGCGCAGCAGGGCGTCGACCCGCGCGTCCAGCTCGGCGAGGCTGAAGGGCTTGGGCAGGTAGTCGTCGGCGCCACGGGTGAAGCCGCTGATGCGGTCCTGCTCGGCGCCCAGGGCGGACATCAGCATCACCGGCACGCTCTGCCGGCGGCGCAGTTCGTCGAGCAGGCTGAGGCCGTCGACGCCGGGCAGCATGATGTCCAGCAGGACCAGGTCGAAGCCGCCGTCGCGCAGCGCGGCCAGGCCCTGGGTGCCGGTCTCGCAGGCGCGCACGGCGAAGCCGCGACCCTGGAAGTGCTGTTCCAGGTCCGGGCGCAGGCGCGGGTCGTCTTCCACCAGGAGCAGCTTGGCTGGCACGGGATGAACCTTGAGATGAGAATTCATTGCAATTGCGAATGATCCCATTTATTGCGCGGGCGCGGCAATGGCAAGGGGCCGGCATTTCGTCGCATGGGCGCTCGGGTCCGAGTGCATATAGGCGCGTCGTTGACGACGCTGGATCCCCGCGTTCGCGGGGACGACGGTGGGGCTGATACGAATCTTGATTCCGTCATTCCCGCGAACGCGGGAACCCAGCGACTGCCTCGTTCGCGAGCAAGCTCGCTCCTACAGGGGCGCCGGGGGCTTCACGCGGCTGGCGCCGACGATCAGCGGGGTGCCGCTGCACGGGTCGGTCAGCAGGGTGCAGCGCACGCCGTAGAGGGTTTCCACCAGCTCGGCGGTGACCACCTCGGCCGGCGCGCCCTCGGCCAGCACCTGGCCGCCCTTCATCGCCACCAGGTGGTCGGCGTAGCGGCAGGCGCTGGACAGGTCGTGCACCACCATCACCAGCGTCTTGCCGCGCGCGGCGAGCTGGCGGATCAGCTCGAAGACTTCGATCTGGTGGCCCAGGTCGAGCGCCGAGGTGGGCTCGTCGAGCAGCAAGAGCGGGGTGTCCTGGGCGATGGCCATGGCGATCCAGGCACGCTGGCGCTGGCCGCCGGACATCGACTCCAGCGGCCGCTCGGCCAGCTCACCGAGGTCGGCGGCGGCCAGGGCCGCGTCGACCACCGCCTGGTCCTCGGCGCTCCACTGCTGGAACAGGCTCTGGTGCGGCTGGCGGCCGAAGCGGATCAGCTCGGCCACGGTCAAGCCCTCCGGCGCGCTGGCGTCCTGCGGCAGCAGCGCCAGGCGTCGCGCCACTTCCTTGGAGGGCAGGCTGGCGATGGCCTGGCCGTCGAGCAGCACGGCGCCGCCGCTGGGTTTGTGCAGGCGCGCCAGGCCGGCGAGCAGGGTGGACTTGCCGCAGCCGTTGGGGCCGACGATGGCGGTGACCTTGGCCGGTGGCAGGCGCAGGTCGAGGTCCTCGATGATCGGCCGGCGACCGTAGGCCATGCACAGGCCGCGGGCTTCCAGCGGGGCGAGGGAGGTCGGGTTCATGGCTGTCTCCCGGAGGGTTGGCGAAGGATGATCCACAGCAGGTAGGGCGCGCCTATCACCGCCATGACGATGCCCACGGGGATTTCCACCGGCGCCAGCAGGGTGCGCCCCAGCCAGTCGGCCAGCAGGGTCAGCAGGGCGCCGGCCAGCGCCGCGTTGAGCACCGGCACGCCGTGCTGGCCGCCGAGGTAGCGCGCCGCCTCCGGGGCGATCAGCGCCACCAGGCCGACCGGCCCGGTGACCGCCACGGCGAGGCCGGTGAGGGCCACGCTCAGCGCCAGGGTGGCGATGCGCATGGCGCCCAGGCGCACGCCCAGGCCGATGGCGACGCTGTCGGCGAAGCGCATGACGCTCAGCGGCCGCACCAGCGCCTTGGCCAGTGGCAGGCCCAGCGCCAGGCCGCCGGCCAGCAGCCACACGGCCAGGGCCGGGCGGGCGTTGAGGCTGCCGACGGTCCAGGGGTAGGCGGCGTTGGCCGCGTCGATGGCGGCGCGGGCCAGCATCAGGTTGGTCAGCGCGCCGAACAGCGCGCCGACGCCCAGGCCGACGACGATGAAGCGATAGCCGCGCGCGCCGGCGCCGCTGGCGAGCAGGAAGGTCAGGGTGGCGGCGGTGGCGGCGCCGGTCAGGGCCAGCGCCGAGGGCGCCAGGCTGGTCGGCACGGCGACGATGGAGGCCACGGCGAAGGCGGTTGCGCCGTTGTCCAGGCCGACCATGCCGGGGGTGGCCAGGCGGTTGCGCGCCAGGGTCTGCATCAGGCAGCCGGCGGCGCCCAGCGCGGCGCCGCTGAGCACCCCGGCGAACAGGCGCGGCAGGCGCAGTTCGTTGACCAGCAGTTGCTGGAAGGGATCGCCGTGGCCGAGCAGGACCGCCAGCGCCTGCCCGGCGCCAAGGCCGTCGCCGCTCAGGCAGAACACGAAGGCCGTTGCCAGCAGGGCCAGCAGCGCCAGGCCGACCAGCAGGCTGCGGCGGTGCCAGAGCAGCGACAGCCGGCCCAGGCGCAGCAGGCCGTAGCCGTGGGGAGCGAAGGTGCGGGCGTTCATCAGCGTTGCAGCGTCGGCAGGCGGTGCGAACGCACCACGGCGATGAGGATGGGCGCGCCGACGAAGGCGGTCACCACCCCCACCGGCATCTCGTAGGGGCGCACCAGCAGGCGCGCGATGATGTCGGCCAGCAGCAGCACGCAGGGGCCCAGTAGCAGGCACAGGGCGAAGCCCCGGCGGATGTCGCTGCCCACCAGGCGGCGGGCGATGTAGGGCACGATCAGGCCGAGGAAGGCGATCGGCCCGGCGGCGGCGTTGGCGGTGCCGACCAGCAGCGCCACCGCCAGCAGGCAGGCCAGGCGCACCGTCTGCGGATGGTGGCCGAGGCCGCTGGCGACCCGTTCGCCGAGGGCCAGGGCGGCCAGCGGGCGGATCAGCGGCAGCGCTACGGCCAGGCCGAGGAGCAGCCCCGGCAGGCTCCAGCGCAGGGTGTCCAGCGGCCGGCCGGCGAGGCTGCCGACCACCCAGAAGCGCACTTCGTCGGCGGTGCGCTGGTCCCACAGCAGGATCAGGCTGCCCAGCGCGGTGAGCAGGCCGGAGAAGGCCACCCCGGCCAGCACCAGGCGCACCGGGTCGTCGCCGACGCCGCGCAGGCGCGATACCGCCAGCACCAGCAGGCAGCCGCCCAGGGCGCCGAGGCTGGCCACCGTCAGGTTGAGGCCGGCGGCGCTGGCGCCGAGGTTGATCGCCAGGGTCACGGCGAACGCCGAGCCGGCGCTGACGCCCAGCAGGCCGGGCTCGGCCAGCGGGTTGCGGGTCACCGCCTGCAGCAGCAGGCCGGCGGCGCCCAGGGCCACGCCGACCAGCAGGGCCAGTTCGGTACGCGCCAGGCGCAGCGTACCGACGACGAAGCGGGTGTCCTCGTCGGCGCCGCCGAACAGCGCCAGCAGGCTGCTCCAGGGCCCGGCGTCGCCGGCGCCGAGCAGCAGGCTGGCGAGGATCAACAGCAGCAGGAGCGCGGCCGCCAGGCCGAGGGCCAGCGGCTGCGACAGGCGCGCGGGAAGCATCAGTTGGCCAGCGCCTTCTCCACGTCGTCGAGCACCTGCTGGGCGGCCAGGTAGCCGGAGCTGCTGCTCCAGATCTGCCCGTCGACGCTGGCCAGGTGCCCGGCGCGGGCGGCTTTCAGGCGGGTGAAGGCCGGCTGCTGGCGCGCTTCGGTCAGGGCTTTCTCGCCGTCGGGGTTGAGGGTGGCGAGGAAGATCCAGTCGGCGTCGGCCTTGGACAGGTTCTCCAGGCTGAGGATGTCGGTGTGCGGGCGCTGGGTCTGCTGCGCCGCCAGCGGGTTGGGCTGCACGCCGAGTTGTTCGAGCAACTGGCCGGCGAACAGGTGGCTGGACATCATGATCGGCCCCTGCGGGTTCCAGCGCACCACGCTGAGGCTGGCGCCGGCCGGCAGGCGCGGGCGCAGCGCGGCGACGCGCTGGTCGATCTCGCCCAGGCGCCGCTCGCCCTCGGCCTGCTTGTCCAGCGCCTGGGCGTAGACGCGGAAGGCCGCGCGCCAGTCGTCCAGGGCGCCGCCCTTGGGCACCACGGTGGGCGCCATCAGGCTGAGCTTGGCGTACTGCTCGCGGGTCAGGCCGGGGCTGGCGAGGATCAGGTCCGGGCGCAGCTTGAGCACCGCTTCCAGGTTCACTTCGCGCACGGTGCCCACCAGCGGCAGCTTGCCGGCCTTGGTCTTGAGGTACTCGGGGATGTCGCTGCCGCCGCGGCTGGCCAGCGCGCCCAGCGGCTGCACGCCCAGGGCCAGGGCGGCGTCGAGGGTGTTCTCGCCGAGGGCGATCACCCGCTGTGGGTGGTCCTTGACCTGTACCGGGCCGAAGGCGGTGTCCAGGGTGGCGGCGCTGACGTCGTTGGGGCCGAGCAGCAGGATGGCGCTGGCCAGGGCCGCGGCGGCGCCGGCCAGCAGGCGGCGGGAGAGGGGCAGGGCGTGGGCTCGCATGGGGGCTTTCCTAGGGGCTTTTCGGAGGCATTCCCGGGGGGCGCCGACAACGGCCGGCGTATCCATGGGCGTTGGAGGAAACGCCCATGGATACGGCAAAAGCGATAAATAATCACTTGCATTTACGCTTTGCTTACATCTGCAATGACATGTGTCAAAGCCGACAAAGGCGCGCGGCAGAGCGCTGCGGGCGACCCGAAAGGCGCCTCTCCGCGTTTCAGCAATCGGGCTCGCCGCCCTGGGGCCACAGGCTGAGCACTTCGAAACCGCTGTCGGTGACCGCCACCATGTGCTCCCACTGCGCGGACAGCGAGCCGTCGCGGCTGACCACCGTCCAGCCGTCGGCCAGCACCCGGCACTCGCCGCGCCCGGCGTTGAGCATCGGCTCGATGGTGAAGAGCATGCCCGGCTCCAGGCGCAGGCCGTGGCCCGGCTTGCCGTAGTGCAGCACTTCCGGGGCGTCGTGGTAGACGTCGCCGATGCCGTGGCCGCAGTACTCGCGCACCACGCCGAAGCCCTCGCGGCGGGCCACCGATTCGATGGCGTGGCCGACGTCGCCGAGGGTGGCGCCCGGGCGCACTGCGCGAATGCCCGCCCACATCGCCTCGTAGGTGGCCAGCACCAGGCGCCGCGCCGGCTCGCTGGGCTTGCCCACGCAGTACATGCGCGCGGTGTCGCCGAACCAGCCACCGGCGTTCACCGCCACGTCGATGTTGAGGATGTCGCCTTCGGCCAGCGGCTGCTCGTTGGGAATGCCGTGGCAGACCACCTGGTTGGGCGAGGCGCAGATGGTCGCCGGGAACCCCGAGTAGCCGAGGTTCGCCGGGATCACCTTGAGCTCGTCGACGATGTAGCGGTGGCACAGGCGGTCCAGCTCGGCGGTGCTCACGCCGGGCTTCACGTGCTGGCCGATCCAGCGCAGCACCTCGGCGGCCAGGCGCGCCGCGTGGCGGGCCTTGTCCAGCTCGGCCGGGGTGCGACGGCGAATCTGCGGACGTTTCACTGGCTGAGTTCCTCGTGGTGGTCGGACTCGCCCTGGCGCCAGTAGGCGGCGATGCGCATGGCTTCCTTCGGGTGGCCCTTGTCCTGGGTCAGCAGGTTGCGCACGCGGATCATGCCGGCGGACTCGCCGGCACCCCAGGCGAAGCCTTCGCCGGCGGGCAGTTGCAGGGCTTCGACGGCTTCGAGCAACGCGTCGCTGCTATCGAACCATTGCAGCTGAAGGTCGGCGGCCGTGGCGAATTGGCGACGATCGGCAGCCTCCACCTGCAGCAGGGCGATGGCCGGGGTGCCGGCCGGCAGTTCTTCCAGGCGCCGGTGCACGGCGGGCAGGCCGGTGGCGTCGGCGATGAACAGGTGCCAGGTGAAGTCCACGGGAACGATCATCGAGCCGCGCGGGCCGCCGATCACGGCGTTGTCGCCGACCTGCGCGCGCTCGGCCCACTGGCAGGCCAGGCCGTCGCCGTGCAGGGCGAACTCCACGGTCAGCTCGCGGGCCTGGTTGTCGAAGCGGCGCGGGGTGTAGTCGCGGCGCACGAGGTTGCCGCCGGCGTCCTCGAACATGAACTTGATGTGGTCGTCGAAGCCGGCGGAGATGAAGTCGGCCAGGTCGTCACCGGCGAAGGTGAGGCTGACGAAATGCGGGCTGACCTGCTCGCGGCGCACGACCTGCACTTCGCGCATGCGCAGTTCGTGGCGGACCCGCTGGACGCGACGTTGCTGAGTTGCTTGAGTCATGGGTGGCCCTCGTGGGCTATGGTTGATAATATCAACAAATCATAAGAAGCATTAGTTGATAAAGTCAACCGTATAGCCATGAAGACCGACGACGTACTCGAAACCATCCATGCCGTCATGCACCTGTACCGCTCGCGGCAATACCGCGAACTGCGCGACGGCCCCCACGACCTGACCCACATGGAGTTCAAGGTGCTGGCCTTCTTCGCCCGCCGCCCGGGCGCCACCCAGCGCGAGCTGGTGGAGCACAGCGGCCGCGACAAGGCGCAGATCGCCCGCCTGATCCAGGCCCTGCGCGGCAAGGGGCTGCTGGAAGGCAGCGCCGACGAGCAGGACAAGCGCAGCGTGCGCCTGACCCTGAGTGCGGATGGCCAGGCGGTCTACGGCGTGGTCGAAGGCCAGGGTCGGCGCCTTTCGGACGTGGCGGTGCGGGGCTTCAGCGCGCAGGAGCGCGAGCAACTGCAGGCGCTGCTGACGCGGGTGGAGGCGAACCTGCAGGCGGATTGAGATCGTAGGAGCGCGCCATGCGCTCGAATCGCGGGCATGGCCCGCTCCTACGGGGAAGCCCCCAACGGCCCGTAGGGCGCATAACGCCTACGGCGTTATCCGCCGCCGCCCCGCTCCTATGGGGAGGACATGGAAAAACGCCGCTTCCCCGATCGCGGAAGCGGCGTCATCGACGCGGGCGCCGAATCAGCTCCCGACCACCCGATAACACGGCTCATAGGCCGCGCCACCCGGCAGCTTCATCCGGTGCTGCTTGACGAACGCCTGCAGCAGTTCGTCCAGGCGTCGCATCAGCGCCGGTTCACCGTGGATCTCGTAGGGACCGAACGCCTCGATGGCGCGCACGCCCATTTCCTTGACGTTGCCCGCGACGATTCCGGAAAACGCCCGGCGCAGGTTGGCGGCCAGCTGGTGGGCCGGCAGGTCGGTGCTCAGCTGCAGGCTGGCCATGTTCTCGTGGCTGGGTTCGAAGGGCAGTTGGAACACCGGGTCGATCTTCAGCAGCCAGTTGAAGTGGAAGGCGTCGTTGCGCTCGCGGCGGAACTGCTTGACCTCCTTCAGGCCCTGGGCCATGTGCCGTGCCACTTCGGCCGGGTTGTCGATGATGATCTGGTAGCGCCGCTGGGCGGCTTCGCCGAGGGTGGCGCCGACGAAGGCGTGCAGCTGCTCGAAGTAGGCCGAGGCGCTGCGCGGGCCGGTGAGTACCAGGGGGAAGGGCAGGTCGTGGTTGTCCGGGTGCATGAGGATGCCCAGCAGGTAGAGGAACTCCTCCGCCGTGCCGACCCCGCCGGGGAAGATGATGATGCCGTGGCCGACGCGGACGAAGGCTTCCAGGCGCTTCTCGATGTCCGGCAGGATCACCAGCTCGTTGACGATCGGGTTGGGCGCTTCGGCGGCGATGATTCCCGGCTCGGTCAGGCCCAGGTAGCGGCCGCCGTGGTGGCGCTGCTTGGCGTGGCCGATGGTGGCGCCCTTCATCGGGCCCTTCATCACACCCGGGCCGCAACCGGTGCAGACGTCCAGGTTGCGCAGGCCCAGCTCGTGGCCGACCTTCTTGGTGTACTTGTACTCCTCGGTGCTGATGGAGTGGCCGCCCCAGCACACGACTATCTTCGGCTCCACGCCGGCGCGCAGGGTGCGGGCGTTGCGCAGCAGGTGGAAGACGTAGTCGGTGATGCCCTGCGAGGTCTGCAGGTCGACGCGCTGGTTGTCCAGTTCGTTGGCGGTGTAGACGATGTCGCGCAGCGCGCTGAAGAGCATCTCGCGGGTGCCGGCGATCATCTCGCCGTCGACGAAGGCGTCGGCCGGCGCGTTCAGCAGTTCCAGGCGCACGCCGCGGTCCTGCTGGTTGATGCGCACTTCGAAGTCGCGGTAGGCGTCGAGGATGGTCTTGGCGTTGTCGATCCGCGCGCCGGTGTTGAGGATCGCCAGGGCACACTGGCGGAACAGCTGGTAGATGCTGCCCGAGCCGGCTTCGCTGAGCTGCTGGACTTCACGCTGGGACAGGGTTTCGAGGGTGCCCTTGGGGCTGACTGCGGCATTGATGGTGGGTCTGGGGGACATTACAGCTTCCATTGATGCGGGCGCCCGGGAGGGCGCCTGGGTACTCGACCGCGCACGGGCGGTGTCCTGCCCCGGAGTGGCCGCAAGGGCGGCCCGGTGAGGGTGGGGCTTACCTGGATAGTAGTGCGTGGGGCGCGAGGCGGCGAGTGTTGCGGATGGCCACTATCGGCCTGCGCCGACCCCGGCCACCCGCCCGAGGGGGCGGGAGCCGGACGGCGCGGACGGCGTGTTCAGCTGGCGAAGGCGGCGACCGGGATGCCCTGCTGGTTGGGCAGGTAGCCGTTGCCCAGGGACAGGCTGGGGATCGGCCGCTGCGGGCGCAGGAAGCCCAGCAGCGCGTCCTGGGTGTCCTGCCAGGCCTGCTTGTGCTCGACATCGATGAAGTGCCCGGCGTTGCGGATGGTGCGGAACTCGCAATCGCGGATCAGCTGCTGGAACAGCCGGGCCTCGGCCGGGGTGGTGTAGATATCCAGCTCGCCGTTGAGGAACAGCAGCGGGATGTCGATGGCGGCGAAGCCTTCCATGTAGCTGTCGGCGCTGAGCTTGAGCACCTGGCAGATGTGGAAGTGCATCTGCTGGTACTCGTGCTCGTCGAGGCCGCTGACGTGGCGGAAGTTGTAGCGCTTGAACAGCTGCGGCAGGTAGCGGCCGATGGTGTCGTTGACCAGGTTGGCGACGTTCGGCCGGTCGCAGGCGCCCAGGTAGTCCAGGCCGCGGTGCAGGTAGTCGAGCATCGAGGCGTTGAGCAGCGGCGAGAAGGAGCTGATCACCGCCTTGCGGATGCGGCTCGGGCGCTGGGCCAGGGCCAGCAGGGTGGCCACCCCGCCCCAGGAGAAGGACATCACCACGTCGGCCTGGTAGTGCTCAATCAGGCCGAGCAGCAGTTGCGCCTCGTATTCCTTGGTGATCGGCTCGCGGCAGACGTTGTGCGCCTTGGACCGGCCGGCGTAGGGCTGGTCGTAGCAGACCACGTTGTAGTGCGGTTGCAGGTATTTGACCGTTTGCGCAAAGGAGGCGGTGGTCGCCAGCGAGCCGTTGACCAGGATGATGGTCTGGCGCGCTTCCCTGTTGGCGTGGAACTCCGTGTGTACCCGGTGTTGCAGAATCTCGACGACGGCGGTTTCCGGCCTCATGTCGTTTCCTCCATACGCAGCTCGAATGGAAAGCACCCACGCTTGGGTGCGAGAGAACTACCAGGCAGAAGGAAAGCGCCTCGAGGTGACAGCTTCATGTCACACGGCGAAAGTTCATAATTGCTTATTTTTCAAAAGCTTACGGAAAGCGAATAGCGTTGCGCCAAGCCACTTTCGACGGCTTCGCGCGGGGTCTTACGGCAGGTACGGAAGGCCTGGCGGGGAGGTGCCGGGCGGAAAAAATCTTGTTCGACGTGATGCGTGACCGATGAGTCACACATGGGCCAGAGTTAAGCAGGACGGTTCGTCGGCCGCAACCCCGTTACCGTGGATTTACAGGGGCGCGCGGCGGGGAATCCGACGAGCTGCGTTTTTCCGGCAAAAGGCCAGCGTCCTATTACACTTTCCCACTAGTCGTTTCCTGCGAATCCCTCAGCCGCGGAAGAGGTCGTTGCGCTCCTCCCAGGCCGACACACTGGACGGGTCGGATTCATGGCTGTGCATCCCGCGTTTCGAACCTGGCCGGCTGTCGCCGTGGCGGCCTGCCTGTGCCTGCCCGCCGCCGCGGACGACCGCTACGGCTGCGCGCAGCCGCTGCGCCTGGCGTTCTACCGCAACCAGGTGTTCTACCGCGACGGCCAGGGCCTGGACGCCGACCTCGTGGCCGAGCTGGAACGCCGCAGCGGCTGCCGCTTCGACGTCTCGGTGCAGCCCCGCGCGGCGATCTGGAGCGCCCTGCGGCGTGGCGAGCTGGACCTGGCGACCAGCGGCGTGGCCACCGTCGAACGGCGCCGCTATGCCTACTTCGTGCCTTACCTGTACCTGCGCGAGCGGCTGATCGTGCCGCTGGACCTGGCCAGCGACCTGCGCGGCCTGGACGACTTCCACGGCCTGCCCGGCGTACGCCTGGGCGCCATCGCCGGCTACGACCACGGCCCCTACCTGGACGCCATGCTGCGCATCCTGCGTAGCGAGGGACGGGTGCGCGAGTACCCCGACGAGGCGAGCTGCTTCAGCGCGCTGCTCAATGGCCAGGTGGAGGGGTTGATCGGCCACGAGCTGAGCCTCGCCGGCCTGCTCCGCGACCCGGCCCTGCGCCACCGCTTCCGGGTCATCGACGTCGGTCGCGGCCCCGGTGTGCCGCGTGGGCTGATGCTGGCGCGCGGGCATTTCAGCGCCGCCCAGGCCGCCCAGTGGCAGCGCCTGCTCGAAGACCTGCGGCTGGACGGCACGCTGGTCCGCATCTACCTGCGCAACGCCCCGCTGGATGTGGCGGCGGCGTTGCTCGACAACGGTTATCGGCCGATCCCGGGCGAACAAGGCGAGGCACCATGAGGGCATACAAGAGCGGCGTTCCCCTGCAGGTCCTGGTGACCGGCGCCATCATCCTGGGCATGCTGGCGCTCGGCGCGTCGCTGCTGGTGCAGGGTTACCGCGGCGTCGAGAGCACCCTGGTGGCGGCGGCCGGGGAGGCCGCCGGGCAGCTCGGGGTGACGGTCAACGAGCGCATCCGCCGCCTGCTCGACCCGGCGCAGAACACCCTGCGCCTGCTCAGCTACGACAACGTATCGCAGCTGGACAATCTGCCGGCGCGCCTGGAGCGTCTGCCCATGCTGGCGGAGAACCTGAGCGCCAACACCACCCTCAGCGCGGTCTACATCGGCTACCCGAACGGCGAATTCCTGCTGATCCGCGCGCTGCGCACGGCGAAGGCGCGGCAGGCGCTCAAGGCCCCCGACAAGACGCTGTACCTGGTGCAGACCCAGACCCTCGGCGAGCAGGGCGCGCTGGTCGGCGAGTGGCGCTACTACGACGCCGGGCTGCAACTGCTGCGCCGCGAGGAACGCCCCGACTACCGCTACGACCCGCGCCAGCGCTCCTGGTACAAGGAGGCCTACGCCGGCAGGGGCACGGTGCTGACCCAGCCCTATGTGTTCTTCACCACCCAGGAGATCGGCCTGACCCTGGCGCTGCGCAGCGTCGACGGCGCGGCGGTGATCGGCATGGACGCCTCGGTCGACGACCTCGCCACCGAGATGGGCGGCCTGCGCCAGACGGCGCACACCGAGCTGGCGGTGCTCGGCGGGCAGAATACGGTGATCGCCTACCCGGACCTCAACCGCCTGCTTCGCCACCAGGACCGCGAAGTGCGCCTGGCGCGCCTGGACGAGCTGGGCGTCCCCGCCCTGAGCCGCCTGGCCGAACTCGGCGGCCCGGCCAGCACGCCGCAGGCCTATCGGGTGGGCGACGAGGACTGGTATGGCATCTGGGTGCCGCTGGTGCACTTCGCCAGCGGCCAGGCCAAGGTGCTGATCAGCATCCCCGCCGACGAACTGCTCGCCGGCGCGCGGCAGATGCTGCTGCGCCAGGCGCTGTGGAGCGGGGCGCTGCTGCTGGCGTTGCTGCTGCTCGGCTGGCTGGTCGGCCGGCGCATCGCCCGCCCGCTGCGGGTGCTCTCCGACCAGGTGGGCGCGCTGGCGGCCTTCGACTTCGCCCGCCCGGTGGGGGTGGATTCGAAGATCCGCGAAGTGCGCGAGCTCAGCCGCGTGCTCGGCGGCATGTCGAAAACCATCCACAACTTCCAGGGCATCACCCTCAGCCTCAGCCGCGAGACGCGCCTGGACAGCATGCTCGCCGACGTCCTCTCGCGGTTGGTGGAGGCCACCGGCGTGCTCGGCGGCGCGGTCTACCTGCTGCCGGAGCAGGACAACCGCCTGGTGCAGGCCTGCGCGGTGAACGGCGAGCACTACCCGCAGTCGCTGCTGATCGAGGGCTTCGACGAGGAGAGCCTGGCCGGCCTGCTCGACCAGGTGCTGAGCGGGCGCGGCCGGCACATGGAAGTCTCGCTGCGCAACCGCAGCGAAGAGCTGCTGGGCATCCTGGTCCTGCAGTTGCCGGAGGAGGGCGAGCGCCGGCGCCGGCCGCGGCGGCCGTTCAAACGCTTCGTCGAGGAACTGTCCGGCGCCGCCGCCGTGGCCATCGAGACGCGCCAGCTGATCGAGGCCCAGCAGCGCCTGTTGGACGCCATCATCAAGCTGCTGGCCGACGCCATCGACGCCAAGAGCCCCTACACCGGCGGGCACTGCGAGCGGGTGCCGCAACTGGCCGACATGCTCGTGCAGAAGGCCATCGACGACCGCGCCGGGCCCTACGCCGGCTTCAGCATGAGCGACGCCGAGCGCTACGAATTCCAGATCGCCGCCTGGCTGCACGACTGCGGCAAGATCACCAGTCCGGAATACGTGGTGGACAAGGCCACCAAGCTGGAGACCCTGTACAACCGCCTGCACGAGGTACGCATGCGCTTCGAGGTGCTCTGGCGCGACGCCGACATCCGCTACTGGCAGGGCTGCGCCGGCGGTGGCGACGAAGCGCAGCTGCGCGCCCTGCGCGACGCCGAGCAGCAGGCGCTGCAGGAGGACTTCGCCTTCGTCGCCCAGGCCAACGTTGGCGGCGAGTTCATGAAGGACGAGGACGTGGCGCGCCTGCAACGCATCGGCGAACGCCGCTGGTGGCGCTACTTCGACGACCGCCTGGGCATCTCCCAGGACGAGGCCGAGCGCCTGGTCTCGACCCCGGCCGGGCCTTTGCCGGTGGAGGAGCGCCTGCTCGCCGACAAGCCCTCGCACCAGGTGCCCTGGGGCGAGCGGCGGCCGCCGGTGGCCAAGGACGACCCGCGCAACACCTGGGGTTTCGACATGCGCCTGCCGCCCTTCGCCAGCAACTACGGCGAGCTGTACAACCTGGGCATTCGCCGCGGCACCCTGACCGAGGAAGAGCGCTTCAAGATCAACGAGCACATCGTCCAGACCCTGATGATGCTCAGCGCCCTGCCGTTGCCGCGCAACCTGCGCCGGGTGCCGACCATCGCCGCCAACCACCACGAGAAGATGGACGGCACCGGCTACCCGCGCCGGCTGTCCGGCGCGGACATGAGCATTCCCGAGCGGGTCATGGCGATCGCCGACATCTTCGAGGCGCTGACCGCCGCCGACCGCCCGTACAAGGCGCCCAAGACCCTCTCCGAGTCGCTGAAGATCCTCGCCTTCATGGCCCGCGACCGGCATGTCGACGCCGGGCTGTTCCGCCTGTTCGTCGAGAGTGGGGTGTACCGCGAATACGGCGAGCGCTTCCTGCGCCCGGACCAGATCGATACGGTGGACGAGGCGGCTCTGCTGGCGATAGTCGAGGCGGGCGCCGCCGAAAAAGCCTGACCCGCCGCCCCCTCTCGTAGGAGCGCGCCATGCGCGCGAATCGCATACCGGCGGGCACGGCCTCTCCTACGAAAAGCGCCTCGGCGCAGTCGACAAGGCAGTCGCTCCTACGCAGGGGGCAAGGCAAAAAAAGACCCGCGCGGGGCGGGTCGGAAAATCGCCGCAGGAGAGAGCGCGGCGAGCGTGGTTCCGGTTCCTCAGGCGCTGGCCGGCTCACCGCCACGGCGAGCCAGGCGGCGCCAGGCACGGTACAGCGGCAGGCCGAGCATCAGCGCCACCAGCGCCCAGGTGCCGATGGCGATGGGGCTGGACCAGAGGATGCCCAGTTCGCCGTTGGAGATCGACAGCGCGCGACGCAGGTTCTGCTCCATCAGCCCGCCGAGGATGAAGCCCAGCAGCAGCGGCGACAGCGGGAAGTCGAGCTTGCGCAGGATGTAGCCGAGGATGCCGATGGCCACCATCAGGAACAGGTCGAAGGTGGTGGCGTGCACCGCGTACACGCCGATCGCGGTGATGATCGCGATGCCCGGCACCAGCGCCCAGTTCGGCACCGCGAGGATGCGGGTGAACACCCGCACCATCGGCACGTTGAGGATGATCAGCATCAGGTTGGCGACGAACAGCGAGGCGATCAGGCCCCAGACGATGTTCGGCTGCTCCTGGAACAGCAGCGGGCCGGGGGTGATGTTGTACAGGCTGAGCGCGCCGATCATCACCGCCGTGGTGCCCGAGCCGGGCACGCCCAAGGTCAGCATCGGCACCAGGGCGCCGCAGGCGGACGCGCCGATGGCGGTTTCCGGGGCGGCCAGGCCGCGCAGGTCGCCCTGGCCGAACTTGCCCTTGGCGCCGGCGTACTTCTTCTCGGTCATGTAGGCCACCGCGCTGGCCAGGGTGGCGCCGGCGCCGGGCAGCACGCCCATGATGAAGCCGAGCAGGCCGCAGCGCAGGTTGACCACGAACACCGCGCCGGCTTCCTTGAGGTTGAACAGCATGCGCCCGCTGGCTTCCACGGCCTTGTGCCCGTGGTGGGTCTTTTCCAGCAGCAGGAGAATCTCGCTGACCGAGAACAGGCCCAGCACCAGCACCACGAACTGGATGCCGTCGGCGACGTGGATGCTGTCGAAGGTGAAGCGGTACACGCCGCTGTTGGCGTCGATGCCGACGCTCGACAGGAACAGCCCGAGCAGCGCCGCCAGCAGGGTCTTCAAAGGCCGGTCGCCGGCCAGGCCGCCGAGCGCGACTATGGCGAAGACCATCAGCACGAAGTACTCCGCCGGGCCGAAGGCGATCGCCCACTTCGCCAGCAGCGGGGCGAACAGCACCATACCGCAGGTGGCGATGAAAGCGCCGATGAACGAGCTCCAGGCCGACAGTGACAGCGCCACGCCGGCCAGGCCCTGGCGCGCCATGGGGTAGCCGTCGAGGGTGGTCATCACCGTGGACGCCTCGCCGGGGATGTTCAGCAGGATCGAGGAAATCCGCCCGCCGTATTCGCAGCCCAGGTACACTGCGGCCAGCAGGATCAGCGCCGACTCCGGCGGCAGGCCGAGGGCGAAGGCCACCGGAATCAGCAGCGCCACGCCGTTGATCGGGCCCAGGCCCGGCAGCAGGCCGACCACGGTGCCGATCAGCGTGCCGATCAGTGCGGTGATGAGGTTGTAGGGGCTCAGGGCGACGCCGAAGCCCTGGCCGAGATAACCCAGCGTATCCATGACGGCCTCCTCAGAAGGGCAGGAAGTCGAGGACGCCACGCGGCAGCGGGACGTCCAGCGAACGGTCGAAGAGCAGGTACAGGCCGATGCTCAGCAGCGTGCAGGTGAGCACGCTGAGCGCCGGCCTGCCGCCGTAGAGCAGGGCGATGAAGCTGCCCACCAGGGCGCTGGCGAGGATGAAGCCCAGCGGCTCGAAGAGCCCGGCGTAGACCAGCAGCAGGCCGACGCAGGCCACCACCTTGCGCAGCAGCGCGCCTTCCAGCGGCGCTTCGTCGTCGTGGCGCGCCGGGGCGGGGCGCAGGATCAGCCAGGCCAGGCCGATCACCATCAGCGCCAGGCACAGCAGCGGGTAGGCGCGCGGGCCCACCGGTTCGTAGGAGAAGGGCGCCTGGTAGTTCCAGGCGATGGTCGCGAGGCCGAGACAGGCCAGCAGCCAGGCAGCGGCGAACAGCCGCTGCGGCAGCGAGTGGGGGGCGTGCATGGGGGTGTCCTCGCGGCTTACTGGATCAGGCCGAAGTCATGGGCCAGCTGGCGGTAGCGGGCGACCTGCTGCTTGACGTAGGTGTCCAGCTCCGGCCCGGTCATGGCGAAGGGGAACAGCTCGCGCTGGTCGCGCAGCTTGGCGAAGTCCTCGGAGGCCAGCAGCTTGTCGAACGAGGCCTTCCAGAACTGGTACTCCTCGTCGCTGACCTTGGGCCCGACGTAGAAGCCGCGCACCACCGGCCAGACGATGTCGAAGCCCTGCTCCTTGGCGGTGGGGATGTCCTGCATGCCTTCGTCCTGCAGGCGTTGCTCGGCGAACACCGCGAGCAGGCGCATCTTGCCGGCGCGGATGTGCGGCATGGAGTCGGAGATGTCCGTGCTGCCGACCTGGATGTGCCCGCCGAGCAGCGCCGTGGCGATCTCGCCGCCGCCTTCCAGGGCGACGTAGCGCAGCTGCTTGGGGTCGATGCCGGCGGCCTTGGCGACCAGCGCGGTCTGCATCCAGTCCTGGCTGCCGACGGTGCCGCCGGAGCCGATCACCACCTTGCCGGGGTCGGCCTTCAGCGCGGCCACCAGGTCGGCGAGGTTCTTGTACGGCGAGTCGTTGCGCACGGCGATGGCGCCGTAGCTGGTGCCGATGGCGGCCAGCCACTTCACCGCGTTCTCGTCGTAGCGGCCGAACTTGCCCTGGGCCAGGTTCAGCAGCGAGCCGCTGGAGAAGGCGGTGATGCTGTTGCCGTCGGCCGGGCGCTGGGCGACCACGGCGTTGTAGGCGACCGCGCCGACGCCGCCGGGCATGTAGGTGACGCGCATCGGGCTGGACAGCAGCTTCTCGTCCAGCAGGGCGCTCTGCGCCAGCTTGCAGGTCAGGTCGAAACCGCCGCCGGGGGCGGCCGGGGCGATGCATTCCGGGCGCTTGGGCTCGGCCTGGGCGGCGCCGGCGAGCAGCGCGCCGGCGGCGAGCAGCAGGGACAGGGAGCGGAGCTTGGTCATGTGCGGGGCCTCGTTCTTGTTGTTGTTTACCAGATCGCCAGGGAATAGGTCAGGTAGACCCGGGTCTCGTCGGCGTTGCGGGCGAAGTTGGAGCGATAGGTGGCGTTGCGCAGGCGCACGCCGAAGTCCTTCAGCGGGCCGCTCTGCACCACGTACTTGAGGTCGGTGTTGCGCTCCCATTCGCGGCCTTCGCCGCTGCGCCCGTTGACCTCGGCGTTGTCGCCCTTGAGGTAGCGGTTCATCAGGGTCAGGCCGGGCAGGCCGAGGGCGGCGAAGTCGAAGTCGTGGCGCAGTTGCCAGGAACGCTCGTGGGCCTCGGCGAAGTCGCCGACCTGGACGAAGTTCACCAGGTAGGGGTTGCTGCCGTCGATGTAGGGGAAGGAGGTGTCGCCGTCCATCTGCTGCCAGCCGACGCTGAACTTGTTGGCGCCGATGGCGTAGCCGAGCATGAAGTTGAACGAGCGGTTGTCGATGCGGCCGCCGCGCGCGGCGCCGTCGTCGTCGCTGATCGCCAGGCGCCAGTCGCTGCTCAGCTTGCCCTCGCCCAGCTTGTGGCTGGTGAGCAGGCCGACGAAATGCTGGCGGTACACCTCGTCCAGTTCGGCGTAGTGGTAGCGGCCGCTGAAGTGCTCGTCGAAGCGGTAGTCGCCGCCGGCCAGGTCGTAGTGCTCGCCGGCCACGGCGCCGCTGAAGCGCTTGTTCTTGTTGTTCAGCGCCAGGTCCTGGTAGTCGGTGGAGTCGCGGTCCTTGGCCTTCTCCAGGCGCCCGCCGGTGAAGTCCAGGCCGGGCAGGTCGCGGGACTCCAGCAGGCCGCCTTCGAAGGTCTGCGGGAACAGGCGGCTGTCGTTGGGCTGCAGGGTCGGCAGGTCGGGGATCAGGCTGCCCAGGCGCAGCTCGGTCTTCGAAATCTTGAACTTGGCGGTCAGGCCGAGCTTGCTGTACTCGTCGGCGGCGCGGCCGTCGTCGTGGGTCGGCAGCAGGCCGCTGCCGGTGCGGTCGGGGCTGGAGTCGAGCTTCAGGCCGAGCATGCCCATGGCGTCCAGGCCGACGCCGATCGTGCCGTCGGTGAAGCCGGACTGGTAGTCGAGGATGAAACCCTGCGCCCACTCCTCGCGCTTGGACTGGCCGGCGCCGTCGCGGAAGTCGCGGTTGAAGTAGATGTTCTGCGCTTGCAGCTTGAGGCTGCTGTCTTCGATGAAGCCGGAAGCGTTGGCTTCGCCGGCGAGACCGCCGAGGGCCAGGGCCGCGCCGAAGCCGGCGGGGAAGACGCGAGTGAATGCGGGAACGGCCGCGCGGGCCTTGTGCTGGACAGGCAGCATGGGTGGACTCCGTTTCTTGTTCTTGTTTGTGTCACGGTGGCGCCACGCCGCCAGCCGAATCGGGACGATCTGCGTCGTCTGCCGGCGATCCTAGCGCCGCTGCCTTTCACCAGGCTTTCAGCCGTTCACAGGCGATCACATGCGGTTACACTGCGCCGAACCATCCGCTTCCGAACGAGGAAATCCGCCGTGCGTATCCTTCTGGTCGAAGACCATCCGCAGCTGGGCGAAAGCGTGCAGCTGGCCCTCAAGGGCGCCGGCTGGACGGTGGACCTGCTGCGCGACGGCGTGGCCGCCGACCTGGCCCTGGCCAGCGAGGAGTACGCCCTGGCGATCCTCGACGTGGGCTTGCCGCGCCTCGACGGCTTCGAGGTGCTGGCGCGCCTGCGCGGGCGCGGCAAGACCCTGCCGGTGCTGATGCTGACCGCGCGCGGCGAGGTGAAGGATCGCGTCCACGGCCTCAACCTCGGCGCCGACGACTACCTGGCCAAGCCCTTCGAGCTGAGCGAACTGGAAGCGCGGGTCAAGGCCTTGCTGCGGCGCAGCGTGCTCGGCGGCGAGCAGCAGCAGAGTTGCGGTGATCTGGTCTACGACCTCGGTGCGCGGCGCTTCAGCCTGGCCGGCGAGGCGCTGGCCCTGACCTCCCGCGAGCAGGCCGTGCTGGAGGCGCTGATCGCCCGCCCGGGCCGCGTGCTGAGCAAGGAACAACTGGCCGCCCAGGTGTTCGGCCTGGACCAGGACGCCAGCGCCGACGCCATCGAAATCTACGTGCACCGCCTGCGCAAGAAGCTCGAAGGCGGCGCGGTGCGCATCGTCACCTTCCGTGGCCTGGGCTACCTGCTCGAGGCCGTGGATGGCTGAGCGGCGCCTGGCCTTGCCGGGCTCCGGCAGCCTGCGCTGGCGGCTGCTCTGGCGCCTCGGCGGGCTGCTGCTGATCCTGCTGCTGCTGGGCAGCCTGAGCACCTACCAGCGCGCCCGCAACGCCTCCGACATCGCCTACGACCGCACCCTGCTGGCCTCGGCGCGGAACATCGCCGACGGCCTCTACGACAGCGACGGCATGTTGCGCGCCAACGTGCCCTACGTGGCGCTGGACAGCTTCGCCTACGACAGCGCCGGGCGCATCTTCTACCAGGTGATCGACACCCGCGGGCAGTCGATCTCCGGCTACGAGAACCTGCCGGCGCCACCGCCCGGCACGCCGCGCACCGACGACTACCCGGCGCTGGCGCGTTTCTACGACAGCGAGTACCAGGGCCAGGGCGTGCGCGTGGTCAGCCTGTCGCAGCCGGTCAGCCAGCCGACGGTCAACGGCATGGCCGAGATCCGCGTGGCCGAGACCCTCGGCGCCCGCGAGCGCCTGGCCCGCGAACTGCTCGCCGACACCCTGCTGAACCTGGCGCTGTCGGCGCTGGCCGCGCTGGCCATGGTCTGGTACGCGGTGAGCGCCGGCCTGCGCCCGCTCGACCGCCTGCGCGCGGCGGTGGCCGAGCGCCAGGCCGACGACCTGCGGCCGCTGCCGGAAGTCGCCGTGCAACGCGAGCTGCGCCCGCTGGTGACGGCACTGAACCATTTCACCGTGCGCCTGCGCAGCCTGTTCGAGCGCCAGTCGCAGTTCATCGCCGACGCCTCCCACGAGCTGCGCACGCCCCTGGCCGCGCTCAAGGCGCGCCTGGAGCTGGGCTTGCGCGAGCAAGAGCCGCAGCGTTGGCGGGAAACCCTGCAGGCGGCGGTGCAGGACACCGACCGGGTCACCGGCCTGGCCAACCAGCTGCTGTCGCTGGCGCGGGTAGAGAGTGGCGCGCGCGCCATCGCCGAGGGCGGCGGCGAATCCATCGAGCTGGGCCGTCTGGCCCGCGAGCAAGGTATGGTGCTGGCGCCGCTGGCCCACGCGCGCGGCGTGGCGCTGGCCCTGGAGGCGGAGCGGCCGGTGTGGATCAAGGGCGACCCGACGCTGCTCCACGAACTGCTCGACAACCTGGTGGGCAACGCCCTGGACCATGCGACCGGCAACGTGGTGATTCGCGTGGTCGCGCCGGCGCTGCTGGAAGTGGAAGACGACGGGCCGGGGATTCCGGCGGAGGAGCGCGACAAGGTGTTCGGCCGCTTCTACCGGCGTCGCCAGGAAGGCACCGGGCTGGGCCTGGCGATCGTCGGCGAGGTCTGCGCCGCGCACCGGGCGAACATCGAACTGGCCCACGGCGAGCTGGGCGGGCTGCTGGTGCGGGTGAGCTTCCCGGCGGAGGAGCCCAGGTTCGATTAGGTGGGGGGAGAGGTATCAGTGCGCACCGAGGCGAACGTGTTTGCCGGCGAGCTTCGAATTGGCAGTCCACCCCGAACGGTCCCCTCTCCCTTCAGGGCGGGGCGCGCAGCCGAGGGTTAGAGAGAGGGGAGGAGTCAATCCAGAGGCCGAAGCTCCCGCCAGACACCATTCGCGAGCAAGCTCGCTCCTACGAAAAGCGAGTGCCCGAGCGGTTACTGCAACATCCCCATCGCCGCTTCCATCGCCGCCGACAGGTCCTCGTCCTCGCTGAGGTTGGCGTTCGGGTCGATGCCCAGCTTGGCGAAGGCTGGGATGCCGCTCCAGTCCATCTCGGTGTACGGATGCTGGCTGCCCAGGTAGCTCTGCAGCGTGGCGACCTGGACGATGTCCACGTAGTCGGCCTTGCCCGAGTCGCGCTGGAAGTTCAGGTACTGGCCGGGCACCGCGGCGATCGGCGCGGGGAATTCCCAGGCCTTGAGGATGCGGTCGCCGATGATCGGGTGGATGCGCTCGATCACGTGGTTGAGGCTGATCGAGTCGGCCAGCAGTTCGCCGTGTTCCTCGGCGTAGGTGAGGATCGGCAGCACGCCGATCTGGTGCACCAGGCCGGCCAGGGTCGCCTGGTCAGGCATCAGCCGGGTGTAGTGGCGGCACAGGGCGTGGCAGATGCCGGCGATCTCGGTGCTCTTGTTCCACACCTCGCGCATCTTGCGGTCGACCACGTCGGAGGTGGCCTGGAACATCTGCTCCATGGCCAGGCCGGTGGCCAGGTTGCTGGTGTAGTTGATGCCCAGGCGGCCGATGGCCATCTGCAGGTCGGTGATTTCCTTGTTGGTGCGCAGCAGCGGGCTGTTCACCACCTTGATGATGCGCGCGGTGAGGGCGGCGTCGTTGCCGATCACCTTGGCCAGGTCCTGGATGCTGATGTCCGGGTCTTCCGCCGCCTCGCGGACCCGCAGTGCCACTTCCGGCAGGGTGGGCAGAACCAGCTCGTCGTTATCGATGGCCCGCAGCAGTTCCTGTTGTACTTTTTCGGCAAGCTTGCTCATGGCATTTCCTTGAGGGACGCCGGGCTCCCCACCCGGCAGGCAATTCGGTCAGCGCTGGATTTCGCGGTCGCTGTCCAGCACGTAGGGCAGCGACAGCAGGCGCAGGGCCGGGCCGTCCTCGGCCTGGCCGAGGCGCACGCGGCCGTCGGCCACGGCGTCGTCCTGCAGCACCGCGAGCAGCTCGATGCCCTCGGCGGCGCGGGCGGCCAGCACCACTTCGCCGACGCTGCTGCCGTGCACCGGCGAGAACAGTTCGGCACCCGGCTCCGGCACTTCGGCGGCGTCCAGCGCGAGGCGATGCAGGCGGCGCTTGAGGCGGCCGAGGTACTGCATGCGCGCGACGATTTCCTGGCCGGTGTAGCAGCCTTTCTTGAAGCTCACGCCACCCACCGCCTGCAGGTTGATCATCTGCGGGATGAACAGCTCGCGGGTGGCGCCGAAGACCTGGCCCACGCCGGCGCGCACCTGGCCCAGCAGCCAGTCGTTCAGGTTGCCTTCGGCGAGGCCGGCGTCCAGCGCCTCGCGCACTTCGCCGGCGCGCTCGGCCGGCACCCACAGCTCGGCGCGGCCCTGGCCGAGGCTGATCGCCAGCAGGTCGCCGTGGCGCGCCACGCGCTCGGCTTCGGCGGGCAGTTGCAGGCCTAGGCCGGCGAGCACCGCGTCAGCGCCGTTCAGGCCGAAGCGCAGCCAGGTGGCGCTGTCGTCGCTCAGGCTGGCCTTGGAGAACACCGCGTACTTCTTCAGGTCCGTCAGCTGCGCGTCGAGCAGCTCGGCGGCCATCGCCAGCAGGTAGCCATCGCCCTCGGCGAGGATGCGGAAGCTGGAGGTCATGCGCCCCTTGGGGGTGCAGCGACCGCCCAGGCTGGCGGTGTCCGCGTCGAGGTAATTGAGGTTGCAGGTCAGCTGGCCCTGGAGGAACTTGGCGGCGTCCGGGCCACGAACGGCGAGGACTCCTTCGTGGGTCAGGGCGGTGTAGAACGCGGAATCGGCCATTGCGGGTCGCTGGAAGAAAGTTGGGGCCTCATGATAGAGCCGGGGCTGGCGCTTGTCAGCGGGTGCCGGCGGGCGGGGGCATGCGTATAATGCCGCTCGCTTCACGGATTCGGACTGGCGCCGTGCCGTGGGGCTTCCGATGTAGCGCCGAGGACCCGCAGATGACCGACGAAACCGAACTGAAACGACTCTTCTGGCACAGCCGCCGCGGCATGCTGGAGCTGGACGTGCTGCTGGTGCCCTTCGTGCAGGAGGTCTACCCGGGCCTGGACGCCGAGAACCAGGCGCGTTTCCGCAAGCTGCTGGAGTGCGAGGACCAGGACATGTTCGGCTGGTTCATGCAGCGCGGCGAGCCGGAAGACGCCGACCTGCGCCACATCGTGCGCATGATCCTGGACCGTGTCCAACCGAAGTGAACCCTTCGAGTGCCGCTGGCGACCGTCCATCCGGTTGCTCGCGGCCTACCTGGCGAGCCTGACGCTCGCCGTGGCGGCGCTGTGCCTGGCCGCCATTCCCGCTCTCTGGCAGGCCACCGGCCTGCTGCTATGCCTGATCCACGCCCTGTGGGTGCTGCCGCGCCATGTCCTGCTGTACAGCCGCCACGCCTACGCGGCCCTGCGCCATGACGGCGACGGCTGGCAGCTGTGGAGCCCGGCCAGGGGCTGGGAGAGGGTGCAATTGCGCGCCGACAGCCTGGCGCTGCCGGCGCTTGTCCTGTTGCGCTTCCGTCCGTCGGGCAGTCGCTTGAGCCGGGGCCTGTGCCTGCCGGCCGACAGCCTGGGCGCCGACGACCACCGTCGCCTGCGCCTGCGGCTGCGCTTCAGTCCCGGAAGATGGTCGGCGCCAGGATAGTGTCGCGGGCCTCGGGCAACAGCTCGGGGTAGTCCAGGGTGTAGTGCAGGCCGCGGCTTTCCTTGCGCTGCATGGCCGAGAGGATGATCAGCTCGGCCACCTGCGCCAGGTTGCGCAGTTCGATCAGGTCACGGCTGACCTTGTAGTTGCTGTAGAACTCGTCGATCTCGCTGAGCAGCAGCTGCACCCGGTGCTGGGCGCGCGCCAGGCGCTTGTTGGTGCGCACGATGCCGACGTAGTCCCACATGAATCGCCGCAGTTCATCCCAGTTGTGCGCAATGATCACGTCCTCGTCGGAGTCAGTGACCTGGCTCGCATCCCAGCTCGGCAGCGCCTGCGGCTCCGGGGTCTGGGCCAGGCGCGCCTGGATGTCGGCGGCGGCCGAGCGGGCGTAGACGAAGCACTCCAGCAGCGAGTTGCTGGCCATGCGGTTGGCGCCGTGCAGGCCGGTGAAGCTGGTTTCGCCCATGGCGTAGAGGTTCGGCACGTCGGTGTGGCCGTGTTCGTCCACCAGCACGCCGCCGCAGGTGTAGTGGGCGGCCGGCACCACCGGGATGGGCTCGCGGGTGATGTCGATGCCGAAGCCCAGGCAGCGCTCGTAGACGGTGGGGAAGTGCTCGCGGATGAATTCGGCTGGCTTGTGGCTGATGTCCAGGTACACGCAGTCCGCGCCCAGGCGCTT
>NZ_JARJLT010000162.1 GCF_029335315.1 Pseudomonas citronellolis
CGCGATGCGTTACCCACACAAGCTGTGGATAACCCTGTGCACAGGCTGGGCAACGATCGCCCCGCAGCCCAGGCCCTGCGGCCCTTGCAGCCCCGGTGGATTTCTGTGCAGGATTTCCCGCGTTGCCCACAATCGCTGTGTGCCCGCCTGTGGACAACCTTGGGATGGATGGCTATGACGCAGGCCCCACGGGCCCTGCGCCGGATCGATCAATCGCTGCTCAGTCCATGGCGAAGCCGAGCTGGCGCCAGGCTTCGTAGACGGTCACCGCGACCGTGTTGGACAGGTTCAGGCTGCGGCTGTCCGGGCGCATCGGCAGGCGCAGGCGCTGCTCCGGCGGCAGCGCGTTGCGCACCTCCTCGGGCAGGCCACGGCTTTCCGGGCCGAACAGGAAGGCGTCGCCGCGCTGGTAGGCGACCTCGTGGAAGGCGTGGGAGCCCTTGGTGGTGAAAGCGAACAGGCGCGGCTGGCCGAGCTTCTCCAGGCACTCCTCGAGGCTGGCGTAGCGCTGCACCGGGGCGTACTCGTGGTAGTCCAGGCCGGCACGGCGCAGGCGCTTGTCGTCCAGCTCGAAACCCAGCGGCTCGATCAGGTGCAGGCTGCAGCCGGAATTGGCGCAGAGCCTGATAATGTTGCCGGTATTCGGTGGAATTTCCGGTTGGAAGAGGATGACGTGGAACATGCAGCGCTCCGGGCCTGAGGACGGCCGGCATTCTACTCCCGTGGCGGCGGATGTGCGGCCCCGGCCATGGCTCAAGGTGTTTTCGGCCCTGGCCATCATCGGGCTGTCGATCGGCCTGATGCTCGGCCGCCTGACCGGCCCCACGCCGGGCGACCCGCGCCTGCTCGCGGCGCAGGTGGAGAACGGCGTGCTGCTGCTGCGCTTCGACCAGCAGGCGCGCGTACAGGCCGGCCAGCTGGAAGGCGCCCTGGCCCTGCGCGTGCGCGCCACCGGCGATGCCGCCGAGGGCCAGGCGCGGTTGGGCGACCAGCCGCTGCGCTGGCGCGTGGAAAGCAAGGGCGAGGAACTGTGGATAACCCTGCTCTCCACGCGCCCGCTGAAGGGCGCGTGGGACAGCGAGGAGAAGGACGGGGACTGGGTCCTGCGGGTGCATCCACAGGTGCGCTGAACGCGCAGGAAGAAAGAAGGGGATTCCCCGGCCTGCCTGAACCGAGGGCCCCGAAAGGGGCGGAGGTCGCGCGGCGACCTCCGGGTGTAAAAAGGGGGTTTCCCCGGCCTGCCTGTACCAGGACCCCCGAACCGTTCGCGTCACCCACCGCATTCGGGCTGCGGTGGTACTGCGTTGTAAAAGAGGGGCTTACCCGGCCTGCCTGTACCAGGACCCCCAA
The DNA here is from genome assembly GCF_029335315.1 of Pseudomonas citronellolis. GTDB lineage: Bacteria > Pseudomonadota > Gammaproteobacteria > Pseudomonadales > Pseudomonadaceae > Pseudomonas > Pseudomonas citronellolis_A. Next base: position 1,351 of record NZ_JARJLT010000162.1, read on the forward strand.
AACCGTTCGCGTCATCCACCGCCTTGGGTGCGGTGGCGCGCCTTGTGTAAAAGTGGGGTTTCCCCAGCCTGCCTGTACCGAGGCCCCCGAAATCGTTGGTACCTGGGCTATTGCAGGGGCTGTGCCAATTTCCGCGAATGGCTGCGAGACAGACGCAAAAAAGCCGAAAGCCCCGGCCAAGCGGGGCTTTCAGAGCATTCGAAGGTTTTTCCCGCCAGATGTCGGAATGGCCGAATAGCCATGGCTGGCTGGCCGAGAAGGCGCCCTGCTAGTGCACGCGCACCAAAGTTGAACGCGCCCTAGGAGCGGGCCATGCCCGCGATCGCGCGCATGGCGCGCGCCTGCAACGGGCAAAAGAAAAGGCGCCCTGGGGCGCCTTTGCTCGCTGCGACGGACCTTACTGGACCGAAGGGATCTCGCCGGCAGCCTGCAGGCGGGCGATTTCCTGGGCGTACAGGGCGTCGAAGTTCACCGGCGAAAGCATCAGCGCCGGGAACGAGCCGCGTACCACCAGGCTGTCCAGGGTTTCGCGGGCGTAGGGGAAGAGGATGTTCGGGCAGAACGCGCCCAGGGTGTGGCTCATGCTGGAAGCGTCCAGACCCTTGATCAGGAAGATACCGGCCTGCTGCACTTCGACGATGAAGGCGGTTTCTTCGTTGTTCTTCACGGTCACGGAAACGGTCAGCACCACTTCGTAGAAGTCGCCGTCGAGCTGCTTCTGACGGGTGTTCAGGTCCATGCTGATAGCCGGTTGCCATTCCTGACGGAAGATTTCCGGAGCCTTCGGCGCTTCGAAGGACAGGTCGCGCACGTAGATGCGCTGCAGGGAGAACTGCGGGGCGTTTTCTTGTTCGTTGGCGCCGTTGCTAGCTTGCTCAGTCATTTCAGGACCTTCTTATGGCTCGTTTTGCAGAGAGGGGATCACGCCTTCAGCAGCGCATCCAGCTTGCCCGCGCGTTCCAGCGCGTAGAGATCGTCACAGCCACCGACGTGAGTGCTGCCGATCCAGATTTGCGGTACCGAGGTACGGCCGGCCTTGCGAGTCATCTCGGCGCGCAGGTCGGGCTTGCCGTCCACGCCGACTTCCTCGTAGGCCACGCCCTTCTTGTCCAGCAGCGCCTTGGCGCGAATACAGTAGGGGCACCAGGCCGTTGTGTATATCAGAACCGCCTGCATGTCACTTCACCAGGGGCAGGTTGTCGCCGCGCCAGCTGCCGATGCCGCCGCCCAGCTTGGCCACGTTGTAGCCGGCCTTCTTCAGCACGCCACACCAGGTGCCGGCGTGCTGGCCCATGGCGTCGACCACGATGATGGTCTTGGCCTTGTGCTTGTCCAGCTCGCTCATGCGGCTGTTCAGCTTGTCCGCCGGGATGTTCAGCGCGCCGGAGATGTGGCCGCCGGCGAACTCCTTGCTCGGGCGGATATCCAGCACCACGCCTTGCTCGGCGTTGACCAGCGCGGTCAGCTCGCGGGTCGACAGGGCGCGGCCGGCCTTGTTCAGCTCGTGCAGGGCGAGCAGCACCAGAAGCACCACCAGGGCGCCGACCAGCAGGTAATGATGGGTGGAGAATTCGATCAGACGGGGAAGGAACGAGGACATGGCGCAGGGCATCCACAGGTAAAAATGCCGGCCAGTATACACGCGGCCCCCTGACGGCTGAACCCTGCGAATCATGGCGCCCGTCGTCCCCAGACGGTAAAATGCCGGTCCTTTTCTGACCCCCGTTTTGGAAAGAGCCGCACCTATGACTGCATCGCCCAAACCCCTGGTCCTGATCATCCTGGACGGCTTCGGCCATAGCGACAGCCCCGAGTACAACGCCATCTACGCGGCGAAGAAGCCCAACCTGGACCGCCTGCTGGCCAGCCAGCCGCACGGCCTGATCTCCGGTTCGGGCATGGACGTGGGCCTGCCGGACGGGCAGATGGGCAACTCCGAGGTCGGCCACATGAACCTCGGCGCCGGGCGCGTCGTCTACCAGGACTTCACCCGCGTGACCAAAGCCATTCGCGACGGCGAGTTCTTCGCCAACCCGGTGCTGACCGGCGCGGTGGACAAGGCCGTGGGCGGCGGCAAGGCCGTGCACATCCTCGGCCTGCTGTCCGACGGCGGCGTGCACAGCCACCAGGACCACCTGGTCGCCATGGCCGAGCTGGCCGCCCAGCGCGGCGCCGAGAAGATCTACCTGCACGCCTTCCTCGACGGCCGCGACACCCCGCCGAAGAGCGCCGAGCCTTCGCTGAAGCTGCTCGACGACGCCTTCGCGCGCATCGGCAAGGGCCGCACCGCCAGCATCATCGGCCGCTACTTCGCGATGGACCGCGACAATCGCTGGGACCGCGTCGAAGCCGCCTATAACCTGATCACCGAAGGCACCGCCGAATTCGTCGCCGACAACGCCGTGGCCGCCCTGAGCGCCGCCTACGAGCGCGGCGAGAGCGACGAGTTCGTCAAGGCCACCCGCATCGGCGCCCAGGTGCGCGTGGAAGACGGCGACGCCGTGGTGTTCATGAACTTCCGCGCCGACCGCGCCCGCGAACTGTCGCGCGCCTTCGTCGAGCCGGGCTTCAAGGAATTCCCGCGCCAGCGCGAACTGCACCTGGCCGAATACGTGATGCTCACCCAGTACGCGGCGAGCATCCCGGCGCCCAGCGCGTTCAAGCCCGAGTCGCTGGACAACGTCCTCGGCGAATACCTGGCGAAGAACGGCAAGACCCAGCTGCGCATCGCCGAGACCGAGAAGTACGCCCACGTCACCTTCTTCTTCTCCGGCGGCCGCGAAGAGCCGTTCGAGGGCGAAGAGCGCATCCTCATCCCCTCGCCGAAGGTCGCCACCTATGACCTGCAGCCGGAAATGAGCGCGCCGGAAGTCACCGACCGCATCGTCGACGCCATCGAGCACCAGCGCTTCGACGTCATCGTGGTCAACTACGCCAACGGCGACATGGTCGGCCACACCGGCGTGTTCGAGGCCGCGGTGAAGGCCGTGGAATGCCTGGACACCTGCGTCGGGCGCATCGCCGCGGCGCTGGACAAGGTCGGCGGCGAAGCCCTGATCACCGCCGACCACGGCAACGTCGAGCAGATGGAAGACGAAAGCACCGGCCAGGCGCACACCGCGCACACCTGCGAGCCGGTACCGTTCATCTATGTCGGCAAGCGCAAGCTGAGCATCCGCGAAGGCGGCGTGCTGGCCGACGTGGCGCCGACCATGCTGACCCTGATGGGCCTGCCGGTGCCGGCCGAGATGAGCGGCCGCTCCATCGTCACCCTCGAGTGACCCCGCCGAACGGCGGGCGGCGTGATGCTTTTCACTCGCCGCTCGCCGTTTGCAGCTTGTAACAGCTTTTTTATGCATACTAGGCCGACCCCGCCCTCAGGTGCCCGCTACTCCATGCATCGCGCCCTCTCCTCCCTGCTGCTGATCTGCCTGCTTGGCCCGTTGGCGGCCATCGCCGACGATCGCGCCGACACCCAGAAGCAGATCGAGCAGACGCAGAAAGACATCGCCGAGCTGAAGAAGACCCTCAGCGGCATCCAGGAAGAGAAATCCGGGGTGCAGAAGCAGCTCAAGTCCACCGAGACCCAGATGGGCGACCTGGAGAAACAGGTCAAGGGGCTGCAGGAGGAACTCGACAAGAGCGAAAAGGAGCTGCAGCGCCTGGACCAGGAGAAAAAAAAACTCCAGGGCGCGCGCCTTGAACAGCAACGACTGATCGGCATCCAGGCGCGAGCCGCGTACCAGAGCGGCCGCCAGGAATACCTCAAGCTGCTGCTGAACCAGGAACATCCCGAGAAGTTCAGCCGCACCCTCACCTACTACGACTACATCAACCGCGCGCGTCTGGAGCAGCTCAACGCCTTCAACGAGACGCTGCGCCAGCTGGAAAACGTCGAAAGCGACATCAATAGCCAGAAGAGCCAGCAGTTGGCCCAGCAGCAGGACCTGGAGGCGCGCCGCCAGGAACTGGCCGACGTGCGCAAGCAGCGCCAGGACGCCCTGGCCAAGCTCAACAGCGACTACAGCAGCGGCGACCGCAAGCTCAAGGATCGCGAGCAGTCCCAGGCCGAGCTGAACAAGGTACTCAAGACCATCGAGGAAACCCTCGCCCGCCAGGCCCGCGAGGCCGAGGAAGCACGCCAGCGCGCCCTGGCCGCCGAGCGCGAACGTGCCCGCCGCGAGCGCGAGATGGCCAGCAGCGGCGGCGACAAGCCCAAGCCGCGCGCCGACTACAGCGGCCCGCTGGTGTCCAGCGGCGCCGGCTTCGGCGGCGCCTTCGACGCCACCCGCGGCAAGCTGCCGTGGCCGGTCAACGGGCGCATCCTCGCGCGCTTCGGCAGCCCGCGCGGCGACGACCCCCGCGCCACCTGGGACGGCGTGCTGATCGGCGCCAGCGCCGGCGCCACGGTTCGTGCCGTGCACGGCGGCCGCGTGGTGTTCGCCGACTGGCTGCGCGGCGCCGGGCTACTGGTTATCCTCGACCACGGTGGTGGATACCTGAGCCTTTATGGTCATAATCAGAGTCTTCTGAAGGGCGCCGGGGACACGGTCAAGGCCGGAGACCCGATCGCTACCGTCGGCACCAGCGGCGGGCAGGACACTCCGGCGGTGTATTTCGCCATCCGTCATCAGGGCCGCCCGACGGACCCCACTACCTGGTGTCGCACGCAAGGATAAGCAGCGGACACGCCTTAGGAGCCAAACATGTCGCATCGCTTCCGTCTCATCACCCTGGCCCTGCTGCTCGGCGTCGGAGCGGCCCAGGCCGCCGATGCGCCGTCCGCCGCGCCGGCCACGGCCAGCGGCAAGGAGGCGCCGCTGCCGCTGGATGAGCTGCGCACCTTCGCCGAGGTCCTCGACCGGGTGAAGGCCGCCTACGTGGAGCCGGTGGACGACAAGACCCTGCTGGAAAACGCCATCAAGGGCATGCTCAGCAACCTCGACCCGCACTCGGCCTACCTCGACCCCGAGGAGTTCGCCGAACTGCAGGAAAGCACCAGCGGCGAGTTCGGCGGCCTGGGCGTGGAAGTGGGCACCGAGGACGGCTTCATCAAGGTGGTCTCGCCGATCGACGACACCCCGGCGGCCGCGGCCGGCATCCAGCCCGGCGACCTGATCGTGCAGATCGACGGCAAGCCGACCAAGGGCCAGTCGATGAACGAGGCGGTGGACAGCATGCGCGGCAAGCCCGGCTCGCCGATCACCCTGACCATCGTGCGCAACGGCGGCCGGCCGTTCGACGTCGCCCTCAAGCGCGCCATCATCAAGGTCAAGAGCGTCAAGACCCAGCTGCTGGAGCCGAACTACGGCTACCTGCGCATCACCCAGTTCCAGGTCAATACCGGCGACGAAGTGGTCAAGGGCCTGGCGCAGCTGAAGAAGGACAACAAGGGCAAGCTCAAGGGCCTGGTCCTGGACCTGCGCAACAACCCCGGTGGCGTGCTGCAATCCGCCGTGGAAGTGGCCGACGCCTTCCTCACCAAGGGCCTGATCGTCTACACCAAGGGCCGCATTCCCAACTCCGAGCTGCGCTTCAGCGCCGACCCGGCCGACCCCAGCGAGGGCGTGCAGCTGGTGGTGCTGATCAACGGCGGCACCGCTTCGGCGGCGGAAATCGTCTCCGGCGCCCTGCAGGACCAGAAACGCGCGATCCTGATGGGCACCGACAGCTTCGGCAAGGGCTCGGTACAGACCGTCCTGCCGCTGAACAACGACCGCGCGCTGAAACTGACCACCGCGTTGTACTACACCCCCAACGGCCGCTCCATCCAGGCCCAGGGCATCGTGCCGGACATCGAGGTGGAACGCGCCAAGGTGACCCGCGAGCAGGGCGACTTCGAAGGCTTCAAGGAAGCCGACCTGCAAGGCCACCTGGCCAACGGCAACGGCGGCAAGGACCGCCCGACCCAGCCAGGCAAGGCGCCGCAGGCCGCCCCGCAGGAAAGCGACTACCAGTTGGGCCAGGCCCTCAGCCTGCTGAAGGGGCTCAACGTCAGCCGCGGCAACTGAGCCATGCGCCGGGCCGGGCTGCTGTTCGGCCTGTGCCTGGCCGCCCTGTTCGGCCAGGCGCAGGCACAGCCCCTGCTGAGCGTGGTGATCGACGACCTTGGGCAGAACCTGGCGCGCGACCGCCAGGTGTTCGAGCTACCGGCAGCGGTCGCCCTGGCGATCATGCCGGACACCCCGCACGCCGCCGAACTGGCCCGCGAAGCCCACCAGCGCGGGCGCACCCTGATCCTGCACCTGCCGATGGACCCGGCCGGCGGCCCCTACGCCTGGCGCCCCGACCTGCCCCCGGCGGAGCTGTCGCGGCGGCTCGACGCCGCCCTGGCGGCGGTGCCCTATGTGCAGGGGGTGAACAACCACGAAGGCAGCCGCATGACCGCCGACCGCGCCGGCATGGACCAGCTCATGGGCACCCTGCAGGAGCGCCACCTGTTCTTCCTCGACAGCCGCACCAGCGCCGCCACCGTGGCCGCCGCCGAAGCGCAGAAGCTCGGCCTGGCCAGCCTGTCACGCGACGTATTCCTCGACGACCAGCCGGATGAAGCGAGCATCGCCCGCCAGTTGCAGACCGGCGTGGCCCTGGCGCGCCAGCAGGGCTCGGCGCTGCTGATCGGCCACCCGCGCCCGGCGACCCTGAAGGTGCTGCTACGCGAACTGCCGAAGCTCAAGGCCGCCGGCGTCGAACTGGTCGAGCCCAGCTTGCTGATCGCCGAACGCGGCAACCGCGCCATGGCGGCGCACGGCAAGAACGGCGTCTACCGCTGAGGCCGGCGGCGGATAACCGCGAACGGTTATTCGCCCTACGCCCGAACCTCGCGCTCGACGAGCGGAGAGGCACCCCTCGTAGGAGCGCGCCATGCGCGCGATCGCGGGCGTCGCCCGCGCATACGATCAGGCACCAGGCGCAACCCGGGTTACAGGTAGCTCTTGATGGTGTCGTCGACGAAGCCTTCGGCGCGCATCTTGTCCAGCGCGGCCTGCAGCTTCTGCACCACCTCGTCGGGGGTTTCCTTGTTCAGCGCCAGGTACAGTTGGTCGCTGTTGAAGCGCAGCACCGTCTTCAGCCCGCTCACACCCACCTGCTTGGCGAGGTAGCGCCCGGCCGGGTCGCCGCTGGCCCAGAGGTCGATCTCGCCCTTCTGCAGCTTGCCGGCGTTCTCCTGGTCGCGCAGCACCAGCGCCGGCTCGAAGCCGTGCTCGGCGAGGTACTCGGCCATGGCGTCGCCCTTGTAGGCGCCCACCCGGTACTGCTTCGCCTCGTCGAGGCTCTTCAGGGCGATCTTGCTGTCGCCGCGCGCCAGCAGCACCCAGTCGTCCGGGCCGATCGGGCCGACCCACTTGAAGGCGTCCTCGCGCTCGGGCAAGCGCGCGGTGACGAACACGCCATAGTCGGGCTTCTCCAGCGCCAGCTTGTAGATGCGCTCCCAGGGAAAGCGCAGGGTCATGCTGTACTTGATGCCGGCGCGCTTGTACATCTCGCGGACGATGTCCACGGCGATGCCGTCGATGTTGTCTTCCTGGGCGAAGTTCTTGCCGTTGATCGCCATGTTGTAGGGCGGGAAGTTCTCGGTCAGCAGCACCATGCTGTAGTCCGGGGAGATTTCCGCCTGGGCGGCGCCGGCCAGCAGCAGGGAGCTGGCCAGCAGAAGACGTTTCAACATCGAGAAGCGTTCCTGTTCGAAGTAAGGCCGCAGAGCTTACCGCAACTCCGCCCGCCTGCCGCGCAGCTTCCTGCAAAGCCGACCACGGACCGCAAAATTGGGCGCCGACCGCTCTGCCTCGGGCACTCCGACGCACCATGAAAAAGGCCCGGACCGTCGTCGACGGGCCGGGCCTGTTCGGCGCCGAGGCTTCAGCGCACCACGATACCGCGGCTGGCCAGGTAGGCCTTGGCCTCCGGCACGCTGTATTCGCCGAAGTGGAAGATACTCGCCGCCAGCACCGCGTCGGCCTTGCCTTCGAGGATGCCGGCCGCCAGGTGCTCGAGGTTGCCGACGCCACCCGAGGCGATCACCGGGACGTTCACCGCCTCGCTGATGGCGCGGGTCACGCCCAGGTCGTAGCCGCTCTTCACGCCATCCTGGTCCATGCTGGTCAGGAGAATCTCGCCGGCGCCCAGGCCTTCCATCTTCTTCGCCCACTCCACCGCGTCCAGCCCGGTGGGCTTGCGCCCGCCGTGGGTGAAGATTTCCCAGCGCGGCGCCTCGCCCGGCGCGGAAACCTTCTTGGCATCGATGGCGACCACGATGCACTGCGAGCCGAAGCGCGCGGCGGCTTCGCCGACGAACTCCGGGGTGAACACCGCGGCGGTGTTGATCGACACCTTGTCGGCCCCGGCGTTGAGCAGGTTGCGGATGTCCTGCACGGTGCGCACGCCACCGCCGACGGTCAGCGGGATGAACACCTGGCTGGCCATGCGCTCTACGGTGTGCAGCGTGGTGTCGCGGCCATCGACGCTGGCGGTGATGTCGAGGAAGGTGATCTCGTCGGCGCCCTGCTCGTCGTAGCGGCGGGCGATCTCCACCGGGTCGCCGGCGTCGCGGATGTTCTCGAACTTGACGCCCTTGACCACGCGGCCGTTGTCCACGTCGAGGCAGGGGATGATGCGTTTAGCCAATGCCATAACAATGCACTCGTAGGATGGGTTGAGCGCAGCGATAGCCATCGTCGCGCCAACGGAGAACTCCATCGGTGGGTTACGCCGCGGCGCGGCTAACCCACCCTACGTTCGATTCAGCCCTTGAGGCCGTCGCACAGCGCCTGGGCCTCGGCGACGTCGAGGGTGCCCTCGTAGATCGCGCGGCCGGTGATGGCGCCGACGATGCCCGGGGTGCGGGCGTCGAGCAGCTTCTGGATGTCACCCAGGTTGTGGATGCCGCCGGAAGCGATCACCGGGATGCGCGAGGCGTTGGCCAGGGCGGCGGTCGCCTCGACGTTGCAGCCCTGCATCATGCCGTCCTTCGCGATGTCGGTGTAGACGATGGCGGCGACGCCGTCGGCCTCGAAGCGCTTGGCCAGGTCGACCGCCTGCACTTCGCTGACTTCTGCCCAGCCGTCGGTGGCGACGAAGCCGTCCTTCGCGTCCAGGCCGACGATCACCTTGCCGGGGAAGGCGCGGCAGGCTTCGCCGACGAATTCCGGCTGCTTGACCGCCTTGGTGCCGATGATCACGTAGCTGACGCCGGCGCGCACGTAGTGCTCGATGGTTTCCAGCGAGCGGATGCCGCCGCCGATCTGGATCGGCAGGTTCGGGTAGCGCTTGGCGATGGCGGTGACCACTTCGCCGTTGACCGGCTTGCCTTCGAAGGCGCCGTTGAGGTCGACCAGATGCAGGCGGCGGCAGCCACCCTCGACCCACTTGGCGGCCATGGCCACCGGGTCGTCGGAGAACACCGTGGCGTCCTCCATCAGGCCCTGGCGCAGGCGCACGCAGGCGCCGTCTTTGAGGTCGATTGCGGGGATGATCAGCATCGGTTGAACCTGCTCGAAGTCGAATTCGTTAATAGGGTCGGGGTCAGCTCTTCTCGAGCGCCCACAAGTCGCTCTCGATGCTTTCGAACCTGTCTTTCAGGTGCGCCTGCACATCGAGGATCGCCTTGTTGTAGAACAGCGGGCCGAACTCGCGCATGAAGAAATCCAGCGCCTCTTCGGCCTCGAAGGAGCCCACGTCCAGCTCGAAGCGCTCCTCGAGGAAGCGCTGGATGGCCCGCGCCGCGCTCTGGCGCTGGGCGCCGTCGAGCTCGAGGATCGCCGGCTTGTCCTTCTGGCGCGCCATGGCTTACCAGCGGCCGTCCCAGGCGGCGAAGTTCTGCAGCAGCTGCAGGCCGTGGGTGTGGCTCTTCTCCGGGTGGAACTGCACGGCGAAGCGCGAACCCTCGGCCAGCGCGGCGGCGAAGTCGCGGCCATAGTGACCGCGACCGGCGACCTGGCGTGGGTTACCCGCCTCGATGTAGTAGCTGTGCACGAAGTAGAAGCGCGCCTGGTCGGGAATCTCGTGCCACAGCGGGTGGTCGAGGCTCTGCTGCACCTGGTTCCAGCCCATGTGCGGCACCTTCAGGTGCTCGCCGTCCTCGTACAGGTCCTTGCCGAAGAAGCGCACCTGGCCGGGGAACAGGCCGATGCAGTCGACCCCGCCGTTCTCCTCGCTACGCTCCAGCAGCGCCTGCATGCCGACGCAGATGCCGAGGAACGGGCGGTCCTGGCTCACTTCACGCACCAGCGTGTCGAAGCCCAGGCGCTTGATCTCGGCCATGCAGTCGCGGATCGCGCCGACACCGGGGAACACCACGCGGTCGGCCTCGCGGATCACCGCTGCGTCGCTGGTCACCAGCACGCGACCGGCGCCCACGCGCTCCAGCGCCTTGGACACCGAGTGCAGGTTGCCCATGCCGTAGTCGATGACGGCGACCGTCTGCATTACAGGCACCCCTTGGTCGACGGCATCTGCCCGGCCATGCGCTCGTCCAGCTCGATGGCCATGCGCAGGGCGCGGCCGAAGGCCTTGAACACCGTCTCGATCTGGTGGTGGGTGTTGTGCCCGCGCAGGTTGTCGATGTGCAGGGTCACCTGGGCGTGGTTGACGAAGCCCTGGAAGAACTCCATGAACAGGTCGACGTCGAAGCCGCCGACGCTGGCGCGGGTGAAGGGCACATGCATCTGCAGGCCGGGGCGGCCGGAGAAGTCGATGACCACGCGCGACAGCGCCTCGTCCAGCGGCACGTAGGCGTGGCCGTAGCGGCGGATACCCTTCTTGTCGCCGATGGCCTTGGCGAAGGCCTGGCCGAGGGTGATGCCGATGTCTTCGACGGTGTGGTGGTCGTCGATGTGCAGGTCGCCCTTGCACTCGATGTCCAGGTCGATCAGGCCATGGCGGGCGATCTGGTCCATCATGTGCTCGAGGAAGGGCACCCCGGTATCGAAACGGGCCTTGCCCGTGCCATCCAGGTCGATGGACACCTTGATCTGGGTTTCCAGGGTGTCGCGCGCGACTGTCGCCTTGCGTTCGGCCATCACCAGCTCCACAGCTAACACTGCACTTGAATTATAAGAGGGGCCGCATTATAGGCGCGGCGGGCC
>NZ_JARJLT010000163.1 GCF_029335315.1 Pseudomonas citronellolis
CGCGCATACCCGCCCGCGACAGCGTCGCTCCATTCGCGACATGCCCGGCAATCGCCGATTGACACGAATCCTTCATGGTGAAGAATGGAATTAATTCCAATACACACATATCGATTATCGATACAATATGAAGACAGATCAAACCTCCTACAGCAACTACTGGCAGTTCGAAGCCGGCACTCCGCCGCCGATGCTCGCCGGGCTGCCCGCCAAGGCGCGCTGTCTGGTGATCGGCGCCGGCTACACCGGGCTGTCCAGCGCCCTGCACCTGGCAGCGCGGCAATCGGGCGTGGTGGTGATCGACGCCCTGCGCCTGGGCCAGGGCGCTTCCGGGCGCAACGGCGGCCAGGTGATTCCGGGGCTCAAGCTGGGCCCGCAGGAGCTGCGCGAGCGCTTCGGTGAGCGCCGCGCCGCGCCGCTGATCCGTGCGGTATACGGCGCCGCCGACGAGGTGTTCGGGCTGATCCGCGAGCACGGCATCGACTGCGGCGCCCGCCAGCAGGGCTGGTTGCTCGCCCTGCACAACGGCGCGGCGCTGGAGCAGCAGCGGGCGCGCGCCGTCGAACGCCAGGAGGTCGGCGCGCCGGTGCAACTGCTGGGCGCCGAAGAGGCGCGGCGGCGCGTGGGCAGCTCGGCCTATCTGGGCGCCATGCTCGATCCGCGTGGCGGCATGCTGCAGCCGCTGCGCTACCTGCACGGCCTGGCCGACGCCGCGCGTCGCCGCGGCGTGAGCATCCACGAGGAAGTCCGCGCCCTGTCGCTGGAGCATGCCGGCGGGCGCTGGACGGTGCGCACCAGCGCCGGCGAGATCCAGGCCGAGCAGGTGCTGATCGCCACCAACGCCTATTCCGGCAACCTCTACCCCGGCCTGGCGCAGACCCACGTGCCGCTGTGGAGCCTGCAGGCCGCCACCGAGCCGCTGCCGGCCGAACTGCTGGAACGCATCCTGCCCGGCGACCTGCCGGTGTCCGACAGCTACCGCGTGCTGCGCTACTTCCGCCGCAGCGCCGACGGCCGCCTGCTGCTGGGCACCCGTGGCGCCTTCACCGACCGCGTCGGCCTCAGCGACGCGCAGCGGGTGGCCAAGGAAATGCTGAGCATCTTCCCGGCGCTCGCCGGCACCGCGCTGAGCCATTGCTGGAGCGGGCGCATCGCCGTGCCGGCCAGCCGCATCCCGCTGCTGCACCGGCCGCAGCCGGGGCTCACGGTCGCGCTGGGCTACTACGGCCGTGGCGTGGCCATGGCGACGCTGATGGGGCGGGTGGTCGCCGAACTGATCGACGGCCTGCCGGAGCAGGAGAGCGTGTACCCGGTGACGCCCTACCGGCCGCTGCCCGGCGCCCTCTTCCACCGCACCGTGGCGCGGGTCACCGCCAATGCGCTGCGCCTGCGCGACGTCATCGAACGGCGGATGCAGGAGCCCACGCCATGAACGCCTCGCTGCAACCGCAACCCCAGGCCGCGCCAGCCGAGGCCAAGCCGCCGCGCAACCGGCGACGGCTGTTCGACGCGCTGATCAACCTGCCCGGCACCCTGGTCACCTGCACCCTGGTGCTGTTCGCCCTGGGCCTGGTGCTGTTCCTCAGCCTGCGGGTCAACGACGGCCAGCTGCTGGGCAGCGCCTTCACCCTGAGCAACCTGAGCGACGCCCTGATCGACCCGCTGACCCGCCTGGTGCTGCTGCGCTCGCTGCTGCTGGCCGGGCTGGTGACCCTGGTCACGGTGGTGCTGGCCTACCCGGTGGCCTACTACCTTGCGTTCCACGCCGGCCCCCGGCGCAACCTGCTGCTGTTCCTGGTCAGCCTGCCGTTCTGGACCAGCTACCTGCTACGGGTGTTCTCCTGGAAGATCGTGCTGGCCTACAACGGCGTGCTGAACTCGGCGCTGCTGGAGCTGGGGCTGATCCAGCAACCACTGACCGCGCTGCTCAACACCCCCAGCGCGGTGGTGGTGACCCTGGCCCACGCCTACGCGGCCTTCGCCGTGCTGCCGATCTACGTCAGCTTGAGCAGCGTGCCGCGCAACCTGTTCGAGGCCGCCGCCGACCTCGGCGCGCGGCCGAGCCAGCGCTTCGCCCGGGTGATCCTGCCGCTGTCGATGCCCGGAGTGCTCTCCGCCGCGCTGGTGGTGTTCGTGCCGACCGTGGGCGACTACGTCACCCCGGCGCTGGTCGGCGGCCCCAGCAGCACCCTGATCGGCAGCCTGATCCAGGCGCAGTTCGGCAAGGCCAACGACTGGCCGGCCGGCTCCGCCCTGGCGGTGGTGAGCATGCTCGCCATCGGCCTGGTGATCCTCCTCGTCCGCCTGTGCAACCAACGCTGGGGAAGCCGCACATGAGCGCCCACGCCACCAAGAACAGCCGCTGGCTGAGCCTGTACGTACTGGCCTACCTGGTCTTCCTGTACCTGCCGATGCTGCTCATCCCGCTGTTCTCGTTCAACGACTCGACCCTCGCCGCCTTCCCGCTGCGCGGCTTCACCCTGGCCTGGTACCACAGCCTGTTCGGCAACCCGAGCCTGACCCAGGCGACGCTCAACAGCCTGCTGGTGGCCACCTGCTCGGCCGCCCTGGCGACGGTGTGCGGCGCGCTGATCGCCTACGCCGACCAGCGCCGCGGCGGCGGTTGGGCGCGCAGCGTGTCGCTGCTGGCGCGGCTGCCGATCCTGGTGCCCGGCGTGGTGCTCGGCATCGCCCTGCTGATCGCGGTGAACCTGGCCGGCCTGCAGCCGTCACTGGGGGCGATCATCGTCGGCCACACCTGCTTCTGCCTGCCCACCGCCGTGGTGGTCATGCGCAGCCGCTTCGCCGCCTTCCCGCGCAGCTTCGAGGAAGCCGCCATGGACCTGGGCGCCGACGAGTGGACCACCCTGCGCCGCATCGCCCTGCCGCTGGCCCTGCCCGGCCTGCTGTCGAGCTTCATGCTGGCGTTCATCACCTCGTTCGACGAATTCATCGTCGCCTTCTTCCTGGTCGGCAACGAGCCGACCCTGCCGATCTACATCTGGACCCAGCTGCGCTTCCCGCGCCAGCTGCCCAGCGTGATGGCCCTGGGCAGCCTGATCCTGCTCACGTCCATCGTCATCGCCACGCTCGCCGAAGCCCTGCGGCGCGCCAGCAACCGAGCCTTGCGTAGTCCCCGTTGAGAATGCCAACCCACTGGAGGTGCACCATCATGAAGACCGCTGCGAAACCCCTACGGCTGCTGGCCACCGGCCTGTCGGCGTTCAGCCTGTCGCTGGCCCTGGCCGGCGCCGGCCACGCCGCTGACGACGGCAAGCTGAGCTACCTGACCTGGTCCGGCTACGAGCTGCCCGAGTTCCACCCCGGCTATCCGGCCGACAAGGTCGACATCTCGGTGTTCGGCGACGACGACGACGCCCTGTCCAAGGTGCGCGCCGGCTTCCACCCGGACATCGCCCACCCCTGCTACGACAAGATCGAGCGCTGGAAGCAGGCCGGCCTGCTGCAACCGCTGGACGCCTCGCGGCTGAAGAACTGGGACAGCATCTTCCCGGTGATCAAGAAGCTGCCCGGCGTGGTCGACGCCGACGGCAAGGTGTGGATGGTGCCGTGGGACTGGGGCAACACCTCGATCCTCTACCGCACCGACCTGGTGAAGAACCCCGAGAACAGCTGGAAGATGCTCTGGAACCCGGAATACTCCGGGCGCATGGCGACCATCGACGCGGTGCACGACACCCCGCTGGTGGCGGCGCTGCTGTCCGGCGTCGACCCCTTCAACAAACTCGACGCGGCGCAGCTGGAGAAGGTCGGCAAGACCCTGCGCGAGCAGCGCCCGCTGGTGCGCAGCTACACCACCGACATGACCTCCGTGGAGCAATCCCTGGCCAGCGGCGAGCTGGTCGCGGCCATGACCTGGAACGCCTCGGCCACCGCGCTGAAGCGCCAGGGCGTGCCGGTGGAGTTCATGAAGCCCAAGGAAGGCATGCTCACCTGGGTCTGCGGCATGGTGCTGCTCAAAGACGCCAGGCACGTCGACCAGGCCTACGACTTCATCAACGCCCGGCTCAAGCCCGAATCCGGCGCCAAGCTGATCGAGGAATACGGCTACGGCAGCGCCAGCAGCGCCGCTTTCGCCCAGGTGCCGAAAGCCAAGCTCGACGAGCTGTCGCTGCCCAGCGACCCCGAGGTGGTGCTCAAGTCCACCATCATGACCCGGCCGATCCCCAGCAACGACGAGCTGTCCAAGCTCTTCGAGCGGGTCAAGGCGGGCG
>NZ_JARJLT010000164.1 GCF_029335315.1 Pseudomonas citronellolis
CGCGCGTTGCCGTCCGGCACGAAGACGTAGCCCACGCCCCACACCGTCTGGATGTAGCGCGGCTTGGACGGGTCGGGCTCGATCAGCCGGCGCAGGCGCGATATCTGCACGTCGATGGAGCGCTCCAGGGCGTCCCACTCGCGACCGCGCGCCAGGTTCATCAGCTTGTCGCGGGTCAGCGGCTCGCGGGCGTGCTGGACCAGGGCCTTGAGCACGGCGAACTCGCCGGTGGTGAGCATGTGCACCTCGCCGTCGCTCTTCTTCAGCTCGCGGGTGGCCAGGAACAGTTCGTAGTCGCCGAAGCTGACCACCTCGTCCTCGCCGGCCGGGGCCCCCGGCACCAGCGGCGCCTGGCGGCGCAGCACGGCCTTGATCCGCGCCAGCAGCTCGCGCGGGTTGAACGGCTTGGCCAGGTAGTCGTCGGCGCCCAGTTCCAGACCCTGGATGCGGCTGGACTCGTCGCCCTTGGCGGTGAGCATGATGATCGGGATCTGGTTGTTCGCCTCGCGCAGGCGCTTGCAGGCGGAGAGGCCGTCTTCGCCGGGCATCATCAGGTCGAGCACCACCAGCTGGAAGAGTTCGCGGGCCAGCAGGCGGTCCATCTGCTCGGTGTTCTCCACCGCGCGCACGCGGTAGCCCTGTTCGTCGAGGAAGCGCTCCAGCAGGCGGCGCAAGCGGGCGTCGTCGTCGACGATGAGGATCTTTTCACCTTCGGGCAGGGTGGACGGGTTCGACATAGAAGCTCCAGGTTCTGGTTGGCCGGCAATTATCGCCCAGCCTGAGAGAGTCACGGATTGTCCATTGTTAGCAGATTTTTCCCCGACCGACCGCCCTCCCGGTCAATTTTGCCTGGGTATAATGCGGCGCTTTTGCGGCGGGGCGTTGTCATACACGCCTGCCGGACGCCCGAGCGAACCGGCCGGCGCTAGCGCCACACCCCGTATTCTCGTTGGTTTCACCAGGTGGATTCATGGACAGCATCAACACCCGTATCGCCGAAGAGCTTTCCGCACTGCCCTCCGGCCGTGTTCAACCGCAGCAGGTGGCCGCCGCCGTGGCCCTGCTCGACGAGGGCAGCACTGTCCCCTTCATCGCCCGTTACCGCAAAGAAGTGACCGGCAGCCTCGACGACACCCAACTGCGCCTGCTGGAAGAGCGCCTGCGCTACCTGCGCGAGCTGGACGAGCGCCGCGGCGCCATCCTCGCCAGCATCGAGGAGCAGGGCAAGCTGACCCCCGAGCTGGCCCGCGAGATCAACCTGGCCGACACCAAGACCCGCCTCGAAGACCTCTACCTGCCGTACAAGCAGAAGCGCCGCACCAAGGGCCAGATCGCCCTGGAAGCCGGCCTCGGCGAGCTGGCCGACGCGCTGTTCGCCGACCCGAGCCTGACCCCGGAGACCGAAGCCGCGCGCTTCGTCGACGCCGAGAAAGGCTTCGCCGACACCAAGGCCGTGCTCGAAGGCGCCAAGTACATCCTCATGGAGCGCTTCGCCGAGGACGCCACCCTGCTCGACCGCCTGCGCGTGTTCATGAAGGACAACGCCACCCTCACCGCGCGCCTGGTGCCCGGCAAGGAAACCGAAGGCGCCAAGTTCAGCGACTACTTCGAGCACGACGAGCCGCTGAAGAACACCCCGTCGCACCGCGCCCTGGCGATCTTCCGCGGGCGCAACGAGGGCGTGCTGAGCGCCGCGCTGAAGGTCGGCGAGGAGCTGCCGGGCACCGCGCACCCCTGCGAAATCATGATCGGCGAGCGCTTCGGCGTGTCCAACCAGGGCCGCGCCGCCGACAAGTGGCTGGCCGAAGTGGTGCGCTGGACCTGGAAGGTCAAGCTCTACACCCACCTGGAAAACGACCTGCTCGGCGAGCTGCGCGAAGGCGCCGACGCCGAGGCGATCAACGTCTTCGCCCGCAACCTGCACGACCTGCTGCTGGCCGCCCCGGCCGGCCCGCGCGCCACCCTGGGCCTGGACCCGGGCCTGCGCACCGGCGTGAAGGTCGCCGTGGTCGACGCCACCGGCAAGCTGCTGGACACCGCCACCGTCTACCCGCACCAGCCGAAGAACCAGTGGGACCAGACCATCGCCGTGCTCGCCGCGCTGTGCGCCAAGCACCAGGTCGAGCTGATCGCCATCGGCAACGGCACCGCCAGCCGCGAGACCGACAAGCTGGCCGCCGAGCTGATCAAGAAATACCCGGCGCTCAAGTGCACCAAGATCATGGTCAGCGAGGCCGGCGCCTCGGTGTACTCGGCTTCCGAGCTGGCCGCCAAGGAATTCCCCGACCTCGACGTGTCGCTGCGCGGCGCCGTCTCCATCGCCCGCCGCCTGCAGGACCCGCTGGCCGAGCTGGTGAAGATCGAGCCCAAGTCGATCGGCGTCGGCCAGTACCAGCACGACGTGTCCCAGCTGCAACTGGCGCGTAGCCTGGACGCGGTGGTGGAAGACTGCGTGAACGCCGTCGGCGTGGACGTCAACACCGCCTCTGCGGCCCTGCTGGCGCGCATCTCCGGCTTGAATAGCACCCTGGCGCAGAACATCGTCGCGCACCGCGACGCCAATGGCGCGTTCAAGACCCGCGACGAGCTGAAGAAAGTCAGCCGCCTGGGCGAGAAGACCTTCGAGCAGGCCGCCGGCTTCCTCCGCGTGATGAACGGAGACAACCCGCTGGACGCCTCGGCGGTGCACCCGGAAACCTACCCGCTGGTGCAGCGCATCGCCGCCGATACCGGCCGCGACGTGCGTTCGCTGATCGGCGACTCGGGCTTCCTCAAGCGCCTGGACCCGAAGAAGTTCACCGACGAGCAGTTCGGC
This sequence comes from Pseudomonas citronellolis, assembly GCF_029335315.1. Taxonomy (GTDB): domain Bacteria; phylum Pseudomonadota; class Gammaproteobacteria; order Pseudomonadales; family Pseudomonadaceae; genus Pseudomonas; species Pseudomonas citronellolis_A. The sequence continues at coordinate 2,816 of NZ_JARJLT010000164.1, forward strand.
CTGCCGACCGTCACCGACATCCTCAAGGAACTCGACAAGCCCGGCCGCGACCCGCGCCCGGAATTCAAGACCGCCGAGTTCCAGGACGGCGTCGAGAGCCTCAAGGACCTGAAACCCGGCATGGTCCTCGAAGGCGTGGTGACCAACGTCACCAACTTCGGCGCCTTCGTCGACATCGGCGTGCACCAGGACGGCCTGGTGCACATCTCGGCGCTGTCGGAGAAGTTCGTCAAGGACCCGTACGAAGTGGTCAAGGCCGGCGACATCGTCAAGGTCAAGGTCATGGAAGTGGACATCCCGCGCAACCGCGTCGGCCTGTCCATGCGCATGAGCGACACTCCCGGCGAGAAGGTCGAGGGCCCGCGCGGCGGCGGTCGTCCGGCCGGCGGCCAGCGTGGCGATCGCGGCGGCGCCCCGCGCCAGCAGGAGCAGGCCCCGGCGAACAACGCCATGGCCTCGCTCTTCGCCAACGCCAAGCAACTGAAGAAGAAGTAAGGAAGGTCCATGAGCGAGATGCCCGCCCGCGAGCTGATGGTCAGCCGCTTCAGCGAAACCCTCGGCGTGCGCCCGGTGCGCGTCGCCGACGGCGAGGCCGAGGTGCACCTGCCGATGGCCGAGCACCTGCGCAACCGCGGCAACGTCATGCACGGCGGCGCGCTCTTCACCCTGATGGACATGACCATGGGCCTGGCCTGCTCCAGCGCCCATGGCTTCGACCGCCAGAGCGTCACCCTGGAATGCAAGATCAACTACATCCGCGCGGTCGCCGAAGGCGAGGTGCGCTGCGTGGCCAAGGTCCTGCACGCCGGGCGCCGCTCGCTGGTGGTGGAAGCCGACATATTCCAGGGCGACAAGCTGGTCGCCAAGGGACAAGGCACCTTCGCCCAGCTGTAAGCCCGATCGCCTTTCCTGCTCTATCCTGACTACCGGTGGCCCGCGCAGTGCGCGGGCTCCGGCCAGTCGCAGCTCGCCAGGCGACAACGCCGGCCGCCCTCCCCCTTGTAGACCGCCCGGTCCACCCCCATAGTGGGGCGACTGCCGTGTGAAGGACATCAAATTGAGCGACCTACTTTCCCGCCGCCTGGCGCTGCTCGGCGACGCCGCCCACCTGCCCCTGCTCGGCCAGTGTCTGCACGGCATCGAGCGCGAATGCCTGCGGGTCGACGCCGACGGCCAGCTGGCGCTGACCCCGCACCCGCGCGCGCTGGGCTCGACCCTGACCCACCCGCAGATCACCACCGACTATTCCGAGGCGCTGCTGGAGTTCATCACCCCCACCAGCACCAGCGTCGAGCAGACCCTGACCTCGCTGGAGAACATCCACCGCTTCGCCAGCCAGCGCCTGGGCGGCGAGCTGCTGTGGAGCCCGTCGATGCCCTGCGAACTGCCCGACGAGGAAACCATCCCGATCGCGCAGTACGGCAGTTCCAACATCGGCCGCCTGAAGTACGTCTACCGCAAAGGCCTGGCCCTGCGCTACGGCAAGACCATGCAGTGCATCGCCGGCATCCACTACAACTTCTCGCTCCCCGAGGGGCTCTGGCAGCTGCTGCAGCGCCACGAAGGCGACGAAGGCCCGCTGCGCGACTTCCAGTCGGCGCACTACATCGCGCTGATCCGCAACTTCCGCCGCTACAGCTGGCTGCTGATGTACCTGTTCGGCGCCTCGCCGGCCCTGGACGCCGGCTTCCTGCGCGGCCGCCCGCACCAGCTGCAGGCGTTCGACGAGCGCACCCTGTACCTGCCCTACGCCACCAGCCTGCGGATGAGCGACCTGGGCTACCAGAACAACGCCCAGGCCGGCCTGACGCCCTGCTACAACGACCTCGACAGCTATGTCGAAAGCCTGCGCCGCGCGGTGGGCACGCCCTACCCGCCGTACGAGAAGGTCGGCACCAAGCAGAACGGCGAGTGGGTGCAGCTGAACACCAACGTGCTGCAGATCGAGAACGAGTACTACTCGAGCATCCGTCCCAAGCGCGTCACCTACACCGGCGAGCGCCCGATCCAGGCCCTGGAGTCGCGCGGCGTGCAGTACGTCGAGGCGCGCTGCCTGGACATCAACCCGTTCCTGGCGCTGGGCATCGACGCCGCCGAAGGCCGCTTCCTCGACGCCTTCCTGCTCTACTGCGCCCTGCAGGACAGCCCGCTGCTGGCCGATGGCGAGTGCGGCGCGGCCACCAGCAACTTCCTCAAGGTGGTCAAGGAAGGTCGCCGTCCGGGGCTGCACCTGCAGCGTGGCGGGCAGACCGTGCCGCTGCAGGTCTGGGCCAGCGAACTGCTGGAACGCATCGCGCCGATCGCCGAACTGCTCGACCGCGCCGCCGGCAACGACCTCCACGCGCAGAGCCTGATGCAGCAGCGCGAGAAGGTCGCCGACCCGGAACGCACGCCGTCGGCCCGGGTGCTGGCGGACATGCGCGAGCGTGGCGAAAGCTTCGCCGCCTTCGCCCTGCGCAAGAGCCGCGAGCACGCCGAAAGCCTCGGCCAGCCGCTGCCGGCCACCGAGCAGGAGACCTTCGAGGCCATGGTCCGCACCTCGCTGGCCGAACAGCAAGCCCTGGAAAGCCAGCCCGAAGGCGACTTCGACACCTTCGTCGCGGCCTACCAGGCGAGCATCCTCGGGATCATCAGCGTCTGATCCCGCGCACCGCCGACAAAAAAAGAGGCCTTCGGGCCTCTTTTTCATTGCCCGCAGGTAGAGGAGCGGAACGTAGGGCGAATAACGCGAAGCGTTATCCGCCAATGAGCCCCGGCACCCGGCCGACGGCGGATAACCGCGAACGGTTATCCGCCCTACGGGCTGGAGTAGGGCGCATAACGCCTACGGCGTTATCCGCCGTTTGGCTCAGAGGCTCTTCTCGAACACCTGGGAATTGCGCTGGTAGTTGTACAGCGAGGCGCGCGCCGCCGGCAGGCGTTCGACGCTGCTGGGCTGGAAGCCGCGTTCGCGGAACCAGTGGGCGGTACGGGTGGTGAGCACGTAGAGGGTCTTCACGCCGAGGGCGCGGGCGCGCTTTTCGATGCGCTCCAGCAGCTCGTCGCCGCGCCCGCCGTGGCGGTACTCCGGGTTCACCGCCAGGCACGCCAGCTCCGCCGAATCGGAGTCGGCGATCGGGTACAGCGCCGCGCAGGCGATGATCAGGCCCTCGCGCTCGACGATACTGAACTGCTCGATCTCGCGCTCCAGCACCTCGCGCGAGCGGCGCACCAGGATGCCCTGCTCTTCCAGCGGACGGATCAGCTCCAGCAGGCCGCCGACGTCCTCGATGCCGGCCTCGCGCAGTTGCTCGAACTGTTCCTGGGCCACCAGGGTGCCGTTGCCCGAACGGGTGAACAGCTCGCTGAGCAGCGCGCCGTCCTCGGTGAAGCTGACGATATGGCTGCGCCGCACCCCGGCGCGGCAAGCCTGGGCGGCGGCGTCGAGCAGCTCGGCCTGGTAGCTGGTGCCCAGCCGCTGCAGGTGCGCCGGCACCTGTTGCGGGCGCAGTTCGCGGACCAGGTTGCCGTTCTCGTCGAGCAGGCCGCGCTCGTCGCCGAACAGGATCAGCTTGTCGGCGCCCAGCTCGATGGCCGCGCGCATCGCCACGTCCTCGCAGGCGAGGTTGAAGATTTCCCCGGTGGGCGAATAGCCCAGCGGCGACAGCAGCACGATGGAGCGCTCGTCGAGCAGGCGGTTGATGCCCTTGCAGTCGATACGCCGGACTTCGCCGGTGTGGTGGTAGTCGATGCCCTCGACCACGCCGATCGGCCGCGCGGTGACCAGGTTGCCGGAGGCCACGCGCAGGCGCGAGCCCTGCATCGGCGAGGCGGCCATGTCCATCGACAGGCGCGCCTCGATGGCGATGCGCAGGCTGCCCACGGCGTCGATCACGCACTCCAGGGTCGGCGCGTCGGTCACCCGCAGGCCGCGATGGAAGCGCGGGGCCAGGCCGCGCCCGGCCAGGCGCGCCTCGATCTGCGGGCGCGAGCCGTGCACCAGCACCAGGCGCACGCCGAGGCTGTGCAGCAGCACCAGGTCATGGACGATGTTGCCGAAATTCGGGGCTTCGACGCCCTCGCCGGGCAGCATGACCACGAAGGTGCAGTCGCGGTGGGCGTTGATGTAGGGGGAAGCGTGACGTAACCAGTTGACGTAGTCGTGCATTGTCCAGGAGGCCTGTGAGCGGGCGATGAAGGGTTGTCGAGTGCGAATGGCCGGCAACGGCGGCGGGAACGGCGGTTATCGTCGTCGCATGCACATCGACAGGTATCTCCTCTTCATGACGGTTACAGGCAGTAATGCTGGATCAGGCCACGCAGCAGTTCCACGGTCGGCGGAATGCGCGCGAGCTCGAGGTGTTCGTCCGGCTGGTGGGCGCAGGCGATGTCGCCGGGGCCGAGCACCAGGGTCTCGCAGCCGAGCTGCTGAAGATACGGCGCTTCGGTGCCGAAGGCTACCGCTTCCGCCGAATGTCCGCTGAGCCGCTCGGCCACGCGCACCAGCTCGCTGTCGGCGGCCTGCTCGAAGGGCGGCACCGCGGGGAACAGCGGCTGGTAGTCCAGGCGCACCGCGAAACGCTCGGCGAGCGGCGCCAGGCGCGCGCCGATGGCCTTGCGCAGGGCTTCCGGGTCCATCCCCGGCAGCGGCCGCAGGTCGAATTCCAGGGCGCACTGGCCGCAGATGCGGTTGGGGTTGTCGCCACCGTGGATGCAGCCCAGATTCAGGGTCGGTTGAGGCACCCCGAACTGCGGGTTGTTGTATTCCTTCTGCCATTGCGCGCGCAGCGCCAGCAGCTCGCCGATGGCCGCGTGCATGGCCTCCAGGGCGCTGTGGCCGAGGCTGGGGTCGGAGGAGTGGCCGCTCTGCCCGAGGATATCGATGCGCTCCATCATCACCCCCTTGTGCAGGCGGATCGGCCGCAGCCCGGTGGGCTCGCCGATCACCGCGGCGCGCGCCAGCGGCCGGCCGGCGGCGGCCAGGGCGCGGGCGCCGGCCATGGAGCTTTCCTCGTCGCAGGTGGCGAGGATCAGCAGCGGCTGGCGCAGCGGCTTGTCCAGCAGCGGCAGCAAGGCCTCGATGGCGATGGCGAAGAAGCCCTTCATGTCGCAGCTGCCCAGGCCGAACCAGCGCCCGTCGCGCTCGTCGAGGCGCAACGGGTCGCTTTTCCACAGGCGGTCGTCGTAGGGCACGGTGTCGGTGTGCCCGGCCAGCACCAGGCCGCCGGGGCCCGTACCGAGGCTGGCGAGCAGGTTGAACTTGCCCGGCTGCACTTCCTGCAGCTCGCAGGCGAAGCCGAGGTCGCCCAGCCAGCTGGCCAGCAGCTCCACCACCGGGCGGTTGGACTGGTCCAGGGACGCCTGGGTACAGCTCACCGAAGGCAGGGCGAGCAGCTGGGCGAAGCGGTCTTTCAGGCTCGGCAGGGGCATGGGCGTCTCCGAAGGCGTTGGCCCCCATCATGGACCAGGATGGCGCCCAGTTGAACCGCCGCCGCGCGATGGACCCGCCCCGCCGGGGTGCCGTCCTGTACACTAGAGGGCTTCGACGCACGCCCCCGCGCCAGGCCCCGCGGGCCCGTCTACCCTTTTCCTTCCCGGAGCGCGCCGCGCTCCCGACCCGGACTCCGTCATGCAGAAAGAAACCGAAATCAAGCTGCGCGCCAGCCGCGAAACCCTCGACGCCCTGCGCGAGCACCCGCTGCTGAAGAAGCGCAACAAGTCCGGCTGGCAGCAGAGCGAGCTGTTCAACCAGT
>NZ_JARJLT010000165.1 GCF_029335315.1 Pseudomonas citronellolis
CGCGTTTTTCCGGGCCGTCCGCGCCCGTCGCCCCGAACTCCAGCAGGCACGCACCCATGACCAACCAGGCCGCCGAAGTCGCCAAGCGCCGAACCTTCGCGATCATCTCCCACCCCGACGCCGGTAAGACCACCATCACCGAGAAGCTGCTGCTGATGGGCAAGGCCATCGCCGTCGCCGGCACCGTGAAGTCGCGCAAGTCCGACCGCCACGCGACCTCCGACTGGATGGAGATGGAAAAGCAGCGCGGCATCTCCATCACCACCTCGGTGATGCAGTTCCCCTACCGCGAGCACATGATCAACCTGCTCGACACCCCCGGCCACGAAGACTTCTCCGAAGACACCTACCGCACCCTGACCGCGGTGGACTCGGCGCTGATGGTGCTCGACGGCGGTAAAGGCGTAGAGCCGCGGACCATCGCCCTGATGGAAGTCTGCCGCCTGCGCGACACGCCCATCGTCAGCTTCATCAACAAACTCGACCGTGACATCCGCGACCCCATCGAGCTGCTCGACGAGATCGAGGCGGTGCTGAAGATCAAGGCCGCGCCCATCACCTGGCCGATCGGCTGCTACAAGGACTTCAAGGGCGTGTACCACCTCGCCCAGGACAAGATCATCGTCTACGTGCCGGGCCACGGCCACGAGCGCATCGAGACGAAGATCATCGACAAGCTCGACTCCGACGAGGCCCGTGCCCACCTGGGCGATCTCTACGACAACTTCCTCGAAGAGCTGGAACTGGTGCAGGGCGCCTGCCACGAGTTCGACAAGGATGCCTTCCTCAGGGGCGAGATGACCCCGGTGTTCTTCGGTACCGCGCTGGGCAACTTCGGTGTCGACCAGGTGCTCGACTGCATCGTCGACTGGGCCCCGCAACCGCTGGAGCGTGGCACCCACGAGCGCACCGTGGCGCCGACCGAGGAGAAATTCTCCGGCTTCGTGTTCAAGATCCAGGCGAACATGGACCCGAAACACCGCGACCGCATCGCCTTCATGCGCATCTGCTCGGGCAAGTACGAGAAGGGCATGAAGATGCGCCACGTGCGCCTGGGCAAGGACGTGAAGATCGCCGACGCGCTGACCTTCTTCTCCAGCGAGCGTGAGCAGCTGGAAGAGGCCTACGCCGGCGACATCATCGGCCTGCACAACCACGGCACCATCCAGATTGGCGACACCTTCACCGAAGGCGAGGCGCTGGGCTTCACCGGCATCCCGCACTTCGCCCCGGAACTGTTCCGCCGCGTGCGCCTGAAGGACCCGCTCAAGTCCAAGCAGCTGCGCCAGGGCCTGCAGGAACTGGCCGAGGAAGGCGCCACCCAGGTGTTCTTCCCCGAGCGCAACAACGACATCATCCTCGGCGCCGTGGGCGTGCTGCAGTTCGACGTGGTCGCCAGCCGCCTGAAAGAGGAATACAAGGTCGAGTGCGCCTACGAGCAGATCAACGTCTGGTCGGCCCGCTGGATCGACTGCAGCGACGAGAAGAAGCTCAAGGAGTTCAAGGACAAGGCCTTCGAGAACCTGTCCGTGGACGGCGGCGGCCACCTCACCTACCTGGCGCCGACCCGCGTCAACCTGAGCCTGATGGAAGAGCGCTGGCCGGACATCACCTTCCGCGCCACCCGCGAACACCACTGAGTTCGCCGGTACCGAAAACGCCCGCCTCGCGCGGGCGTTTTCGTTTCCCCCGTAGGGCGCATAACGCCCCAAGCGTTATCCGCCGTCATCCCCAGGCAAGGTCTTCCGGCCAACGGCGGATAACCGCGAACGGTTATTCGCCCTACGCGATTGGCCGATCCGGTGAGCCAGGATCACGGGTCGAGGGCACCGGAGCTCCAGGTGCTGGAGGGCGCCGAGCCGGTGAACTTCGCCGCGATCGATCCGCGCGGGATCAGGCGGTCGCGGTAGCGGGTGGCGAGCAGGCCCGCCTGCGGCGCGCGCAGGATCACCTCGCTGTCCGCATCCCCTGGCCTGGCGATGATCCGCGCGAAGCGCTCGCCGGCCTGCACCACATCGCCCAGCTCGCGCTCGAACACCAGCACCCCGGCCACCGGGGCGAACACCGTTTCCATGAAGCCCATGGGCACCGCCACGCCCTTCCAGGCCGGAAGTTGCGCGGCCTCGTCGATCACCCCGCGGGCGCAGAGGAAGGCCCACAGGCCATCGGCGTCCTGCTGCGCCAGCGCGTCGCTGACGTCGCCCTGGCCACGCAGCTCCACGGTCGCCACCAGGCGCCCGTCGAGGCGCCCCTCGGCCAGCCAGGGCGCGATCACCACTTCCTCGAAGGCACCGTCGCCGTCGCCTTCCCAGATGATCGCCAGTTCCGCGCGCAGCGCCGCCGCCAGGTCCTGGCCGGCCGGCCAGAAGCGCTCGTGGAGGTAGACGTACTGCAGCGCCTCGTCGTCGGTGTGCAGGTCGAGGACGATGTCCGCCGGCGCCGCCAGGGCGGCCAGTTGGCGCTGCCAGTCGGTGAGGTTGTCGACACTGCCGGTGGCCCGCGCCGAGGCCGGGAAGCCGCGGTTGAAGTTGCGCGCGGTGACCTCGTGGTGGCGGCCGAGGATGCGCCCCTGGCGGAACTGGCCGATGCCGAACGGGTTGGCCTGCGGCACCAGGGTCACGCTGCCGTTCAGGCGCCCTTGCCGGGCCGCCTCGCGCAGGCGCGGCAGCAGCTGGTGCAGCACCAGCATGCCGGCGATCTCGTCGGCATGCACCCCGGCCTGCAGGTGGACCCGCGGCCCCGGACGGCCCGCGTCGACACGCCAGGCCGGCACCTCCAGCGGCGCGCCGGAATCCCCCGTCACCCGCAGCGATACGTCTTCGATCATGCTTGCCTCCTCCCTCGTCGCGGGGCGTGGCAAATTTGCCCGGCGCCCCCTAGTATCGATTCCAACCACCGCCCCCGGCGCCCGCACAAGGAACTCCCCGCGTGGACAGCCCCCGCCAGAAAGCCCGCCGCGCCACGCCCGAGGAACGCCGCGACGACCTGGTCCGCGCCTGCCTCAAGTGCCTGGTCGCTGACGGCCACGCCGGCATTTCCGTGCGCCGCATCGCCAAGGAAGCCGGGGTCGCCGTGGGCCTGGTCAATCACTACTTCGGCAGCATCGAGGCGCTGGTCGCCCAGGCCTACGAGACCCTCGCCGCCGAGGTCACCCAGTCGCTGCGCGAGAGCGTCGCGGCCGCCGGCGACGACCCCGCCGAACGCCTCGACGCCTTTCTCGTCGGCTCGTTCTCGCCGGGCGTGCTCGACCCCGACCTGCTCAGCCCCTGGGTGGTGTTCTGGAGCCTCATCCGCCACTCGACGCCGGTCAACGACGCCCACGAGCGCGGCTACCGCGCCTACCTGAAACTCCTCGAAAGCCTGATCACCGACCTCGCGCGCAGCGAGGACTTCGCCATCGCCAACCCGCGCCTGGCCTCCATCGGCCTCTCGGCCATGCTCGACGGCCTGTGGCTGGAGTGGTGCCTGAACCCCACCACCTTCAGCGCCGAGGACGGCCTGCAGCTCAGCCGTCACTGGGTCGAAGGGCTGCGCCGCGGCGCTTACGCCTGACCGTTGCCGGAAACCGCGCCTAGGCCCGACCGCCGGCCTTGACCTTGCGTCGCCAGAACACCCAGCCGGCGCGCGAGCGCGGTGCAACCGACTCGCGGCGAACCGGCGTGGTGCGCTCCAGCAGGTTGAAACAGGCCTCGATGATGAACGTCAGGCACACGTAGATGGCCGCCACCAGCAGCAGCGGCTGGTACACCTGGAAGGTCTGCGCGCGCACCACGTTGGCGGCGCCCAGCAGGTCGACCACGGCGATGGTCGAGGCCAGCGCGGTGGACTTCATCAGCAGCACCGTCTCCCCCGCCAGGGTCGGCAGCAGCAGGCGGATCGCCCGCGGCAGCCACACGCGGTAGAGCACCAGACGACGGTGCATGCCGAAGGCCGCCGCCGCTTCCAGCTCGCCTCGCGGCACGGCCTTGAGGCCGCCGCGCACCACTTCGCCGACGTAGGCGCCGACCGACAGCACCAGCGCCAGCACGATGTACCAGTAGCCGTCACGCAGGTACGGCCAGAGGAAGCTGCTGCGGATCGGCGGGTACTGGGCGAACAGGCTGCCCAGGCCGTAGTAGCAGGTGTAGATCTGCACCAGCAGCGGCGTGCCGCGGATGACGCTGGTGAAGGCCAGGCTGGCCTTGGCCAGGAACAGGTTGCGTGACATCCGCGCCAGCGCCACCAGCAGCGCCAGGGCGAAGCCGAGCACGGCGCTGACCAGCAGCAGCGACAGCGTGGTGCCGAGCCCGCGCAGCAGCAGGCTGCCGTAGCCGAATATCCAGTGATCGCTCATCGGAGCCCCTCAGACCGCCGGAATCCAGCGACGGAAACGCCGCTCGAGCCAGCCGGAAAACAGGTTGGAGAGCACCGTGAGCAGGTAATACAACGCCGCCGCGGTGAGGTAGAAGGTCAGGTAGCTGCGGGTCGATCCGGCGGCCTGCTTGGCGGTGTAGAGCAGTTCGTTGGTGCCCACCACGCTGATCAGCGCGCTGTCCTTGATCAGGTTGACCCACAGGTTGGCCATCCCGGCCAGGGCGTTGGGCGCCATGATCGGCAGGGTAACCCGGCGGAACAGGCCGAAGCCGTGCATGCCGTAGGCCCGCGCCGCCTCGATCTGGCCATAGGGGATGGCCTGGATGGCGCCACGGAAGATTTCCGAGGCGTAGGCGCCCTGCACCAGGCCGAGCACGGCGATGGCGACCATGGTGCCGTTGAGCTTGAAATCGCCATGGCCGAGCCAGGCGAACAGTTGGTTCAGGCCCATGGAGCCTGCGTAGTAGAGCAGCAGGATCAGCAGCAGCTCTGGCACCGCGCGGCACAGCGTGGTGTAGCCACGCGCCAGGGCGGCCAGCGGGCGCGGGCCGTTGAGCTTGGCGCTGGCGGCGCTCAGGCCGATGAGCATGCCGATGAGGAAGGCGCCGAAGGAAATCTGCAGGGTGACCAGAAGCCCACGCAGCAGCGCCGGGCCCCAGCCCTGGGCGCCGAAGCCGACCAGGTCGAGATAGGATTGCATGGCAAGGCCCT
>NZ_JARJLT010000166.1 GCF_029335315.1 Pseudomonas citronellolis
CGCTGGACAGTATAGGAAAATTGAAAGTCTTGGAGCGGGCTCAGAGCAGCCCGTTGCCGGCGCGCTGGCTCTGCCCGGCGCTGGAGATCGCCCGCGCCGCCTCGATCAGCGGCGGCGCCAGTTCGCGCTGGGCGTCGGCCAGGCTCCAGCGGCTGGCCGGCACCGAGATGTTGATCGCCCCCAACGGGTGGCCGGCGGCGTCGACGATGGGCGCCGCCAGGCTGATGTCGCCGAGGAAGTATTCGCCGTCGATCCACGCGTAGCCTTCCTCGCGCGCCGTCGCCACGCGCTCGGCCAGCGGCTCCAGGTCGACCACGGTGGCCGGGGTGTGCGGCGGCCGCGGCATGTCCTGCAGCAGCCGGCGGCTGTCCTCCGGGCTCAGCCGCGAGAGGTAGGCGCGGCCCGAGGCGGTGCAGTACATGGGCAGGCGCAGGCCCAGCGGCATCGGGATCATCACCCGGTTGTGGCTGGGGAAGCGGGCGACGAAGACCATGTCGTCGGCGTCCGGCTCGGAAAGGTTGCAGCTCTCGTGGCACTGCCGGTTGAGTTCGTGCAGGTAGGGCGTGGCGCGTTCGATCAGGCTGTCGGTCTGCAGGAAGCCGAAGCCCAGGGACAGCGCGCGCGGCGTCAGGCGGTAGCGCTTCTGCGCGTCCTTGCGCAGGTAGCCGAGGGTTTCCAGGGTGAAGGCGAAGCGCTGCACGGCGCTCTTGGTCATGCCGGTGGCGGCGGCCAGCTCCGGCAGGTTCATGCTCGGGTAGCCGGCGCGGAAGGCGGTGAGCACCTCCAGGCCACGGGCCAGGGTGCTGGCGAATAGGGGCGATTTCTCGGCAGGGGTCATGCGCGGTTCTCGACGATGGGGCGGGCGGCGTGATGGCGGCGCCCGCGAGTGCGCCCATTCTAAACGGGTTGCGGCGCGGAAATCCGCGCCGCAACGCGCGGCTCAGCGGCCCAGGTGCACCCACACCGACTTGGTCTGGGTGTACTGGGTCAGCGCTTCCAGGCAGCGGTCGCGGCCGTTGCCGGACTGCTTGAAGCCGCCCCAGGGCTGGGTCATGTCGCCGTGGTCGAAGCAGTTCACCCAGACGATCCCGGCCTCCACGTCGCGGGCGAAGCTCAGCGCCTGGCTGACGTTGCCGGTCCACACCGAAGCGGCCAGGCCGTACTGCGAGTCGTTGGCGATGGCCAGCGCCTGCTCCAGGCCCGAGACCGGGATGGCCGCGGCCACCGGGCCGAAGATTTCCTCGCGGGCGATGGTCATGCGCGGATCGACGCCGGTGAACAGCGTCGGGCTGACGTAAGCGCCGTGGGCCAGCGCCGCCGGCACGTCGCCGCCGAAGGCCAGCCGCGCGCCTTCCTCATGGGCCTTGTGGATGTGCCCGAGCACCCGCCGTTGCTGCTCGAAGGACACCAGCGAACCCATCCGCGTGTCCGGCGCCAGCGGGTCGCCGGGCTGGTAGCTGCGCGCGGCGAGGGCGCTGAAGCGCTCGACGAAGTCGTCGTACAGCGAGGCCTGCACCAGCAGCCGCGAGCCGGCGTTGCACACCTCTCCCTGGTTGGCGTAGATGCCGTTGACCGCGTAGCTCACGGCGGTGTCGAGGTCTTCGACGTCGGCCAGGATGATCTGCGGCGACTTGCCGCCGCACTCGGTGGTGACCCGCTTCATGTTCGACTGGCCGGCGTAGATGAACATCTTGCGGCCGACTTCCACCGAGCCGGTGAAGCCGATCTTGTCCACGTCCATGTGCAGCGCCAGGGCTTCGCCGGCCTCGCGGCCGTAGCCCTGGACGACGTTGAACACCCCCGGCGGGCCGCCGGCGCGCAGGAACAGCTCGGCCAGCAGCAGGGCGCTGGAGGGCGACTGCTCGGCCGGCTTGAGCACCACGCTGTTGCCGGTGGCCAGGGCCGGGGCGAGCTTCCAGGCGGCCATCAGCAGCGGGTAGTTCCACGGCACGATCAGGCCGACCACGCCCAGCGGCTGGCGCAGGATGTAGTGCAGCGCCTCGGGGCTGGTGCTGGTGACGCTGCCTTCGAGCTTGTCCACGGTTTCGGCGAAGAAGCGGAAGGTCAGGGCGGCGCCGGGCACGTCGACGTCGAGCATGTCGCTCACCGGCTTGCCCATGTCGAGCACGTCGAGCAGGGCGAAGGTCTCCGCGTGCTCCTCGATCAGCTCGGCCAGGCGATACAGCACCGCCAGCCGCTCGCGCGGCGCCGTGCGCGACCAGACGCCGCTGCGGAAGCTGCGGCGGGCGGCGCGCACCGCGTCGTCGACGTCGGCGGCGGCGCTGCGCGGGGCCTGGCAGCGAATCTGCCCGCTGGCCGGGTTGAGCACCTCGAAGGTGGCGCCGGAGCGGGCGGCGCAGCGCTCGCCGTCGATCAGGTTGGCCAGCGGGAAGTCCAGGCGCGCCGCGGCGGCGTGCCAGTCGGCGGTGGTGCGGTGACGAAGGTCGGTCATGGAAAACTCTCCGCGAAGCGGTGTCAGGCGATGGGGTGGGGAGAACTGGCGTAGGCGCGGGCGCTGCCCGGCGGGATGCACAGCTCGACGCTGGCGCCGTCGCCGGCGCTGAGGCGGTCGAAGGCTTCGCGCGGCACGTCCAGGGTCAGGTCGTCGATGCCCGGCAGCTCCAGGTGCAGGCGCAGCGAGCGGCCGTGGAAGATGCTCTGGGCGATGCGCGCGCGGACTTTCGCCTGGCCGTCGCCGGGCAGCGCCAGGCGCATGTCCTCGGGGCGCAGCGAGACGGTCACCGGGCTGCCCGGCGGCAGCGGCTGGGTGCTGCTGGCGAGGATTTCCAGCGAGCCGATGCGCACCCCGACGGCGCCCGGGTGCTGGCTGACCACGTGGCCCTCCAGCAGGTTGGTGGCGCCGATGAAACCGGCGACGAAGGGCGAGGCCGGCGCGTCGTACAGTTCCGCCGGGCTGGCCACCTGTTCCAGGCGGCCGTTGCGCATCACCGCGATGCGGTCGGAGATGGCCAGGGCCTCGGTCTGGTCGTGGGTGACCATGATGAAGGTGGTGCCCAGGCGCGTCTGCAGCTTCTTCAGCTCCACCTGCATCTGCTGGCGCAGGTGCGCGTCGAGCGCCGACAGCGGTTCGTCGAGCAGCAGCACGCGCGGCTCGCAGACCAGCGCGCGGGCCATGGCCACGCGTTGCTGCTGGCCGCCGGAAAGCGCCTGCACGCGGGAACTCGCCTTGGCGGCGAGGCCGACCAGCTCCAGGGTCGACTCGATGCGCTTGCGCGCCTCGGCCGCCGGCACGCGGGCCACGCTCAGGCCGAAGCCGACGTTGTCGCGCACCGACAGGTGCGGGAACAGCGCGTAGTCCTGGAACACGGTGTTCACCGGGCGGCCGTAGGGCGGCGCGTCGGTGACGTCGCGGCCGTCGAGGTAGACGCGCCCGGCGCTGGGTTCCTCGAACCCGGCGATGATCCGCAGGGTGCTGGTCTTGCCGCAGCCCGAGGGCCCGAGCAGGCACAGGAACTCGCCCTGGCGCACCTCCAGGTCGAGGTTGTCGACGCTCACCACGCCGCCCAGGTAGCGCTTGCTGATGCCTTCCAGGCGCACAACCGTATCGCTGTTCATCTTGACTCCTTGGT
>NZ_JARJLT010000167.1 GCF_029335315.1 Pseudomonas citronellolis
CGCTGGAGCGTGAGTCGTAGGGCGCATAACGCGAAGCGTTATCCGCCGCAATGAACAACCCCTCCGGCACCAATGCCCCCACGGAACCCGGCCGGCGGCGGATAACCGCGAACGGTTATTCGCCCTACGCGGATGCTGACGCCGGTGCCCCCCGTAGGAGCGCGCCATGCGCGCGATTTCGCGGGCACGGCCCGCTGGAGCGTGAGTCGTAGGGCGCATAACGCGAAGCGTTATCCGCCGCAATGAACTACCCCTCCGGCACCAATGCCCCCACAGAGCCCCGGGCCGGCGGCGGATAACCGCGAACGGTTATTCGCCCTACGCGGATGCTGACGCCGGCGCCCCCGTAGGAGCGCGCCATGCGCGCGATTTCGCGGGCACGGCCCGCTGGAGCGTGAGTCGTAGGGCGCATAACGCGAAGCGTTATCCGCCGCAATGAACAACCCCTCCGGCACCACTGCCCCCACGGAGCCCCGGGCCGGCGGCGGATAACCGCGAACGGTTATTCGCCCTACGCGGATGCTGACGCCGGTGCCCCCGTAGGAGCGCGCCATGCGCGCGAATTGGCGGGCGTTCAGCCCGTCCGGTCCATCAGGTGGCACAGCGCGGTCTTCAGCTTCATCGGCCGCACCGGCTTGTGCATCAGGGTGTGGCCCAGCTCGCGGACCTGCTGCTTGAGCTCGTTGCTGTAGTTCGCGGTGATCATCAGCGCCGGCAGCGGCGTGCCGCGCCGGGCGTTGATCGAGGCCACCGCGTCGACGCCGTTGCAGCCGTCGTCCAGGTGGTAGTCGACGATCAGCAGGTCGGATTCGGCGTGGAAGTTGTCCACCTGGCGCGCCAGGTCTTCTTCCGACAGCGCCGTCACCACCCGGCAGCCCCAGGCTTCCAGCAGGGTGCGCATGCCGGCGCAGATGGCCGCGTCGTTGTCCAGCACCCACACCCGCGAGCCGCGCAGGCGCTCCACCAGTTGCTCGGCCTGCTGCACCGCTTCCGGCCGCGCCCTTACCGCGCCGCGCGCCAGCGGCACCTCGATGGCGAAGCGCGAGCCCTTGCCGGGCACCGAGCTCACGTGGATGCGGTGGCCGAGCATGCGCGCGATCTTCTCGACGATGGCCAGGCCCAGGCCCAGCCCGCGGTCCTGGTGCGAACGCTGGATGTCGCCGCGCTTGAACTCCTGGAAGATCTCGCCGAGCTTGTCGGCGGGGATGCCGATGCCGGTGTCCCAGACCTCGATCCACAGGCTCTGCTTGCGCCGCCGGCAGCCCAGCAGCACGCGGCCGCCGGGGGTGTAACGGATGGCGTTGGAGAGCAGGTTGCGGAGTATCCGCGCGAGCAACTGCAGGTCGCTGCGCACCGGCGCGTCGCAGGCCACGAAGTCCAGGCGCAGGCCCTCGCTGGCGGCCACCTGACGGTATTCGGCGGCGAGGTTGCCGAGCAGGTCGCCGACGGCGAAGGCGCTGATGTCCGGCTTGATTACTCCGGCGTCGAGCTTGGAGACGTCCACCAGGGTGCCCAGCAGGTTCTCCACGTCTTCCAGGGAATGGCTGATGTTGCGCACCAGGCCGTCGCCGTCGCCGCGTTCCTGCAGCGCGCTGGTGAACAGCCGGGCGGCGTTCAGCGGCTGCAGCAGGTCGTGGCTGACGGCGGCGAGGAACTTGGTCTTCGACAGGTTGGCCTGCTCGGCCTCGCGCTTGGCCTCGCGCAGGCGCGCCTCGACCTGGCTGCGCTCGTCGATCTCGCGCTTGAGCTGGTCGTTCAGGCTGGTCAGCTCGGCGGTGCGCTCGCGCACCCGCTGTTCGAGGTTCTGGTAGGCCTGGTGCAGCGCCTCGGCGGTGCGCCGGCGTTCGGTGATGTCGCGGATCAGCACGAACAGCCCGGCCACCTGGCCGTCGGCCTGGCGGTTCGGCACATAGGAGCGCTGCATGTAGCGTTCCTGGCCGGCGAGGTTGGTTTCGGCGATCTCGAAGGTCACGCTCTCGCCCGACAGCGCGCGCTCGAAGTAGGGCTCCAGGCGCGCGCAGTGCTCCACGCTGTGCACATCGCGCAGGTTGCGCCCGAGCATCGAGCCGCTGGGCCAGCGGTACCACTGTTCGTAGACCTTGTTGGTGAATTCGTAGTTGAGGTCGGCGCTGAGGTAGGCGATCAGCGCCGGCACCTGGTCGGTGATCAGGCGTATCCAGCGTTCGCTCTCGCGCAGCGTCTCGGCGTGGCGGTAGCGCTCGGTGATGTCGGTGAAGGTGTTGACGAAGCCGCCGGTGGGCAGCGCGTGGGTGCGGATTTCCAGCATGCGCCCGTCGAACAGGCGCTGCTCCAGCGCCGCCAGGGGCGCGCCGTCGTCGCCGCGGCTGCGCGGGGTGAGCAGCGGCAGGCCGCTTTCGGCCATGACTTCGACGAAGGGCCGGTGCGCGCCGATCGGCGCCAGCCCGCAGAGTTCCAGGAAGCGCCGGTTCCACAGCTCCAGCGCGCCCTCGGCGCCGACCATGGCCACGCCCTGGGACAGGTTGTCCACGGCGCGCTGCAGCAGGTGCGACTTCTGCGCCACGGCCTGCTCGCGGCGGGCGATCTCGCTGCGCTTGATCTCGGTGATGTCGCTGTAGAGCACCACCAGCCCGCCGTCGCGGGTCGGCCGCTCGCTCATGCGCACCCAGCGCTCGTCGCGCAGGCGGTAGAGGGTGTGTTCGTCGTCTTCGCTGCGCTGTTCCTCGACGATCAGCCCGCTGCTCTGCGCCAGCCGGCGCACCTCGGCCAGCCGGGTGCCGGCGCCGATACGCGCGCGGGTGGGCGCCCAGAGCGCGCGGAAACGCTCGTTGAACAGCACGATGCGCTGCTGCGGGTCGAACAGCACGAAGGCCTCGGAGATGCTTTCGATGGCGTCGAGCAGGTGCTGGTGGGCGGTCTCGGCGCGTAGCCGGGCGTCGCTGAGCAGCTGGTTGCTGGACTTCAGCTCGGCCATGGCCTGGCTCAGGGCGTCGGTGCGCTCGCGCACCTGTTCGGCGAGCACCACAGAATGCTGGAACGCCCCGTAGGCGCTGTCGCCGCGCGAGGCGCTGGATTCGATGCGCTCGATCAGCGCGGCGTTGATGCGCTGCAGCTTGAGCTTGTCGCGCTCGAGTTCCTCGACGCGCGCCCGCAGCTCAGCGAGCGGCTCCGCAGCGGGGCTGGCCAATGGCGACACCGGTGAAGGTCTGGTTGACGTGCATGCCATTGAATTGCTCTCCGTAGGTGTTGAAGCCGATCACCTGCTGGTGGCGGAGAAACGCGGCGGTGGGCTCGGTGGCGCCGGCCGCCTGCAGTTCCAGGCGGCGCAGGAAGCAGTCGCAGCCGATGGTCAGCAGCGGCGGGCCGAGGCGTTCGTGCAGGCGCGCGAACTGCGCCTGCAGGTTGGGCAGCAGCGGCCCGGTGCTCATGGCGGTGAGGACGATGCCGTTCTCCACCGCGCAGTAGAAGGTCAGGCTGAGGTCGTCGTGCATCTGCTGGATGGCGCGCACGTAGTACTGGTCCTTGATGCGCACGGCCAGCGGGTGGCGCGAGAACAGCTCGTAGGTCAGCTCGTGGGGCTCCACGCCGATCAGCCGCGCGTACTCCAGCGCCGCCGGCTCGGCGTTGAGCTCCAGCACGCGGCGGCTGGCGCTGTCGGCGCGGGTCACCACCAGTTTTTCCTCGCGCGGCACCACGTGGTGGGTGGTGAACACCTCGAAGTCGAGCCAGGTGTTGAACAGCAGCACCACCGCCGCGCCGGTGTGGAACTGGCCCTGGTAGTAGACGTGGGTGTGGGTCAGGTGGTTGTCGTCGCCGGCCGAGCCGCCGAAATGCGGGATGGCCCCGAGCGCCGCGCTGAGCGCCGCCAGCACCACTTCCTCGCGGCTGGAGAGGCCGTCGAGCAGGGTCAGGGCGAAGCTGTGGTCCTTGATCGGCGCCAGCTCGCTGCTGCGGCAGCCGGCCACCAGGCCTTCCACCAGCTGCTGGGCGTCGATCAGGCTGAAGCGTTCCATCTCGTCGATCAGCGCGCTGGTCACGGCGAAGCTGCGCAGGTCGAAGCCCACCGCACTGACGCAGCCGCGCCCGTAGCCCTGCGGGGTGATCTCGCCAGCGGTGGTGCAGCCGACCAGCTCGATGCCGCCGAAGTACTGCGCCAGGGCGTCGGCCAGGGCCGGCAGGTCGTATTCCGCCGAGCAGAAGAACAGCACGAAGCCCAGGTGCGGGTGGATCAGCTGGCGCGCCAGGTCCTGGGCCACCGCCTCCACGTCGCGGGCGCTGGACATGCCCCTGACGACGCCTTCCCCCTGCCCTTCCTGCATACGCCTGCCTCAAACCGGTTGAACCTCGCGAGCATTCTACGAAGGCGGCCGGCGCGGCCCCATGCTACTTGGGTCCTGCCGGGCACCTCCGAAAGGTGTAACTCCTACAGCGAACAAGCGGTACCAGGGTTGGCTACAGAGCGGGAGGTGGAGTCCGCAACCCTCTCCCCAGCCCTCTCCCTGAAGGGAGAGGGGGCTTGTCCGTGCCGAGAGAGGGCCTGGCTTCAGCCGGAAACCTTCGGCGCTGCCGGCTGACTCCGAAATACCCGCGCACTCCGAACGGTCCCCTCTCCCTTCAGGGCGGGGCGAGCAGCCGAGGGTTAGGGAGAGGGCGCTCTCCAGAGCCACACCAACTCTCCCGACAGAACACCATCCCCCACAAAAAAACGGCGGACCGACGCCACCGCCGCCCCGCCCAACTACTGCCAAAGGAGCTCGGGAGTTACCAGTTCAGTACCGCGCCGACGGCGAAGGTGTCGGTGTCCTCGCTGACCAGAGAGCCCTTGCGCCCGTCGATCTCGTACTGGTTGTACTCGGCCACCAGCTTCAGGTTGTCGTTGATGGTGCGGAAGTAGGCGACGCCACGGGTGGAGTAGTCGGCGGCGCTGCCCAGGCCGTTGCCGTCGTCCTCGGTCTTGCCGTAGGACAGCGCCACGCGGTTCTTGCCCCAGCTGTAGGAGCCCTGCAGCAGCATGCCGCGGCTGTCCACCTCGCGCAGCGCGGCTTCGCCGGCGTTGTTGGTGAAGAACGGGTTGATGCCCTTGGCGGTGAAGCCCGAGCCGGTCAGCGAGACGCCGCCGAACTTCGCCTGCACGCCGTAGCCCAGGCCCTTGGAGGTGACGTCGTCGACTTCGCTGTTGGTGTTCTTCGAGGTCTGGTAGGCGCCGTTGACCCAGCTGTAGATCTGCGCCCCGCCGAGGTCGAACTGGTAGCTCACCTCGCTCTCGTAGCGCGGGTTGTCCTGGTAGGCCTTGTCGTCCAGGCCGTCGCTGGCGTCCTTGTCGATCTGGTTGGTGTCGATCGGGTCCATGATCCCCACCGCCACGCGCAGGCCCTGCACCAGGTTGTTGTTGCGGTAGGTGATCTGCGAGGTGGGGAACGGGTACGGGTAGCCGGTGCCGATGTTGCCGAAGGACACGCCCTTGCCGTCCACCAGGCCGAGGGTGTCGCTGGCGTTGCCGAAGCCGGCCAGCAGTTCGTCGAGGAAGATGTTCGAGCGCGAGAACAGGCCGAAGTCCTTGCCGATCAGCACCTCGCCCCAGTCGCCGGCGACGTTGCCGTAGAACTGCCGCACGTCGATGGCGGTGTCGGTGCCGTCCTGCTCGCTGTCGTTGATGGTCACCCAGAACGAGGAGCGCCCGGTGAGGGTCAGGCCGTCGACCTTCTTGCCGAAGTTGAAGCCGATGTAGTTGGGCAGGAAGCCCATCTTCACCCGCGACTGGCGGCGGTCGTAGGTTTCGCCGTTACGGTCGACGTCGCTGTTGACGTAGAAAGCGTTGAAGTAGCCGTCGGTGGAGAAGGTGGTGTCGTCCTTGTCGTACAGCGTGATGTCGGCGACGGCGGGCAGGCTGCCCAGGCTGCCCAGCGAGGCCAGGGCCAGGGGCAGGAAACGGCGAATGGCGGTGTTGTTCTTGTTCATGACGCGCTCCGCAGGGAATGGATGACCGCTCGAGGTCGTTGGCGGGGCGATTATCGAAAGCCGGCGGGCCGCGCCATACGCCGCTTTGGGCGCGGTTTCGCGCTGCTTGGGTGGGGGCGCCGGGAGCGCTGCGCAAGGCCATGCCACCCCTCCCCCGGGCGGCCCTGGGCGATGGTCGCGACGGTAGCGGCACCTTGGCAGCGGGCCTTGCGGCCCAGGACCAAAGTCGCAGGCACGGCGACGCCCGGCGGGGGGCCGTGGGTAGCGGAATCAGCGAAGGTAGCGAGGGATCAGCCGCGGTTGGCGAGCAGCCACCAGCCGCCGGTGGCGGCCAGCAGTTCGGCGTGGGCGGTCGCCAGGTCGGCGCCGCTCAGCTGGCGGGCCGCCGCTTCGAGCTGTTCACGGTGAGCGGTATCGATGCCGGCCAGGCGGTCCAGCCAGGCGTCGTCCGGCGTCGCCGCGCCGATCAGGCTGGCGCCCGCGCACGGCACAGGGGGCGTGGCCTGGAGGAACTCCCGCAGGTGCTGCAGCAACGCCTCGGGCTCGGCGCTGGGCGACTGCACGGCGAAGAGGATGCCGCGCCAGCCGGCGACCTGGCGGAAGCCGCAGTACAGCGCGTAGCCCAGCCCCAGCTCGCTGCGCAGGCGGCGCTGGAAACCGGGCTCCAGCGCCCGCGCGAGCAGGCGCCAGCGCGCCTCGCCCGGCGGGGAGCGATCAGCCAAGGGGCAGAACAGCAGCAGGGCCGCCTCGGCGCTGTCCGGGCTGCGCCGCCAGTGCCAACCGCCGGGTAGCGCGGCCGGCTGCAAGGGCGCTTGCGCCGGCTGGCCGGGGAAGGCGCTCGGCGGCGGCAGTGCGATGCCCTCCGCCAACGCGTCCCAGTGCGCGGCCGGCCAGTCTGGCGCGGCATCGGTGGCTCCAGACAAGGCCTCGGGCAGCGCGGCGATCAGCCGGCGGATCGGCAATTCACTGGCTTGCCGTTGTACCTCGCGGCGCAGCAGGCGCTCACCGTCTGGGGGCGCACTCGTCAGCCTCGCCAGCGCTTCGCCAAGGCAGTCCGCCAGGCGATCGCGCGGCCCACGCAGGGCCAGCACCCAGTCGCCGGCTTCGGCGTCCAGGCGCAACTCGACGCCACCTAGCCGCGCCTGGCCGGCGAGCGGGCGCAGGGCCTGGCGCAAGGCGAGGAAGTCGCCACGCCGGGGCGCCAGTGGAAAGCGCCAGCGCACCTGCACGCTGGCCGCCGGTGAGGTGCTCGGCGCGAGCGGCACGGGGAAGTTCCAGGGCAGTGGCGGCCTGGCTGCGAGCGGACCCGGCCCCGCGCCGAGGGTCAGCGCGAAGCCGGCCACTTCGCAGGGCTCGCCGATCAGCTCCGGCGCCACCAGCAGGCGCAGCATGTGCACCGCATCCAGCGCCGCCAGCCAGCCGGGCCGAAGCGCGCAAGGCTGGCCGAGCGCGCGGCGGCGCACCTGCTCCAGGGGCGCCAGGCGCGGGAACTCGTCCGCCGCATCCAGCGCCTCCGGGCACGCGCGCAAGGCGCGCAGCCAGTCGAGGAAAGCCGCTTCGACGGCGCCCGCCGCGCTGGCCTCCAGCAGTTCGAAGCTCACCAGCAGCAGCGTTTGTTCTTCGGCGCGGTAGGCCACCCGCGTGCCGGCGGCATCGGCCAGGCCCTGTTCGATCAGGTAGGCCAGCAGGCCGCCGTCGGCCTCCTCGGCCAGCAGCGCGCCGACGCGTTCCAGGGTGCCTTCGGCGGCGGCGTCGAGCCGCTCCAGGGCGAAGGCCAGCACCAGGCGCGGCGTGCCGGGCAGGCGCAGGCCCAGCGCGGCGCGGGCGAAGGGCAGCAATGGCGGCGGCGCCTGGCGTGCCGGCCGCGCTCGACTCGGCCACGCGGCGCAGGCCCGCTCCACCAGCGCTTGCAGTTCGTCCAGCGATTGCGGGCCCTGCAGCCACAGTTCCAGGTTGCCGGGGTGGTAGAAGCCGCCATGGAAGTCCGCGAGGGCGCGCTGGAAGTCATCGGTTTCCACCGCCAGGCTGGCGCGCCGGCCAGCCACGAAGCGACGCAACGGGTGGCCCGCCGCCACACCGGCGGCCAGGGCGGCGTCGATCAGGGTGTCGGCGTCGGCGGAACGGGCGATGTACTCGGCCTCCAGCACCTCGCGCTCGCGCAGCTGCGCGTCGCGCGCCAGCGCCGGGCGTTCGAGCATGTCCGCCAGGCGCAGCAGGCCGTCGCCCAGGTCGGCGGCCGGCACTTCAAAGAAGTACTCGGTGTGGCGCGCGCGGGTGCTGGCGTTCAGCCGCCCGCCGCGCGCCTGCACCCAGGGCATCAGCCGCTGTTCGTCGCGATAGGCCCGGCCGCCGAGGAACAGCAGGTGTTCGAGAAAGTGCGCCAGGCCCGGATGCGCCGCCGGCTCGTCATGGCTGCCGGCCGCCACCCGCACCAGCGCCGCGCCCGCGGCCGCGCCCGGCGTCTGCGCGAGGGTCGCGCGCAGGCCGTTGGGCAGGCGCAGCTGGCGGGTCCGGCTCATCGCGGGGCGGGCTCCGATGGGAGGTTGTCGGCCACGATAACGGTGCCACGGGCGATGCGGAATACTTCTTTGGAAGCGGATGTGCCCCAGGGGCTAAAGCGCTGCGGCGGGTGAAAACCGCGACGGGCAACGCACAGTGCCCGTTTCTCGATAGCGGAAGTCCGAAATTCGCAAGACGGGCGCGGCGGCGCTGCCTAGCATAGGGCTCCGCTAAAAACGACGGCCGCACCACTGTGCCGGCCGCACCTTGCTGCCTGGAGTCCCATGTCCACTACTGCCGCCCCCACGGCTGCCGCGTCCGTCGCCAGCCAAGCCAGCCCCCTGGTGATGCGCGTGATCGGCGCCTGCGCCCTGGCCCACCTGATCAACGACCTGATCCAGGCCGTGCTGCCGTCGATCTACCCGGTGCTCAAGGCCAACTACGGCCTGAGCTTCACCCAGGTCGGCCTGATCACCCTGACCTTCCAGCTCACCGCCTCGCTGCTGCAGCCCTGGGTGGGCTACCACACCGACCGCCATCCCAAGCCCTGGCTGGCGCCGGCGGGTAGCGTGTGCACGCTGATCGGCATCCTCATGCTGGCCTTCGTCGGCACGTTCCCGGCGATCCTCCTGGCCTCGGCGCTGGTGGGCATCGGCTCGTCGACCTTCCACCCGGAAACCTCGCGCATCGCGCGCCTGGCCTCGGGCGGGCGCTACGGCCTGGCGCAGTCCACCTTCCAGGTCGGCGGCAACGCCGGCAGCGCCTTCGGCCCGCTGCTGGCGGCGGCCATCATCGTGCCCTACGGCCAGGGCCACGTGGCCTGGTTCGGCCTGTTCGCGGTGTTCGCCATCCTGGTGCTGTACGGCCTCAGCCGCTGGTACCGCGAGCACCTGAACCTGTTCAAGCTCAAGCAGGGCGGCAAGGCCACCCACGGTCTCTCGAAGGGCCGGGTCAACGCCGCGCTGGTGGTGCTGGCGCTGCTGGTGTTCTCCAAGTACTTCTACATGGCCAGCTTCACCAGCTACTTCACCTTCTACCTGATCGAGAAGTTCCAGCTCTCGGTGGCCAGCTCGCAGCTGTACCTGTTCCTGTTCCTCGGCGCGGTGGCCGCCGGCACCTTCTTCGGCGGCCCGCTGGGCGACCGCATCGGGCGCAAGACGGTGATCTGGATCTCGATCCTCGGCGTGGCCCCCTTCACCCTGGCGCTGCCCTACGTCGACCTGTTCTGGACCGGCGTGCTGAGCATGGTCATCGGCTTCATCCTGGCCTCGGCGTTCTCCGCCATCGTGGTGTTCGCCCAGGAACTGGTGCCGGGCAACGTCGGCATGATCGCCGGGGTGTTCTTCGGCCTGATGTTCGGCTTCGGCGGCATCGGCGCCGCCCTGCTCGGCCACCTGGCCGACATCCACGGCATCGAGTACGTCTACACGCTGTGCTCCTACCTGCCGCTGCTGGGCTGCCTGACCATCCTGCTGCCGTCGACGAAAAAGGCCTGACCCACGCGCCATTCGCGTAGGGTGCATAACGCCCCAAGCGTTATCCGCCCTACGCTGGCGTCACTGCGTGATGAATTGCCGAATGGTCTGCGTGGTCTCCGCCGGCGCCTCTTCCATCAGCCAGTGCCCGGCCCCGGCGATCACCACTTCCTTCACGTTATCGGCAGCGTTGCGCATCACGATGGCCTCGTTGGCGCCGAAGGATTTCTCGCCACCGATGGCCATCACCGGCATCGTCAGCCGGGTCTTCGCCGCCGCCTCGTTGTCCAGCGCGTCCTGGCGGATGCTGCGGAACTGCGCGAAGGCCGCGTGCATGGTGCCGGGGCGGGCGTAGAGCTTGGCGTAGTGCTGGCGGGTCGCCTCGTCGACCTTGCGCGGGTCGCCGGCGAACTCGTTCCAGAAGCGGTCCAGGTAGATGCGCTCGCGCCCGGCCACCAGCCGCTCCATGTCCGGACCGCCGAAGTCGAAGTGCCAGAGCATCGGCGAGCGGACGATCTCGTTCCACGGGGCGATGCCCGGCACCGGCGCGTCCATGACCACCAGGCGGTCGGTCTGCTGCGGGTAACGCGCGGCATAGGCGTAGGCGACCATGGTGCCGATGTCGTGGCCGACCACCACCGAATGCTCGATGCCCAGCGACGCCAGTACCGCGCGCACGTCGCCGGCCTGGGTCTTCTTGTCGTAGCCGCCATCGGGGATCGACGACAGGCCCAGGCCGCGCAGGTCCGGCACCACCACGCTGTGGTCGCGGGCGAGGTCATTGGCCAGCGGCGCCCACATGTCGCCGGTGTCGCCGAAGCCATGCAGCAGCACCACGGCCGGGCCCTTGCCGCCGACCCGCACATGGATCTTCGCGCCCGGCACCGCGACGTCCTCGGTCTTGAACGCGGAGGAAAAGGCTGTCACCCCGGCAAAAGCCGGAAAACTCAAAGCCACCAACAGGGAAGCGGTCAGCAGGGCGCGCATCATCACGGTGTCTCCGCGAGTGGGGGATGCGAGGAGCGTAGATGGCTTTGCGCATTTCACCGCCGCATGACCGCGAACCGGTGCACGCCTGCACGCGCGGAATC
>NZ_JARJLT010000168.1 GCF_029335315.1 Pseudomonas citronellolis
CGGAAGACTTCGACGTTGGTGTGGATGGGCACCACCAGCGGCATCTTCGGCCCTTCTTCCTTGGGCTTGGCGGCCTGCTCGGCGGCCTGCGCCTGCTTGCGCTGCGGCGCCGGCTGCTCGGCGGCTACCGCCACCGGGCGCACGTCCTGGGCCAATTGGCCGGCGAGGCGACGCAGCAGGTCGCTCTGCGCGCGAACCTGGTCGGGCAGGCTGCCGTCGTGCTTTTCTTCCTCATGGAAGACCCGGCTGTCGCGCAGCTCGCCCTTCTGGTCGAGCAGGCGCCAGCGCGCGTCCAGCACCGCCGGCTCCTTGGGGCCGGAATCCAGGCGGCTGATGGTCAGCATCACCTGCACCTGCGGGGTGAACCCCGGCTGTTCCGGGAACAGCGCCAGGCGGGTGGTGTCCAGCTTGCTGGAGAGCTGGCGCACCAGCAACTGGCTGACGTTGGTCTCCAGGCTGCCGGCCCAACGCGCCTCGGTGGACAGGTTGAGGATGCCATCAGCCTGGCGCTGGACCATGGATTCACGTTGCAAATAGTCGGCCAATTGCACCGGACCGAGCAGTACGGCTACGCCGTTGTCGCGGGTCGGCACCGGAGCCGCCCCGGCGTCCAGCTGGTACAGCTGGGTCGGCCGATTCACCGTACAGCCCGCCAGCCCCAGGAGGCTGACGAGGGAAAGACATGCGAGGACGCGCAGGGCGCTCATCGTGCATCACCGTTAATTCGCCGACGTTCGGCGTCACTTGCTACAAGAACCATCAAACAAGACGACACTGGCGCCAAGGCGCCAGTGTCAAAGGGACCTATCATCCCCTAACCGGCGCCATAGCTCCAGAGGCAGAGTGTATCGCAGAGCGTTTCAATCCTGAGACAGCGACTCGACCAGCAGCGCATCGACGCGCTGGAAGCCACGCGGCAACTTGTTGCCACGGCGGCCGCGCTCGCCCTTGTAGTGCTCCAGGTCGTCGCCCTTGAGCGACAGCGTGCGCTTGCCGGCCTGCAGCACCAGGGTCGCGCCCGGCGGCAGCACCGCCAGGTCGGTCAGGTACTCCTCGCGGCTGGCCACGCGCTCGCCGGGCACGCTGATGATCTTGTTGCCCTTGCCCTTGGCCAACTGCGGCAGGTCGGAGACCTTGAACAGCAGCAGGCGGCCTTCGGTGGTCACCGCCGCCAGCCAGTCCTGCTCGACGTCGGCGACCGGCCGCGGGGCCATCACCTGGGCGCCGTTGGGCAGGCTGAGCAGGGCCTTGCCGGCCTTGTTCTTGGCCTGCATGTCCTCGCCCTTGACCACGAAGCCGTAGCCGGCGTCCGAGGCCAGCACGAACATCGCATTGTCCTCGGGCAGCAGCACGCGTTCGAAACTGGCACCCGGCGGCGGGGTCAGGCGGCCGGTGAGCGGCTCGCCCTGGCCACGCGCCGACGGCAGGCTGTGGGCCGCCAGCGAGTAGCTGCGCCCGGTGGAGTCGATGAACACCGCGTACTGGTTCGAGCGCCCCGGCGCGGCGGCCTTGAAGGTGTCGCCGGCCTTGTAGGAAAGGCCTTCGGCGTCGATTTCGTGGCCCTTGGCGCAACGCACCCAGCCCTTGTCCGAAAGCACCACGGTGACCGGCTCGGTGGGCATCAGCTCGGTTTCCGAGAGCGCCTTGGCCTCGGCGCGGGCGACGATCGGCGAACGACGATCGTCGCCGTAGGTCTCGGCGTCGGCCAGCAGCTCGTCGCGTACCAGTTTCTTCAGCTTGGTCTCGCTGCCGAGCAGGGTCTGCAGGCGCTTCTGCTCCTTCAGCAGTTCGTCCTGCTCGCCACGGATCTTCATCTCTTCCAGGCGCGCCAGCTGACGCAGGCGGGTGTCGAGGATGTAGTCGGCCTGGATGTCGCTGAGCTCGAAACGCTGCATCAGGACCTGCTTGGGCTGGTCCTCGGTGCGGATGATGTGGATGACTTCGTCGAGGTTGAGGAAGGCGATCAGCAAGCCGTCCAACAGGTGCAGGCGCTTCTCCACCTTGTCCAGGCGGAACTGCAGGCGCCGGCGCACCGTGCCGATGCGGTAGGTCAGCCATTCCTTGAGCAGCTGGCGCAGGTCCTTGACCTGCGGCTTGCCGTCCAGGCCGATGACGTTGAGGTTCACCCGGTACGAGCTTTCCAGGTCGGTGGTGGCGAACAGGTGGGTCATCAGCTCGTCGGCGTCCACGCGGTTGGAGCGCGGGATGATGACGATGCGGGTCGGGTTCTCGTGGTCCGACTCGTCGCGCAGGTCGGCGACCATCGGCAGCTTCTTCGCCTGCATCTGCGCGGCGATCTGCTCCAGCACCTTGGCCCCGGAGACCTGGTGCGGCAGCGCGGTGACCACGATGTCGCCATCCTCGACGCGATACACGGCGCGCATGCGCACCGAGCCACGGCCGGTTTCGTAGATCTTCTGCAGGTCGGCGCGCGGGGTGATGATTTCCGCCTCGGTGGGGAAATCCGGGCCCGGCACGTGCTCGATCAGCTCGCCCACGGTCGAGGCCGGGTGGTCGAGCAGGTGCACGCAGGCCTTGACCACTTCGCGCAGGTTGTGCGGCGGCACGTCGGTGGCCATGCCCACGGCGATGCCGGTGGTGCCGTTGAGCAGCAGGTTGGGCAGGCGCGCCGGCAGCACCGCCGGCTCTTCCATCGTGCCGTCGAAGTTCGGCACCCAGTCCGAGGTGCCCTGGCCCAGCTCGGAGAGCAGGGTCTCGGCGTAGCGCGACAGGCGCGCCTCGGTGTAGCGCATGGCGGCGAAGGACTTGGGATCGTCGGGCGCACCCCAGTTGCCCTGGCCGTCCACCAGCGGATAGCGGTAGGAGAACGGCTGGGCCATCAGCACCATGGCTTCGTAGCACGCCGAGTCGCCGTGCGGGTGGTACTTGCCGAGCACGTCGCCGACGGTGCGCGCCGACTTCTTGTGCTTGGAGTCGGCGTCCAGGCCGAGCTCGCTCATGGCGTAGACGATGCGCCGCTGCACCGGCTTCAGGCCGTCGCCGATATGCGGCAGGGCGCGGTCCATGATCACGTACATGGAATAGTTCAGGTAAGCCTGTTCGGTGAAGTCGGCGAGGGAGCGACGCTCCACGCCTTCCAGGCTCAGATCGAGGGTTTCGCTCATGCGTGCCTCACGGGGAAGTGTTCTGGCGCAGCACCAGGGTGCCGTCGCGCTGGGAGAATTCGAGTTGTCTGAGGGCGCTCATGCCGAGCAGCACCTCGTTGCCGTCCATGCCCGGGACGATGATCGCCGGCACATCGAGCAGCAGGATGTCGCCAAGCTCCAGGCGTTGCAGGCGTGTGCGCCAACCCCGGGTCCGGCCATTGGCGGTGTCGAGGTCGACGGCACCACCGGGTTGCAGTTGCAGGCGTCGAGCCAGGGCTTCCGGCACGGCCACGGCGCTGGCGCCGGTGTCCAGCAGGAAGCTCGCCGGCGAGCCGTCGATCAGCCCGTCGAAGACGTAGTGGCCCTGGCGATTGCCCAGCAACCGCAACTCCACATAGCCGTCGCCGTGCAGCGACTGCGGCTGCGCGTTGGGGTTGTGCTGGCGGTCCTCCCACAGGCCGAAGAAGTGCGTGGCCAGGACAATGCCGGCCAGCCAGGCAAGCAGCATCATGGCCTTGCCGAGACGGCGCCCGGGTTGCGCTTCGCTCATTTGCCACCCAGCCAGCCCTCCGCCGGAGCGGCGAAGCGCAGCACGTAGGGCCGCGCGTCACCATCGGCGCGCGGCTCGTCGCCGTTGTCCAGGCCGATCCAGGCGCCCTTGTCGTCGATCACCAGGGCCTCGGCCACGCCGTAGGGCAGCGCGTAGCGGCGCTGCGGCGCCAGGGCGCCCTCGGCGAACGACCAGCAGCGCTCGGCGGCGCCGCTGGCGGGGTCGCGCCGGCAGATCTGGTGCACCAGGCGCTCCAGGGTGAACAGCTTGCCCTGGTACAGCGACAGGTCGGAGAAATCCAGGGCCAGTGGCTTGTCGCTGCCCAGCTGGGGCGGCGGCAGGGTCGTGCCGCCTTCGCTGAAGAGCACGCAGGCGCCGTCGCATTTCCAGCTGCCGTTGTCGTTGCGCAGGTGCAGCAGGCCACGGCGCTGGCGTTCGGCGGCGAGCCACAGCTGCTTGCCGTCGGCGTCCAGCGCCAGGCCTTCGTAGTAGGCGTTGGTGACCATCAGCAGGCCGGCCGCGCGGGCCTGGCGCAGCAGCGTCGGCGGCAGCTCCAGCCATTGCGCGGCGCCTGCCGGCGGCACCTGCAGGACGCCGGCGTAGGCTTCGCTGACCAGGTAGCGGTTGCCCTTGGCGTCGCAGCTGACGCCCTCGAAGTCCAGGGCGCCGCCACGCAGCAGGCCATACAGCCAGGTGCGCGCGCGGGCGCCCCAGGACAGGCCGCTGTCGGGCAGGCCGGGGGCGTTGAAGGTCTCGGTCTCGGCCGGCCAGACGCTGCCCGGCGTTTCATCCGGACGCAGGCTGTAGAGACGATCGTCGTCACGGTCGGAAACCGTCCACAACACCCCGCCGCACTGCGCCAGCCCCGACAGGTTGCCGCCGTGCATGCCTTCCACGGCGTGCTCGGAGAGGAACCGCAGCTCGGCGCCCTGCCCCACGGCGGGCGCGTCGGCCCAGGCCTGGGCGCAACCGAGCACGGCCGCCAGGGCGGCCAGCCACAAGCGCATCAGGCCAGGACCTCGGCCAGGTTGCCCTTGGTCTCCAGCCAGGACTTGCGATCGCCGGCGCGTTTCTTCGCCAGCAGCATGTCCATGATTTCCAGGGTGCCGTCGCTGTCTTCCAGGGTCAGCTGGACCAGGCGCCGGGTGTTCGGGTCCATGGTGGTTTCGCGCAGCTGCGGCGGGTTCATCTCGCCCAGGCCCTTGAAGCGGGTGACCTGCGGCTTGCCGCGGCGCTTCTCGGCCAGCAGGCGGTCGAGGATGCCGTCGCGCTCGGCGTCGTCGAGGGCGTAGAAGACCTCCTTGGCCAGGTCGATGCGGTACAGCGGCGGCATGGCCACGTAGACGTGCCCGGCTTCCACCAGCGGGCGGAAGTGGCGGACGAACAGCGCGCACAACAGGGTGGCGATGTGCAGGCCGTCGGAGTCGGCGTCGGCGAGGATGCAGATCTTGCCGTAGCGCAGCTGGGTCAGGTCGGCGGCGCCGGGGTCGACGCCGATGGCCACGGCGATGTCGTGCACTTCCTGGCTGGCCAGGACTTCGCCGCCATCCACTTCCCAGGTGTTCAGGATCTTCCCGCGCAGCGGCATGATCGCCTGGAACTCCTTGTCCCGCGCCTGCTTGGCGGAGCCGCCGGCGGAATCGCCCTCGACCAGGAAGAGCTCGGCGCGCATCGGGTCCTGGCCGGCGCAGTCGGCCAGCTTGCCGGGCAGCGCCGGGCCCTGGGTGATCTTCTTGCGCTCGACCTTCTTGCCGGCCTTGAGGCGGCGGCCGGCGTTATTGATGGCCAGCTCGGCCAGTTGCAGGCCCAGCTCGGGGTTGGCGTTGAGCCACAGGCTGAAGGCGTCCTTGACCACCCCGGAAACGAAGGCCGCGGCCTCGCGGGAGGACAGGCGTTCCTTGGTCTGCCCGGAGAACTGCGGTTCCTGCAGCTTCATCGAGAGCACGAAGGCGATGCGCTCCCAGACGTCTTCCGGGGCCAGTTTCACGCCGCGCGGCAGCAGGTTGCGGAACTCGCAGAACTCGCGCATGGCGTCGAGCAGGCCCTGGCGCAGGCCGTTGACGTGGGTGCCGCCCTGGGCGGTGGGGATCAGGTTGACGTAGCTTTCCTGCAGCGACTCGCCACCCTCGGGCAGCCACAGCAGGGCCCAGTCAACCGCTTCCTTGCTGCCGGCCAGGCTGCCGCAGAAGGGCTCTTCCGGCAGGCGCGGCAGGTCGACCACCGAGTCGACCAGGTAGGAGCGCAGGCCGTCCTCGTAGTGCCACTCGACGCGCTCGCCGCTGGACTTGTCCTCGAAACTGACCAATAGGCCCGGGCAGAGTACCGCCTTGGCCTTGAGCACGTGCTTGAGGCGGCTGACGGAGAACTTGGCCGAATCGAAGTACTTGGCGTCCGGCCAGAAGCGCACGGTGGTGCCGGTGTTGCGCTTGCCGACCGTGCCGACCACTTCCAGGTCGCTGGACTTGAAGCCGTCGGCGAAGGTCATGCGGTATTCGTTGCCGTCGCGCTTGACCCGCACCTCGACCAGGGTCGAGAGCGCGTTCACCACCGAGATGCCGACACCGTGCAGGCCACCGGAGAACTGGTAGTTCTTGTTCGAGAACTTGCCGCCGGCGTGCAGCTTGGTGAGGATCAGCTCGACCCCCGGCACGCCCTCTTCCGGGTGGATGTCCACCGGCATGCCGCGACCGTCGTCGATCACTTCCAGCGAGTTGTCCTCGTGGAGGATCACCTGCACGCTCTTGGCGTGGCCGGCCAGCGCCTCGTCGACGGAGTTGTCGATGACTTCCTGGGCCAGGTGGTTGGGCCGCGTGGTGTCGGTGTACATGCCCGGGCGCTTGCGCACCGGATCGAGGCCGGAGAGGACTTCGATGGCTTCTGCGGTATAGGCGTTCTGCTGGGCCATGGGGTCCCTTTTCAGTCAGAAGATGTCAGTCAAAGATGGAGAAATCGAGGTCGTGCCAGAGGTTCGCCGGCACCTCGGCGAACGCCAGCAACGCCGGCAGGCGGCGGGCGAAGCCCTGGAAGCTGTGGTCGCCGCCGGCCTCGATGCGCAGCGCGCAGGCCCGGTAGAAGACCGCCGCCACCTTGTAGTCGAGGGTCTCGTCGCCGGTCTGCAGCCACACCTGGTAGCGATCCGGGTCGACCGGCGGCGGCGCCTGGAGCTCCGCCAAGGCGTCGACGTGGTCCTGGGTCAGCTCCCATTCTTCGCCGCTGTAATGGTTCTTCTGCGGCCCCAGGTAGCCGTCGAAACGACCGTGGGGCAGCACCGCCGGATTGATCAGCAGGGCTTTGAGGCCGTGCCGCTCGGCGAGATGGGTCGCATAGTAGCCGCCCAGCGAACTGCCGACCAGCAAGGGTCGCTCCAGCTCGCCGATGGCCGCCTCCAGCTGCGCCATGGCGCGCCGGGGGTGGTGGTGCAGTTCGGGGATGCGCAGGCGCCCGCCCAGGCCCAGGCGCTCCATGACGGCCAGCAATTGGCGCGCCTTGTGCGAGGCCGGCGAACTATTGAAGCCGTGGATATAGAGGATGTCGGTCATGGAGCGGGAGGCTACAAGCTGCGAGCCGCTGGCTGCAAGCCGGAAAGATCAGTAGCCCCTGACGCTGTAATCCACCTGGAAATCGATGCCGGTGACGCGCGACACGCCGGTCTCCAGCGCGCCGTCGGGG
The DNA here is from genome assembly GCF_029335315.1 of Pseudomonas citronellolis. Lineage (GTDB taxonomy): Bacteria > Pseudomonadota > Gammaproteobacteria > Pseudomonadales > Pseudomonadaceae > Pseudomonas > Pseudomonas citronellolis_A. Next base: position 7,327 of record NZ_JARJLT010000168.1, read on the forward strand.
AGCAGGCGCAGCCAGCGGTAGCCGGGGGCGCGGGTGTCCACGCCGAAGTCCTCGCTGCCGGGGGCGAACTGTACGCAGGTGGACGGCGAGGCCAGCAGGCGCACATCGCCACGCAGGGTGTCGAACTCCTGGTGCACGTGACCCCAGAGCAGGCAGCGCACCTGCGGGTGGCGATCGAGCACGGCGAACAGGTCCTGCGGGTTGCGGATGCCGATGCGGTCCATCCATTGGCTGCCGATGCTCACCGGGTGGTGGTGGAAGGCCACCAGCACGTGGCGGTCGCGCGCCTCGCCGAGGGCGCGGTCGAGCAGTGTCAGCTGCTCGGCGGCCATCTGCCCGGGCACGGCGCCGGGGATGGTCGAGTCGAGCAGGATGATGCGCCAGGCGCCCAGGTCCACCACCGGGTCGAGCAGGTCGGCGTCGGCGACGACTTCGCGCATCGGCGCCAGTTCGTCGTGGTTGCCGGGGAACCAGCGCGCCGGGGCCGGAATGCTCGAGCTGAGTTCCAGGAAGCGTCGATAGGACTCTACGGAACCATCCTGCGACAGGTCGCCCGTCGCCAGCACCAGGTCCACCTGCGGCTGCTCATCCAGCACCTGTTTCACGACCTGCGCCAGGCTGTCCGCAGTGTCCATGCCAAGCAGCCGGCCATCGGGCTCGGCGAACAGATGGCTGTCGGAGAGCTGCACCAGCAGTACGGGCTTATTTGAGGAAGATTCTTTCGCAGGCAATGCGCCTTCTCCTGTCAGGCGAGGCGACGACGGTGAAGGAAGTATGGTGACAGGCCCGCCATCGGGCAAACCGGGAAAGAGTCACAGTTCACAGTATGACCGAGGCCTGTCAGACGAATGACATCATATCATGTCACTCGGCCATCATTCACCCGCTCAGCGCTGCAGCACCGGCTCCAGCTCGTGGCCGCAGGCCAGGCAGTGGCTCAGCCACTCGCCGAGGAACAGGTTGAGCTGGCTCTTCTCGTCCGGCTGGTGCATGGCCTGGTTCGGATAGGGATAGATCGCCAGCAGGCGACGCGCCTGCTCGGCGCCGATCACTTCGGCCATGCGCGCATCGTGGTACACCCGCACTTCCAGGCGCGGCGCCGGCAGCCAGGGCAGGCCCAGTTCCTGGCGCACCTGCAGGGTGGTGGTATAGGGGCAGGCCTCGATCACTTCCAGAGCCAGCACGCCGAGCAGGCGCTCGCCCTCGCTCAGCGCCACGCGGCGCTGCGATTGCACTTCGCGCATGTCCGGGAGCAGGCGCATCAGACGCAGGTAGTTGGCCTCGCAGGTGGCCTGCAGGCCGACCAGATCGACGCGGTAGCGGTCGCGCAGCAGGTTCACACCCATAACCCACGGACCTCGGCTCGGTTCAGCGCCAGCCATTGCAGGGCAAGCATGCTCGCCGCGTTGTTGATGCGGCCATCGCGCAGCGCCTGCAGGGCGTCTTCGAACGCCACGACATGGACGCGGATGTCCTCGCCCTCCTCCTCCAGGCCATGGATGCCCGACGCCCCGGCGCTGTCGCAACGGCCGACGAACAGGTGCACCAGCTCGTTGCTGCCGCCCGGCGAGGGCAGGTACTGGGTGATCGGCCAAAGCGCGCCAAGGGTCAGGCCGGCTTCTTCCACCGCCTCGCGGCGCGCCACTGCCTCGGGCTCCTCGTCCTTGTCGATGAGCCCGGCGACCAGCTCCAGCAGCCAGGGGTTGACCCCAGCCTCCATGGCGCCGACGCGGAACTGCTCGATCAGCACCACTTCGTCGCGCTGCGGGTCGTAGGGCAGCACGCAGACGGCGTCGTGGCGGACGAACAGCTCGCGGCTGATCAGCGGCCCCATGTCGCCGGCGAACTGGCGATGGCGCAGGTGCAGACGCTCGATGCGATAGAAGCCACGGAAGCACTCCTCGCGCCGGGTGATCTCCACATCGTTAGGGCCTGCCTTGAAGGTTTCCGCCATCCCACTGCTCTCGCTGATCGGTTGAACTTCGCGCCATCCTAGCGCGCCACCGTGCCCGACGCAGCCTCTTTCAGCCACCGCCCGGCGGCGAAGGCAGCGACGCTGCTACACTCGGCGACGCGGCGAACCCGCTGGCGCGATCCTGGTCGAAGCCGCGCGCCCGATCCCGCCGGACACGCAAGAAGGAATCCCATGCACCTCGTGAAAATGCTCGCCACCGCCACCCTGGCGCTGTCGCTCTCAGGCTGCCAGAGCCTGTTCGGCCCGGGCCTGGGCGACCCGCTCAGCGCCCGCCACACCAGCTTCGAACATCAGCAGCCGGGCTGCCAGGGCGAGCAGTGCCCTCTGTTCAATCTAGACACCCTGAGCTTCGACGACGAGCCGGCGCTCAACGCAGCCATCGAAAAGCAGCTGCTCGACCTCACCCGGGAAACCCCGGACTCGCCGCGCGCCGCCAGCCTGGCCAGCTACGAGAAGCAGTTCCTCGACGGCGCCGAGCCGGGCTGGAGCAGTTACCTGCAAGCCAAGGTACGCGAGCAGCATGACGGCCTGGTGATCCTCGAACTGTCCAGCTACGCATTCACCGGCGGCGAATACGGCAAGCCGGGGCGCGCCTTCATCAACTACGACCGCCGCCTGCACAAGGTGCTGGAGCTGCAGGACGTGCTGTTGCCCGGCCAGGAGCAGGCGTTCTGGGACAACGCGCGCCTGGCGCACCAGGCCTGGGTGGTGCAGAACAAGCTGGTCGAGCAGGACCCGAACTTCATCAAGGACTGGCCGTTCCAGCAGACCCCACACTTCGCCCTGACCTTCGGCGCGCTAACCCTTAAGTACGACATCGACCGCATCGCGCCGCACTCGGTCGGGCACCCCGAGTTGAAGATTCCCTATCCGCGCCTGAATGGCATCGTGAAGCCGTATTACTTCCCCGGACGCGGGGCGCAGTAAGAGCATCGCGGACGGAGTCCGCTCCTACAGTTCACCCTGAGGCATGGTGTTTCCTGTAGGAGCGGACTCCGTCCGCGAATCGCCCGTCAGGCCGCTCAGGCCTTCGCGCCGAAGCGCCCCAGCGCCAGCTGCAGCGCGCCCGACACCAGCAGCGCCGGCAGGGTCGCGCCCAGGTCCGGGGCGTAGTTGGCCAGCAGGTGGTAGGTCGCCACACCACCGGCCCAGGCCAGCAGCGAGCCCCAGCGCAGGCCCGGGTGGATGTCCGCGCCGGCGCGGCGGCGCAGCAGGAAGTGGTCGACCAGCACCACGCCGAACAGCGGGGCGAACACCGAGCCGATCAGCAGCAGGAAGTTCTGGTACTGCGCCAGCGGCGCGAACCAGGCGATCAGGGTGCACAACACGCCGATGATCAGCGCCAGGCGCTCGACCTTCAGCGGCACCAGGATGCCGCTGGACACCGCCGCCGAATGGATATCGGCGAAAGCCTTCTCCGACTCGTCGAGCAGGATCAGCAGCAGCGGGATGCCCATGCCGGCGCCGGCCAGGGCCAGCAGCAGGGCGTTGGCGTCGCTGCCCTGGGCGAAGGCCAGGGTGTAGGCCACGCCCAGGCCCATCAGCCAGAAGCAGCCGATGAAGAAGCCCAGCGCGGCGCCGCCGAACACCTGCCCGGCGCGCTTGCCGAAGCGCGAGTAGTCGGCGATCAGCGGCAGCCACGACAGCGGCATGGCGATGGCGATGTCGAAGCCCACGGCGAACGACAGCGAGCCGTCGCCGGCCTTGGCCCAGAGCGCGGCCAGGTCGGCGCGGCGGAACAGGTCGAAGGTCAGCCACACACAGGCCGCGAGCAGCAGCCAGATGCCCCAGCGGCGCAGCACGCGGCGGACGAAGGCGAGCGGGCCGGCGACCGCCAGCAGCGTGGCCAGGGCGCCGAACACCAGGGTCCAGAGCGCCGGGCTGGTCCAGGCGCCGCCTTCGCCGAAGGCGCGGCCGGCCAGCAGGCTGGCGGCATCGCGCATGACGATGATCTCGAAGGCGCCCCAGCCGACCAATTGCAGCAGGTTGAGCAACGCCGGCAGCGCGGCGCCGTGGCCACCCAGGCTGAGCTTGAGCGAGGCCATGGCGGAGAGCCCGGTGTCGGTGCCGATCACCCCGGCGCTGGCCAGCAGCAGGACGCCGACCAGGGTGCCGAGCAGGATCGCCCCCAGCGCGCCGGCCAGGCCCAGGCCGGGCGCCAGCAGCGCGCCGGTCTGCAGCACCATCAGGCCGATGCCGAGGGAGAACCACAGGGAGAACAGGTCGCGCAGGCCAAGCACGCGCTGGGCGGCGCCGACGGCGACGGCGGGTGAGTAGTTGGTTGCAGTGGTGGTGGTCACGATGTGCGCAAGGCTCTGGGGTTATTGGGATG
>NZ_JARJLT010000169.1 GCF_029335315.1 Pseudomonas citronellolis
CGGACCAGGTCTCCCGGTGGCTCTGGCGCGCCGGGAACTCTTCAGGTCAAGCGCCGAGATTGCCGGTGAAGCCCCGTTCGCGAGCAAGCTCGCTCCTACAGGGATTGGCCCTCAACCGATGCTCTCGAAGCCCTGCAGCACGTTCACCGCGTTGATCCCGATCTCCTCCACCGCATAGCCGCCTTCCATGACGAACAGCGTCGGCAGGCCCAGCTTGCCGATGGCCTCGCCCATGCGCAGGTAGTCCGGGGAGTCGAGCTTGAACTGCGAGATCGGGTCTTCCTTGTAGGTGTCCACGCCGAGGGAGACGATCAGCACGTCCGGCGCGTAGGCCGAGATCTGCCGGATCGCCGCCTGCAGCGCCAGGTTCCACACCGACCAGTCGCTGCCCGAGGCCAGCGGGTAGTTGAAGTTGAAGCCTTCGCCGACGCCCTGGCCCTTCTCGTCGGCGTAGCCGAGGAAGTAGGGGTATTCGAAACGCGGGTCGCCGTGGATCGAGGTGAACAGCACGTCGGCGCGGTCGTAGAAGATGTCCTGGGTGCCGTTGCCGTGGTGGTAGTCGACGTCGAGGATCGCCACCCGGCTGGCGCCCTGGTCGAGGGTCGCCTGGGCGGCGATGGCGGCATTGTTGAAGAAGCAGTAGCCGCCCATGAAGTCGGCCGAGGCGTGGTGGCCCGGCGGCCGGCACAGGCTGAACACCGAGCGCGCGCCCTTGGCCAGTTCGGCCTGGCCGGTCATGGCGACGTTCACCGAGCTGGTGATCGCCTGCCAGGTGCCGGCGGTGATCGGCGCGCCGGCGTCCAGCGAGTAGAAGCCCAGGCGGCCGTCGATGCTGTCCGGTTCCTTCTGCCGCAGGCGCCGGGTCGGCCAGCAGATCGGCAGCATGTCGTGCGTCCGCCCGGTGGCCAGCCAGTCGCGCCAGGCGTGCTGGAGGAAGTTGATGAAACCTTCGGTGTGAATCCGCCGGATCGGCTCCAGGCCGAAATCCCGTGGCCCCTGGATATCGCCCAGGCCCACCGCCTTGACCCGATCGAGGACCATGTCGGCGCGGCTGGGCTTCTCGAAGCAGGGTGTGAACTGGCCACCGATCAGCTCATGCTGGCCGTGGTGCAAGCGATGGTCGTCGGTGTAGATCGTCAACATCATGCGCTCCAGGGGGCGCCCGGCGGCGCCCGGTTGGGTCCGTTGGGGGTCAGGCGTTTTCCTCGAAACTCACGCTCGGCGCCTTGCGGCGGAAGCCGCCGGTATGCACCGCCAGGTAGGCGAAGCCCACGGCGAACCAGCTCAGGCCGACCACCAGGGTCAGCTGCGAGAGGCTGGTCCACAGCCACAGGGTCAGGCACAGGCCGATGAACGGCACCACGCCGTAGCGCACCAGGTCGGCCGGCGCGCGGCGCCCTTCGACGCCCAGGTAGGTGCGGATCACCGCCAGGTTGACCACCGAGAAGGCCACCAGGGCGCCGAAGCTGATCATCGAGGCCAGGGTGGTCAGGTCGAGCACCAGCGCCAGCAGCGAGATGGCCGAGACCACCAGGATCGATACCACCGGCGTCTGGAAGCGTGCGTGCAGGGTGCCGAACAGGCTGCGCGGGAGGATGCCGTCGCGGCCCATGGTGAACAGGATGCGCGACACCGAGGCCTGCGAGGCCAGCGCCGAGCCGATGCAGCCGGCGATGTAGGCGGCGGTGAAGAAGTTGCCGAGGAACTGGCCGCCGGCCTTGAGCATCACTTCGTTGGCCGCCGAGTCGGCGTTCTGGAACACGCTGCCGGGGAACACCAGCTGGCTGATGATCGCCAGCAGGGTGAACAGCAGGCCGGCCAGCACGGTGGTGATGATGATCGCGCGGGGGATGTCGCGGCGCGCGTCACGGGTTTCCTCGGCCATGGTGGAGACCGCGTCGAAACCCAGGAACGACAGGCACAGTACGGCGGCGCCGGCCATCAGCGGGGCGAAGCCGGGCTGGCTGCCGTCGCCGACGAAGGGCGCCGCGAGGTCCACCGCGGGGGCGCCGGACAGGCTCTTCAGCGACATAACCACGAACACCACGATGAACACCAGCTGGGCGCCGACGATGGCGTTGCTCATGCCCGCCACCTGGCTGATGCCCACCACGTTGAGCACGGTGACCAGGGCGATGGAGGCGACCACGAAGACCCACGCCGGGATTTCCGGGAAGGCGATGTTCATGAACAGGCCGATGAGCAGGTAGTTGATCATCGGCAGGAACAGGTAGTCGAGCAGCAGCGACCAGCCGGACAGGAAGCCGACCGCCGGGCCGAAGCTCAGGCTGGTGTAGGAGTAGGCCGAACCCGCGATCGGGTATTTGCGCACCATGAAGCTGTACGAGGCGGCAGTGAACAGCATCGCCAGCAGGGTGATCAGGTAGGCGCTGGCGGTGCGTCCGCCGGTCATTTCGGTGACTACGCCGTAGGTGGTGAACATGGTCAGCGGAACCATGTAGACCAGGCCGAAGAAGACCAGGGCCGGCAGGCCGAGGATGCGTTTCAGGCGGGCGTCCGCCGCGGGCTGGCTGGTGTTGCCGGTGCTGGCGCTCATGCGGGCGCCTTGTTCGATGGCCATCGATGTTTCCTCGCGATTCTTTTCGTTGTTGCGCAGTGGCGGCGGGCCGCCGAGGAGTCGGGAGCGGGGCGGGTCAGCCGCAGCGCTGCCGGCGGGCGAATCGGGCGAGGAGGAAGGGTGCGCGCGGCTGGCCGCGTACCGGGGCGAAGCAAAGGCTGGTCATGAGCGTTCTCGGGGCATTGTTCTTGTGGATTCTCGCAGGCGGCGCTCCCTTGGGCCCACGCGGTGAAGCGTCGGCGGTCGCGGCCCTGGCGGCCATTCCCTGGGCGAGACCCCGGACTCTAAGACCCTTCGTTCCCCGGCAGAACCCTGCAAAGGGTCAAAAAGGGATCGAGGTGGCCAA
>NZ_JARJLT010000016.1 GCF_029335315.1 Pseudomonas citronellolis
AAGGCCGTATGGCGGCATGATTAATGCGTTTTGGTGATTTAGGTGCTGCTGCTGCCCTGCGCTATAACCAAACAAAAAGGATCGAATCCTATGTTCAAGGGCGTGCCGTTCAAGGGGCTCCTGCTGGCGGGGCAGGGGAGTGGGTCGCGGACCGGGCGCAGGCGCTTCAACCTGCAGCGCTGGTTCTCCGTGGTGAGTCTGATCGTCATTTCCCTGGTGGCCCTGGGGCTGGGCACCATCTCCACGCGCTACGTGGTCAGCGAGAGCATCACCCGCGACGCGCTGCTCACCGCGCAGTTCGTCACCGCCATCGCCACCGCCGAGCTGCGCCACGTCGACGTCCCCGCCGTGCGCACCATGGGCGACCTGCTGGACACCCGCCGGCCGCTGGAGGGCACGCCGGAGGTCACCGAGTACCAGCGCGACCGCGCCCGCTGGGAGTTCCTCGACCACATCTCGCACCTGCCCGACGCCCTGCTGGTCAACGTCTACGCCGCCGACCGGCGGGTGATCTGGTCGAGCAACCCGGAGCTGATCGGCAAGGTGATGAAGGACAACGACGAGCTGGAGGAAGTGTTCAGCAGTCGCGAGCTGGTCGCCTCCAGCTACCACAAGGTCAAGCAGGGCAAGCTGGAGCAGCGCTTCCGCCGCCCGCCGGAGTACCTGTTCATCGAGAACTACATCCCGCTGTTCGACGCCGACCGTTCCGACGTGCTGGCGGTGGTGGAGGTGTACAAGGAACCCAAGGACCTGATCGCCCGCATCGAGCGTGGCTACCAGCTGATCTGGCTGGCCACCGCGGTGGGCGGCGGGCTGATCTACCTGGGCCTGTTCTGGATCGTCCGTCGCGCCTCGGTGCTGCTCAACGAACAGCAGCGCCAGCTGGTCACCAACGAGACCTTCGTGGTGCTCGGCGAGATGTCCTCGGCCATCGCCCACAGCCTGCGCAACCCGCTGGCGACCATCCGTTCCAGCGCCGAACTGGCCGAGGAAATCACCGAGGGGCCGGCGCGCAAGAACATCACCGACATCATTGGCCAGGTCGACCGCATGTCGAAGTGGGTACGCGAGTTGCTTGTCTCCTCCAGGCCCCTGAGCGGCGACGCCGAGGCGGTGGACCTGGTGGCCTCGCTGAACGAGGCGCTGGCCGGCTACGAGCAGCAGATGCGCGCCTGCAAGGTGCAGCTGCAGTTCGCGCCGCAGGCGGCGCCGGCGGTGGTGAGCCAGCCGGTGCTGCTCTCGCAGGTGCTCAACAGCCTGCTGGCCAACGCCGTGGAGGCGATGCCTGGCGGCGGGCAGCTGGCGGTGGACGTGCAGCCGGAGGAGAAGCGGGCGCGGGTGCGGGTGACCATCAGCGACAGCGGCCGGGGCATGACCCCGCAGCAGGAAGCCATGGCCTTCAAGCCCTTCTTCACCACCAAGCAGGGTGGCCTGGGGGTGGGCCTGGTGATGGTCAAGCGGATCATGGAACGCTTCGGCGGCGAGGTCGGCCTGAGCAGCCGGGAACAGTTCGGAACCAGCGTAAGCCTGGTCTTCAAGGTCGCGGAGGAAGGCAGCCATGGAACATAGCATTCTGCTGGTCGAGGATGACGAGCTGCTGGCCAGCAATATCCAGACGTACCTCGAGCGCAAGGACTTCGAAGTGGAGGTCTGCCACTCGGCCGAGGACGCCCTGCAGCGCCTGCGGGTGTTCCAGCCGGACGTGGTGCTCACCGACAACTCGCTGCCGGGCATCAGCGGCCACGAGCTGCTCAAGCGCCTGAGCCAGGAGGCGCCGGAACTGAAGCTGATCATGATGACCGGCTACGGCAACGTCGAGGACGCCGTGCTGGCGATGAAGGAGGGCGCCTTCCACTACCTGACCAAGCCGGTGGTGCTCACCGAGCTCAAGCTGCTGCTGGACAAGGCCCTGGACGCCGAGCGCCTGGAACGCAAGCTGTCGTTCTTCCAGGAACGCGCCGCGCATGATTCCGGCCTGCAGAACCTGATCGGCGAGTCGCCGGCGATGCAGACGGTGAAAGGGGTGATCCGGCAGATCCTCGACGCCGAGCGGCGCATGACCAGCAGCGACCTGCCGCCGGTACTGATCGAGGGCGAGACCGGCACCGGCAAGGAACTGGTGGCCCGCGCCCTGCATTTCGACGGGCCGCGCAGCAAGGGCCCGTTCGTCGAGTTCAACTGCGCCTCGATCCCCGCACACCTGATCGAGGCCGAGCTGTTCGGCCACGAGAAGGGCGCCTTCACCGACGCCAAGGAACGCCGCGTCGGCCTGGTGGAAGCCGCCGACGGCGGCACCCTGTTCCTCGACGAGGTCGGCGAGATGGACCTGGTGCTGCAGGCCAAGCTGCTCAAGCTGCTGGAGGACCGCTGCATCCGCCGGGTGGGGTCGGTGAAAGAGCGCAAGGTCGACCTGCGCATCATCAGCGCCACCAACTGCAACCTCGAACTGATGGTGCAGCAGGGCAAGTTCCGCCGCGACCTGTTCTTCCGCCTGCGCATCATCGCCATCCAGATGCCGCGCCTGTACCAGCGCGGCGACGACGTGCTGCTGCTGGCGCGGCATTTCCTGGTGCTGCACGGCAAGCGCTACGGCAAGCCCGAGCTGCGTTTCTCCGCCGACGCCGAGGCGCTGCTCAAGAGCTACAGTTGGCCGGGCAACGTGCGTGAGCTGCGCAACATGCTCGAGCAGACCGTGCTGCTGGCCCAGCAGCCGCTGATCGCGCCGCACCAGCTGAACATCTGCATGGGCCTCGGCGAGCCCTCGCTGCACACCGGCGCGCCGGTGCCGGCGGTGACCCCGCTGGTCGGCGGCGACCCGCTGGGCATGAGCCTGCCGGAGATCGAGCGCGAGGCGGTGGTGAAGATGCTCGACCGCACCGACTGGAACGTCACCAAGTCCGCGCGCCTGCTCGGCCTGACCCGCGACATGCTGCGCTACAAGATCGAGAAGCTGGGGCTGGTGCGACCGGAGCGCTGAGAGCCGGCGGACGTGGAAGAAGGGTTCGGTAATCGCCCCGCTTGGCGATTATCGGATTGATGCTCTGACAGGCAATTCGTACTGTGGGCCGTCCGCCCATCAGGGGCGCCGAATAACAACAATGAGCGACAGTCGCCGGTCCACGCTCCGGCGGCGCCCTCATTCCTGTCCGCCTGCAGGAATCCGCATGACCCAATCCGCCCGCCTGCCGTCCAGCGCCACCCTGGACGTGCAATCCTTCATCAACGCCCAGCCGCTGTCGCGCTACCAGCTGCGTATCGTCCTGCTGTGTTTCCTCATCGTCTTCCTCGACGGCCTCGACACCGCCGCCATGGGCTTCATCGCCCCGGCGCTGACCCAGGACTGGGGCATCGACCGCGCCAGCCTCGGCCCGGTGATGAGCGCCGCGCTGATCGGCATGGTGTTCGGCGCCCTCGGTTCCGGGCCGCTGGCCGACCGCTACGGGCGCAAGATCGTGCTGGTCGGCGCGGTCACGCTGTTCGGCGTGTTCAGCGTGCTCTCGGCCTTCAGCGGCACCCTCGACCAGCTGATGGCGCTGCGCCTGCTCACCGGCATCGGCCTGGGCGCGGCCATGCCCAACGCCACCACGCTGCTCGCCGAATACACCCCCGAGCGCCTCAAGTCGCTGCTGGTCACCAGCATGTTCTGCGGCTTCAACCTGGGCATGGCCGGCGGCGGCTTCATCTCCGCCAAGCTGATCCCGGCCTTCGGCTGGCACAGCCTGCTGCTGCTCGGCGGTGTGTTGCCGCTGGTCCTGGCCGTGGTGTTGCTGCTGTGGCTGCCGGAGTCGGCGCGGTTCCTGGTGGTGCGCAACCGCGGCGACGAACGCGTGCGCAAGGCCCTGGCGCCGATCGCCCCGGCGGACGTGGCCATGGCCGGTGGCTTCAGCGTGCCGGAACAGAACAGCGCGCCCAGCGGCAACGTGCTGCGGGTGGTCTTCGCCGGCCGCTACAGCGCCGGCACCCTGTTGCTGTGGCTGACCTATTTCATGGGGCTGGTGATCGTCTACCTGCTCACCAGCTGGCTGCCGACGCTGATGCGCGAAGGCGGCGCCAGCCTGGAACAGGCCGCCTTCATCGGCGCCCTGTTCCAGCTCGGCGGGGTGCTCAGCTCGGTGGCCGTGGGCTGGGCGATGGACCGCTTCAACCCGCACAAGGTGATAGGCGCGTTCTACTGCCTGGCCGGGGTCTTCGCCTACTGCGTGGGCCAGAGCCTGGGCACCCTCGGCGTGCTGGCCACCCTGGTGCTGGCCGCCGGCATGTGCGTGAACGGCGCACAGTCGGCCATGCCGTCGCTGGCGGCGCGCTTCTACCCGACCCAGGGGCGTGCCACCGGGGTGTCCTGGATGCTCGGCATCGGCCGCTTCGGCGCCATCCTCGGCGCCTGGATCGGCGCCACCCTGCTGGGCCTGGGCTGGAACTTCGAACAGGTGCTCACCGCCCTGGTGGTGCCGGCTGCCATCGCCAGCGCCGCGGTGGTGATCAAGGGCCTGGTCAGCCACGCCGACGCGACCTGAACCGTGGGTAAATGCGTGCGATAGCCGAACATCCGGACACAGCTCGAATTGCACTTTCGATCGCCTAACCCTTAGGGTTGCGCTACGGTACGCGGGCCTGCCGTCCCCGAATGCGGGGAGGCCCGCGCGACCGTCGGTCTTCGCCGGGCCCCGCCTTCCCGGCCACGGCTTAGACTGCAAGCACGAGCCGCGCCGCAGAGCGCGGACGATGACAACAAGAGTGAGTGCCTGTATGCAGAACCTGCTGAGCGAGCGCAGCCAGGTCTTCGAGCGCGCCGACCCCTATGCCGTGTCCGGCTACGTGAACCAGCACGTCGGCAACCATTGCCTGCGCCTGCCCACCCACGGCCGCCCCGAAGCCAGCCTCAACCACCGCAAGTTCTCCAGCCTCGACCTCTGCCGCATCCGCTACGGCACCAGTGTGCGGGTCACCTCGCCGGCGCTGGAAAGCATCTACCACCTGCAGGTGCTGCTCGAAGGCCATTGCCTGTGGCGCGGCCAGGGCCAGGAGCACTACCTGGAGCCCGGCGAGCTGTTGCTGATCAACCCGGACGACCCGGTCGACCTGACCTACTCGGACGACTGCGAGAAGTTCATCGTCAAGATTCCCACCGCGGTGCTCGAAAGCGTCTGCGCCGAGCAGCGCTGGACGCACCCGCGCCAGGGCCCGCGCTTCACCGAGAACCGCTATCGCCTGGGCGAGCTGGAAGGCTTCGTCAACCTGCTGGGCATGGTCTGCCTGGAAGCCGAGGCCGGCGAGCGCCTGCCGCGCGTGGAGGAGCACTACCAGCAGATAGTCGCCAGCAAGCTGCTGACCCTGCTGAAGACCAACGTCAGCCGCGAGTGCCTGGCCGCGCCCCTGGCCAGCTTCGAGCGCATCGACGACTACATCGGGCGCAACCTCAAGCAGGACATCGACATCGAGGAGCTGGCGCGCCAGGCGCGCATGAGCCTGCGCTCGCTCTACGCGCTGTTCGAACGCCACGCCAGCGCCACCCCGCGCCAGTACATCCGCCAGCGCAAGCTGGAGCGCATCCGCGCCAGCCTCGCCGACCCCAGCTGCAACGTGCGCAACGTCACCGAGCTGGCGCTGGACTACGGTTTCCTGCACCTGGGGCGCTTCTCCGAAAGCTACCGCCAGCAGTTCGGCGAGCTGCCCTCGGAAACCTTCAAGCGCCGCCACTGATACGCCCCGGCACCGTAGGAGCGCGCCATGCGCGCGAAGGTGGCTGTTCGGCGTGGCCGGTGAGTCCAATCGCGGACAAAGTCCGCTCCTACGCCCGCGCA
>NZ_JARJLT010000170.1 GCF_029335315.1 Pseudomonas citronellolis
CGGATAACGCCACGGGCGTTATCCGCCGCCAGTCAGCCCTGCGCTTGCAGGAACAGCGAGAACAGCTCCGACTGCGACTTGATCCCCAGCTTGCTGTACATGTGCTTGCGGTGGACCTTCACCGTCTCCGCCGAAATCGCCAGCTTGCGCGCGATCTCCTTGCTCGAGCAGCCGCTGAGCATCAGCCGGCCGACTTCCAGCTCGCGCGCCGTCAGCGGCGTCTCCAGGCGTTCCACGGTTTCTTCCAGGCGACTCTGCCAGCGCGGCGCCGGGGGTGTGGCTTGTTCCAGCAGCTCACGCTCGAAGGCCATGCGCTGGCGCATCAGGCCGGCCACCCAGGGCCGCAGCAGGTCGAGCAGGGTGAGCTGCTCGGGGCTGAAGCGGCCTTCGCTGCCCAGCGACAGGCAGAGGGTGCGCTCGGCGTCGAGCTGGACGTTGAACTGCACCTCGTCGGCCACCACGTTCAGGCGGAAGTAGCGCTGGTAGTAGTCGGTCTGCTCGAAGCATTCCGGGGCCACGTCGGCCAGGCGCTGCAGGCCGCTGCCCGGCGCTTCGCGGCTGGCGATGTAGAAGGGGTCGAGCAGGTACAGGCCCTTGAGGTAGTCCTGGAACAGCGGGTCGGGGCCGCCGTCCTCGCCGGGGCATTCGGCGAACACCTGCGGGCGGCCGTTGCTGAAGAGCAGCGCCACCCAGCTGTCGAAGGGCACATACTGTTCCAGCAGGCGCACCAGGGCGAGCCAGAAGGTGGGCTTGTCCAGCGTCTCGATCAGGTGCCCGACCGAGCGGTGCCAGGCGAGGTCCTGCAGCGTAAGGTTCATGCCTCTACCCCTGTTGGGTTACCACGTGGGCGTAATTACCCCGGCGCGCCGGCCGATTGCATACTCGATGGATGCCTTGCGCCGGTGCGGTGCGCATTCTGACCCTTTTGCGGCGTCGGGTCATGCCTTCGCGCCGGTCGATGAATACCTGAGGAGCCCCCATGAAAGTCGAACTCGTGCAACTCGCCGGCCGTGATGGCGACGTGGCCTGGAACCTGGCCCGCACCCTGGAGGCGATCCATGCCTGCGCCCCGGACAGCCAGCTGGTGGTGTTCCCCGAGACCCAGCTGACCGGCTTCCCCACCGCCGCCAACATCGCCGCGCTGGCCGAGCCGATCGACGGCCCGAGCGTGCAGGCGGTGCAACGCGCGGCCAAGGAGAAGAACATCGCCGTGGCCGTGGGCTTCGCCGAGGTCGACGACGGCCGCTACTACAACACCACGCTGTTGATCACTCCCGAAGGCATCGCCCTGAAGTACCGCAAGACCCACCTGTGGGCCTCGGACCGCGGCATCTTCACCCCCGGCAACCGCTACGCCACCTGCCTGTGGAACGGCATCCGCGTGGGCATCGTCATCTGCTTCGACATCGAGTTCCCCGAGAGCGCCCGCGCCCTCGGCCAGCTGGGCGCCGAGCTGATCATCGTGACCAACGGCAACATGGACCCCTACGGCCCCACCCATCGCACCGCGATCATGGGCCGGGCCATGGAAAACCAGGCCTACGCGGTGATGGTCAACCGCGTCGGCGAAGGCGACGACGACCTGGTGTTCGCCGGCGGCAGCGCGGTGGTCGACCCCTTCGGCCAGCTGCTCTGCGAAGCCGGCCGCGAGGAGTGCCGGCAGACCGTCGAGCTGGACTTCGAACGCCTGGCGCAAGCGCGCCGCGACTACAGCTACCTGGCCGAACGGCGCTTCGTGCTGCCGGGTGAAATGCGCGAGCACGCCGATGGCCTGCGCGAGCTGCTGATTCCGGGCTGAGCCCCGGAAGGCGCAGGGCCGCGCCACCGACAATCCGAAAAAAACGGTGGGAACCCCTCCCGCCAGGCGGCTCCCGGGTGAGGGGCGCCGCCGCTGCACGCGTCGATTTCGACTCTGCCATAACAAACACAACTCGGAGTAAGCAGTAATGGCTCGACTCAAGCGAACCCTGTCGCTGGGTTCGGTGGTGCTCTTCGGCATCGCCTACATGACCCCGATCATCGTCCTCGGCACCTTCGGCATCCTCGCCGACACCACCGGCGGGGTGGTGCCCTCGGCCTACCTGGCGGCCTCGGTGGCGATGCTGTTCACCGCGCTCAGCTACGGGCGCATGGCCGCCGCCTTCCCGGTGGCCGGCTCGGCCTACACCTACGTGCGCAAGTCGATCAGCCCCAAGCTGGGCTTCCTCGCCGGCTGGGCGGTGCTGCTCGACTACCTGTTCCTGCCCATGGCCATCTGGCTGATCGGCGCCGCCTACCTGCACTCGGCCTTCCCGGCGGTGCCGCAGGCGCTCTGGGTGTTGGCGTTCATCGGCGTGACCACCGGCATCAACGTGGTCGGCCTGCGCCTGGCGAAGAACATCAATGGCGTGCTGATGCTGGTGCAGTTTCTGGTCCTGGCGGCCTTCGTGCTGCTGGCCGTGCACTATGTGCTGGGCGACCCGGGCAAGCCGCTGTGGTCGCTGGAGCCGTTCTTCAAGGAAGGCGTGCAGTTGCCGCTGATCATGAGCGGCGCGGCCATCGCCTGCTATTCGTTCCTGGGCTTCGACGCGGTCAGCACGCTCACCGAGGAAACCCACGAGCCGCGCAAGAACATCCCCCGCGCGATCCTGCTGATCACCCTGATCGGCGGCTGCATCTTCATCGCGGCCAGCTACTTCGTGCAGCTCGCGCACCCGTCCACCGAGTTCCAGAACGCCGACTCGGCGGCCTACGAGATCGCCCGCAACATCGGCGGCGACGTCTTCGTCAGCCTCTTCCTCATCGGCCTGATCGTCGGCCAGTTCACCTCGGGCCTGTCGGCCCAGGCCAGCGCCTCGCGCCTGCTGTTCGCCATGGGCCGCGACGGCGTGCTGCCGAAATCCTTCTTCGGCACCCTGAGCGAGCGCTTCGGCACCCCGGTGGGCAGCATCGTGCTGTGCGGCGTGGTGGCCCTGCTGGCGCTGGAGATGGACGTGACCACCTCCACCTCGTTCATCAACTTCGGCGCCTTCCTGGCCTTCAGCCTGGTGAACCTGTCGGTGATCTTCCACTACTGGATTCGCCGCGGCGAACGCGGCCTGCGCGGCGCGGTGCTGTTCCTGGCGTTCCCGCTGATCGGCCTGGTCGCCGACCTGTGGCTGATGGTCAGCCTCGATCACCTGGCCGTGTGGCTGGGCCTGGCCTGGCTGACCGTCGGCGTGGTCTACCTGGGCGTGCTCACCGGCGGCTTCCGTCAGTCGCCGCCGGAGATGCACTTCGAGGAGGCCTGAGGTCCTGTCAGTAGGCCCCGTCAGTAGGCGACGGTGAAGCGCTGGCGGTGGTGCGCCGGGCGCTCCGCCTCGTCGAGCATGGCCACGGCCAGGTCGGGGAGGGAGATGCGGCTTTCGCCCTGGGCGTCGAACAGCACCTGGTCGGCGCCGATGCGGAAGCTGCCGGTGCGCTGCTCGCCGTCGAGCAGCATGGCCGGGCTGAGGAACGCCCAGTCCAGCTCGCTTTCGCCGCGTAGCTGGTCGAGGGCGTCGGCGGCGCCGAGCGCGCCCTGTTTCCAGGCGGCGGGGAATTCCGGGCTGTCCACCAGGCGCTGGCCGGGGGCGATCTCCAGGCTGCCGGCGCCGCCGAGCACCAGCAGGCGCTTGACCCCGGCGGCCTTGGTGCCGTCGAGGATGGCGCGGCTGCCGCGGCCGTGGGCGGCGCGGATGTCCGGGTTGTTCCAGCCGGCGTTGAAGGCGCTGATCACCGCGTCATGCCCGGCCACCGCCTTGGCCACCTGGGTGGCGTCGTAGACGTCGGCCTGCACGGCGCTGAGGCCGGCGCGGCTGACCAGCCTGGCCGGGTCGCGGACCAGCGCGGTCACCAGCAGGCCACGGCGCAGCGCTTCTTCCAGGAAATAATGGCCGACATGGCCAGTGGCACCGATCAGGGCGATCTTCATCTTCGAACTCCGTGGGAAAGGCCGTGGTACGGCGGGATGACGCCCATCATCGGACACGCCCGGCGCGGGAAAAACCGGGCGGGGTGTCATGCACTCGTAAGCCTGGCTTCACAATCCCTGGTCGAAGAGCTTCTGCACCACCGAGAAATCCTTGTCGCCGAAGCCCTGTTTCAGCAGCAGCCGGTACAGGCTGGTGGCCAGGCTGCCCAGGGGCGTGGCGTTGCCGGTGAGCTGCGCGGCCTCCTGGGCCAGGCCCAGATCCTTGGCCATCAGCGCGCTGAGGAAACCGCCCTCGTAGCCGCGCGAGGCGGGGGCGTTCTCCATCACCCCGGGCCACGGGTTGTACACCTCCAGCGCCCAGTTGCCGCCGGAGCTGCGGCGCATGATCTCCGACAGCACCACCGGGTCCAGGCCGTTGGCCACGCCCAGGGCGAGGGACTCGGCGGTGCCGATCATGAGGATGGCGAGCAGCTGGTTGTTGCACACCTTGGCCACCTGGCCGGCGCCGTCGGTACCGGCGTGGAAGATGTTGCGGCCCATGGCGGCGAACACCGGGCGGGCGTTTTCCAGCACCGCCGGGTCGCCGCCGACCATGAAGGTCAGGGTGCCAGCGACGGCCCCGCCGACCCCGCCGGAGACCGGTGCGTCGAGCATCGGGATGCGCCGCTCGGCGGCGGCGTGGTGGACCTTGCGCGCCGAGGCCGGGGCGATGGTCGAGCATTCCAGCACCAGGGTGCCGGGAGTGATGTGCTGCAGCAGGCCCTGCTCGCCGAGGTAGAGCCCCTCGACGTGCTGGCTGGCCGGCAGCATGGTGATCACCACGTCGGCGCCGTCCACCGCGTCGTGGGCGCTGCGCGTGGCGTTGGCGCCCAGCGGCACCAGGGCGTCCATGGCGCTCTGCGCCAGGTCGAAGACCCGCAGCAGGTAACCGGCCTTGAGCAGGTTGGCGGCCATGGGCGCGCCCATGTGGCCCAGGCCGATGAAGGCTATCTGTTTCATCCGCGTTCTCCTCGGGTTGCGGGAGATGAACGCCATTTCGTAGGAGCGAGCTTG
>NZ_JARJLT010000171.1 GCF_029335315.1 Pseudomonas citronellolis
CGGATGGCGGATAACGCTGGCGCGTTATGCGCCCTACGCCTCGGCTTGGCGCTATCCGTAGGGCGAATAACCGTTCGCGGTTATCCGCCGTTGCCCCAGCCTCGGTTTTCCCGGGGGCCGCTCAGGGCGCTTGCCGGCGGCGGTTCTTGTAGCTCCCGCGGATGTTCATCGCCGCCAGGCACACCTGCAGCAGCACCAGCGCGTAGGCCGCCGCCGGCAGGCCCCAGGCTATCCACAGGGCGTTGCTGGCGAGGAAGGTCCAGAAACCGAGTTTGCGCCGCCGGCGCTCGCGCGAGCCGACCAGCCAGGCGGCCAGTACCGTGACCAGCATGGCCGGCCACTGCAGGAGATCGAGGAGTTCGTGCATGGGCGGTTTCCCGCGGCTGTCGTCCCGACTTCAGACCAGCCCGGGCGCCGCGAAGTGCGGTCGAACCGGGTAGCCGTCGAGCAGCGCCTGCACCTTGTCCGCGTCCAGCGCGCCGTTGAAGGGCACGCCCAGGGCCTGGCGGTGGATGCCGGTGCTCGCCAGCCACAGGGTGTCGATGCGCGCGGCGAGGGCGCCGGGCACGTCGGTCACCAGGGAGTCGCCGATGAACAGGATGTTCTTCGCCCCGCGCGCTTCCAGCTGCCGTTCGGCGATGCGGAAGGCCGCCGGGTCCGGCTTGCCGAACCACTGCACCTGGCCGCCTTCCTCGGCGAAGGCTTCGGCCAGGCGCCCGGCGCCGAACACCGTCTTGCCGGCGGAAACCACCACGCGGTCCGGGTTCGCGCAGAGGAACGGCAGCTCGCGGGCGTGGCGCAGGGGCTCGAAGCGCGCTTCCAGTTCGTCCTGCGGGAAGCTGCCGACACCGAGGATCAGGCTGGCCTTGTGGATATCCGTGCTGAAGCGTTCGCGGATGTGCGCCGGCCAGGTGTCCAGGGCGTCGCCGATGCCGGCGATGTAGATGCCGCCACTCTGCAGTTCGGGGTTGGCCTCGATGGCGTTGATGGCCAGTTGGCCCGAGGTGGTGATGCCGCTGTACAGCTCGCCCGGCACGCCCAGGCGGCCGAGGGTCGCGGCCATTTCCGCGACGCTGCGCGAGGCGTTGCTCAGGAACCACACCGGCCGGCCTTCGGCGGCGCGGCGCTGGAGCCAGGCCAGCGCGCCGGGGAACACCTCCGCGCCGTCCATGAGCACGCCCCAGAGGTCGAGGAGGAAGCCGTCGTAGCCGGCGCAGAAGGTGTCCAGGCCGGCGTGGTCGATGAGGCGGGTGTGGGTGACGGCGCTGAAGCGGGGGGAGGTCATGGCGGGCCTGCGGCGGCGGAAAACCCGCAGCCTAGCGCATCCCCCGCCGCGCCGCGATCACTGCCGGTTCTGCGCGACGGCGGCCGGCGCCGGGGAAATGTCGGGGGCGTTGCCCACCAGGTTGCGCAGGTGGCACAGGCTGAACACGCTGGTGCTGCAGCGGCCGTCAGCCATGGCCTGGCGGATGGCGGCAACGTCGGCGTTCTGCACGTAGTGGATGGCGTCGGTCATGTCGTCTTCCGTGCCGAAGCCACCCTCGACCATTTCCTTGAGCGCATCCTCCTTGCTCCAGCCCTGGATCACCGTGCGGTACATGGCGGCGAACAACCCGGTGCGGTCGCGCCCGTGCTTGCAGTGCATCAGCACCGGGCCCTGCTGCTGGGCGGCCTGGAGGATGTTCAGCGCGCGGATCACCTCGGCGTCGTCGACGCGGTCGGCGTGGGTCGGCAGGCTCACGACCTGCAGTGGCGCGTCGCCCAGCCAGGCCTTGTCGTCGTCCTTGATGAAGCTGAGCACGGTGTGCACCTTGAGCTTCTCCAGCAGCGGCAGGTCCTTGGCCTGGGGCAGGGCGCTGCGGTAGAGGGTCGGCGACATCTCGTAGAGGTTGAAGGATTTGTCCACCGGTTGCGCCCAGTTGGCGGGACGTTCGTCGGCGCAGGCGGCGCCGGCGAAGACCGCCATGGCGATGACGGCAAGCAGGGTGCGGCGCAGAGTGGTGAAGGGCGATGCGAGGGTCATGGAGCCTCCTGACTGTCAGCGCGCAGACAGTAGGAGGCGGGCGATAAAGGCCGGATGAAATGCCGGTGAAGAAATCGTCAAACCGCCCGGCGGCAGTCAGCGCGGCAGGAAGCGCTGCTGCACGCCGGGGCGGAACAGCCACCAGGCGGCCAGCGGGTAGACCAGGTAGTTGACCAGGTAGAGCAGCAGCGCGGCGTGGCTCGGCGGGTTACGCCAGGCGGCCATGGCCACCAGGGCCAGGTACAGCAGGGCCAGGCCGGCGCTGTAGAAGCCGAGCAGGCGCCAGCGCTCGCCCAGGCTGGGCAGGCGGCCGACCCGACGGGCGAAGAAGAACGCCATGCCGGCGGCGATGGCCAGCGCCACCAGCAGGTTCACCGGCACCAGGCCGTAGCGCAGCAGGGTGCGCAACAGCACGTTGAGGACGATGGCGACCAGGATCCCGGTGAGGGCGTAGTAGCGGGTGCGGATGGGCATGGGCTCTCCTAGAGCTGGCCGTCGAGGCCGAAGCGTTTCTTCAGCACCTTGTCCAGCACGCCGGTCGGCAGCCAGCGGGCCAGCAGCGGCAGGGCGCGGCTGCCATGGCCGACGCGCAGCAGGCGCGGGCGCGGGCTGCGCTGCACGGCGGCGAGCAGTTGGCGGGCGACGTCGGCGGCGGGGGTGGGTTTGTCCTGGGAGGCGCCGGCGCGGGCACGGATGAATTCGCGCAGCGGCCACCAGGGCGAGCGGTCGTCCACCAGCTCCTGCCAGGTGCGCCCGGCGTTGGCGCCGAAGCTGGAGGCGATGGCGCCGGGCTGCACTTCCAGCACCTCGATGCCGAACGGCGCCAGTTCCAGCCGTAGCGCCTCGTTCAGCGCGTGCAGCGCGGCCTTGGAGGCGCAGTAGGCGCCGGCGAAGGGGGTGACCAGCACCCCGGAGACGCTGCCGATGTTCACCACCAGCCCGCGTCGCGCGCGCAATGCCGGGAACAGCGCGCGGGTCAGCTCGACCACGGCGAACACGTTGGTTTCGAACTGCCGGCGCAGGCCCGCGGCGCCGCCGTCCAGCAACGGGCCCATGGCGCCGTAGCCGGCGTTGTTGACGAGTACGTCGAGGCCGCCGGCCTCGCGCTGCAGCAGTTCGGCGAGGCGGGCGATGGCGGCGCCGTCGTCGACGTCCAGCAGCACGCCGCGAAAGCCGGCCTGGCCGAGGGCGGCGACGTCCTCGTCGCGCCGGGCCGTGGCCCAGACCTGGTAGCCGGCGCCCTGGAAGGCCTCGGCCAGGGCGCGGCCGATGCCGCTGGAGCATCCGGTGATGAGGGCGACGGGCTGGGGCATGACGGCGTTCCTTGGCGTGGGTGGACCGCGACTACCCTAGCCGATCGCGCCGCGCGGGTGAATCTCGGTTCAATCGCCGAAGCGCCCTTCGATGCGTTCGGCGCGGAACTCCAGGGTACTGGCGCGGTAGCCCGGGCGCAGCGTCGGCAGCGGCAGGCAGTCGTTCCAGGCGTCGCCGCCGAGCAGGGCGCCGGGGCCACGGTAGCGCGGCGCCTCGTAGAGGTTCTCGGCGAGGTCGGTGGTGTCGCCGGGGCGGTAGGCGGCGACCTTCCAGCGCAGCTCCAGCAGCGGCGCGTCGCTGCCGTTCTTCAGGTCGGCGCGCAACGGGCGGTCGGCCGGGCACAGCGTCGGTGCGTAGCGGATGCGCAGCTCCAGGCGCTCCAGGCGGCGCTGGTCGCGGCTGTCCTGCCAGATCGCCAGGGTCGTCACCAGGGCCAGGCCGACCAGGGCCGCCGCCGAGATCGGCAGGGCGCGGGCGGGGTAGCGCAGCAGCAGGATGATCCAGGTGACGATGAGCAGGATGCCGAAGAGCATGGGCGTTTCCAGGGGACGATTGGCCAGCAGCCTAGCAAATCCGACGGCCTTCGAAGAAATCCGAGCGGCGGCCACGACCTGGGTCAAGGTTGCGCGGATTTGGTGCGTCGGCGGCTGCGTTCTGCCCCGAAAATCCGCATAATGCACATTTGAGCAGGCACGCGGCGGCATATTTCCTTTCGGAAGTGTGCATTCTGAACATTCCTCGATGTTCGTCATGCTCAAAAGTTTCCGCGTCGTTCCCCGTCGGCTTTTCCGGCCCGCTCCTTGCTCCAGGCCGACAGACACCCCATCCACCTCGCGGAGACATCCATGAGTTCCCCCAGTGAGTTCCCCCTGAGCGCCACGCCCAGGGAAGGGCGCAAGGGCCTGCTGCCCATCGCCATGGTCCTGTTCAGCTTCACCTTCTTCACCGGCACCATGTTCGCCGGCGGCAAGATCGGCATGGCCTTCGACTTCGTCGACATGCTCTGGGTCGCCGTCGTCGGCAACACCCTGCTCGCCGTCTACGCCGCCGCCCTGGGCCTGATCGCCTCGCGCAGCGGGCTGAACACCGTGCTCATGGGGCGCTTCTGCTTCGGTGAGCGCGGCAGCAAGCTCTCCGACTTCCTCCTCGGCTTCGCCGAACTGGGCTGGTATGCCTGGGGCACCGCCACCGTGGCCATCGTGCTGGTGAAGATGCTGGCCCTGCCGGGGTGGCTGACCATCCCGCTGATGGTGCTGTTCGGCCTGGGCTTCAGCATCACCGCGATCATCGGCTTCAAGGGCCTGGACCTGCTGTCGCGGGTGTCGGTGCCGCTGATGTTCATCCTGCTGGTGGCCTCCATGGTCATCGCCACCCACAAGGCCGGCGGCTGGTCCGGGCTGCTGGCGGTCGAGCCGAGCACCGGCATGACCTTCTCCGCCGCCGTCACCATGGTCTTCGGCACCTTCGCCAGCGGCGCCACCCAGGCCACCAACTGGACGCGCATGGCGCGCAGCGGGCGCATCGCCGTGGCCGCCAGCGTCATCAGCTTCCTCATCGGCAACGGCCTGATGATCGTCGCCGGGGCCTGGTGCGCGATCGTCTACCAGAACGCCGACATCGTCGAAGTCATGGTCCTCCAGGGCCTGTCGTTCGCCGCGGTGATCATGCTCTGCCTGAACCTGTGGACCATCCAGGGCCCGACCATCTACAACGTCTCCGCCGCCGCCTGCCACCTGGTGCGCAGCGAGCGCCGGCGGACCATGACCCTGCTGGCCGCCGGCGTCGGCATCGTCCTGGCCATCGGCGGCATGTACGAGTGGCTGATTCCGTTCCTGGTGCTGCTCGGCTCGATCATCCCGCCGCTGGGCGGCGTGATCATGGCCGACTACTGGCATCGCCACCGCGGCAACTACCCGGCGCTGGTCGGCCCGCACATCCCGGCGTTCAACGTCGCCGGCCTGGTGTCCTACGCCGTGGGCGCGGGCCTGGCCTACGCCTCGCCGTGGATCGCCCCGCTGGTCGGCATCGCCGCCTCGGCCGCCTGCTACATCGCCCTCGGTGAGCTCGCCCGCCTGCGCGGCGGCGTGGCGGAGCCGCGCGCTTGAGCCTGAGCGTCGAGGAAATCCTCCGCCTGCCGGGCCTCGAATCCATGGCCCTGCGGGCCGGCGCGCGCAACCTGCAACGCAGCGTGCGCTGGTCCTACGTGGCGGAGAACGAAGGCATCGCCGAGTGGGTGATGGGTGGCGAACTGGTGTTCGTCACCGGCATCAACCACCCGCGCGACGAGGCCAACCTGCTGCGTCTCGCCCGCGAGGGCGTGGCCTGCGGCATCGCCGGCCTGGTGATCCTCACCGGCGACGAATTCATCCAGCGCATCCCCGAGGCGCTGGTGGAGCTGGCCGAGCGCGAGGGCCTGCCGCTGATCGAGCAGCCCTACGCGCTGAAGATGGTCATCGTCACCCACCTGATCGGCACGGCGCTGGTGCAGATGACCCAGGTGAAGCACTCGCGGCGCGACATCCTCGCCCAGCTGCTTGGCGGCGATTGCCCGAGCCTGGCCATCGTCCGCCGCCGCGCCGAGCACCTGCAGTTGCCGCTGGACGCCCGCCGGCGCCTGGTGGCGCTGCGCCTTTCGGGCATCGACGGGCTGTTCCGCGAGCACCCGCCGGAGGAGGCCGAGCGCCGCCTGCAACTGTGCCGCCAGCAACTGCTCGACCACCTGGACAACTGGCAGCGGCACCTGCCCGAAGCGCTGCCGACGCTGGTCCAGGGCGACCTGTTCGTGCTGCTGCTGGCCGACCACGACGCCGCCTGCGGTCGCGAGGCCCTGCAAGGCCTGGCGGCGACCCTGGCGCGCGAGCTGCCGCTGCGGGTCTACCTTGGTCTGTCGGCGCCGGCCGAGGACTGCGCCGACTTCCCCCGCGCGCTGCTGCAGGCGCGCCAGGCGCTGGAAGTGGCCGAGGGCCTGCGCCCACCCGGCGGCCTTTGCGACTACCGTGAACTGGGCGTGCTGCGCCTGTTGCGGGCGATCCCCGATCGCGCGGTGGTCGAACAATTCATGCACGACACCCTCGGCCCCTTCGCCGAGCCGGGGCGCAAGCAGCCGCAGCTGCTGGTCGAAACCCTCGACGCCCTGCTCCAGGAAGGCGGCAACGCCCTGCGCGCCGCGCAGCGCCTGGGCATCCACCGCAACACCCTGAACCAGCGGATCGCGCGCATCGAAGCCCTGAGTGGGCAGTCCCTCGACGACGCGCAGTTCCGCCTGAACGCATCCATGGCGCTGCTCATCCGCCGCATGTCCAGCGCCCAGCCTGAGGAGCCACGCCAATGAAGATCGTCAACGCCACGCTGCGCAAGCAGGAAGGCCTGTTCACCATCCGCTGCGAGGGCGAGCTGATCGCCGACGTGCTGCCACAGGCGAGCCGCGTGGTCGCCGCCGCCGGCGAGCTCGACGCCGCCGGGCAACTGGTGATCGCCCCGCTGGTCGAGCCGCACATCCACCTCGACGCCACCCTCACCGCCGGCGAGCCGGAATGGAACATGAGCGGCACCCTGTTCGAGGGCATCGAGCGCTGGGCGCAGCGCAAGGAAACCATCACACACGACGACACCAAGGCCCGCGCCCACACCACCATCCGCATGCTCGCCGCCCACGGCATCCAGCACGTGCGCACCCACGTCGACGTCACCGACCCGACCCTGGCCGCGCTCAAGGCGATGCTGGAAGTGAAGGCGGAAGCGAAGCACCTGGTCGACCTGCAGATCGTCGCCTTCCCGCAGGAGGGCATCGAGTCCTACGAAGGTGGCCGCGAGCTGATGGAAGAGGCGATCCGCCTGGGCGCCGACGTGGTCGGCGGCATCCCGCACTTCGAGAACACCCGCGAGCAGGGCGTCAGCTCGATCAGGTTCCTCATGGACCTGGCCGAGCGCACCGGCTGCCTGGTGGACGTGCACTGCGACGAAACCGACGACCCGAACTCGCGCTTCCTCGAAGTGCTCGCCGAAGAGGCGCGGGTGCGCGGCATGGGCGCGCGGGTCACCGCCAGCCACACCACGGCGATGGGCTCCTACGACAACGCCTACTGTTCGAAGCTGTTCCGCCTGCTCAAGCGCTCGGGTATCAACTTCGTTTCCTGCCCGACCGAGAGCATCCACTTGCAGGGGCGCTTCGACAGCTTCCCGAAACGCCGCGGCGTGACCCGCGTGGCCGAGATCGACCGCGCCGGGATGAACGTCTGCTTCGGCCAGGATTCGATCAAGGATCCGTGGTACCCGCTGGGCAACGGCAACATCCTGCGCGTGCTCGACGCCGGCCTGCACATCTGCCACATGATGGGCTTCGACGACCTGCAGCGCAGCCTCGACCTGGTCACCGACAACAGCGCCCGCGCGCTGAACCTGGGCGAAGGCTACGGCATCGCCGCCGGCCGCCCGGCCAACCTGCTGGTGCTGGGCGTGGACAGCGACTACGAAGCGGTGCGCCAGCAGACCAAGGCGCTCTACTCGATCCGCCACGGCCGCGTCCTGATGCGCCGCGCGCCGGAAAGCGTGGAACTGCTCGAAGCCTGACCAACCGTAGGGCGCATAACACCTACGGCGTTATCCGCCATGGGCCTCCGCGCCAGGCCCATCGGCGGATAACCGCGAACGATTATGTGCCCTACGAAAAGCACACCCCACACAAAGAAAACCCCCAGGCACTGGGCCTGGGGGCGATTGGCGTCGATGGGGGAGACGCCGTCCTTAACTAGCGGGCGCCGGCCTGGGCCTGGACGCTGCTCTCCTGGGTTCGACCGTAGACGTCTTCCAGGCGTTCGATGTCGTCTTCGCCGAGGTAGCTGCCGGACTGCACTTCGATGATCTCCAGGGGGATCTTGCCGGGGTTGGCCAGGCGGTGCACCGAGGCGATGGGGATGTAGGTGGACTGGTTCTCGGTGAGCAGGAACACCTTGTCGTCGCAGGTCACCTGGGCGGTGCCGGAGACCACGATCCAGTGCTCGGCGCGGTGGTGGTGCATCTGCAGCGAGAGCTGCGCGCCGGGCTTCACGGTGATGTGCTTGACCTGGAAGCGGCCGCCCATGTCCACCGAGTCGTAGCTGCCCCAGGGGCGGTACACGGCGCAGTGGTTCTGGGTTTCC
>NZ_JARJLT010000172.1 GCF_029335315.1 Pseudomonas citronellolis
CGGCAAACAAAAAGGCCGGCGATCGCTCGCCGGCCTTTGCCTGTCACCCGTTGTCGGTCAGTACTGCAGCTGCCCCGGCACCCAGTTGGTGCCGGCCAGCGGCACGCGGGCCATGGCGGCGGCTTCCACGGTCAGCGCCACCAGGTCCTCGGGGTCGAGGTTGTGCAGGTGCGACTTGCCGCAGGCGCGGGCCATGGTCTGGGCTTCCAGCACCAGCACGCGCAGGTAGTTGGCCAGGCGGCGGCCGGCTTCCACCGGGTCCAGGCGCTTGGACAGCTCCGGGTCCTGGGTGGTGATGCCGGCCGGGTCGCGGCCGTTCTGCCAGTCGTCGTAGAAGCCGGCGGCCGAGCCGATCTTCTTCAGTTCCTCGTCCAGGCGCGGGTGGTTGTCGCCGAGCGCCACCAGCGCGGCGGTGCCGATGGCCACCGCGTCGGCGCCCAGGGCCATGGCCTTGGCCACGTCGGCGCCGTTGCGGATGCCGCCGGAGACGATCAGCTGCACCTGGCGGTGCATGCCCATTTCCTGCAGCGCCTGCACCGCCTGCGGGATGGCCGGCAGGATGGGGATGCCGACGTGCTCGATGAACACTTCCTGGGTCGCCGCGGTGCCGCCCTGCATGCCGTCGAGGACGATCACGTCGGCGCCGGCCTTCACCGCCAGCTTGACGTCGTAGTACGGCCGGCTGGCGCCGATCTTCACGTAGATGGGTTTTTCCCAGTCGGTGATCTCGCGCAGCTCGGCGATCTTGATCGCCAGGTCGTCCGGGCCGGTCCAGTCCGGGTGGCGGCAGGCGCTGCGCTGGTCGACGCCGATCGGCAGGGTGCGCATGCCGGCCACCCGCTCGGTGACCTTCATGCCCAGCAGCATGCCGCCGCCGCCGGGCTTGGCGCCCTGGCCGAGGACGATCTCGATGGCGTCGGCCTTGCGCAGGTCGTCCGGGTTCATGCCGTAGCGCGACGGCAGGTACTGGTACACCAGGTGCTGCGACTGGCCGCGTTCCTCCGGGGTCATGCCGCCGTCGCCGGTGGTGGTGCTGGTGCCGGCGATGGTCGCGCCACGGCCCAGGGCTTCCTTGGCGTTGGCCGAGAGCGCGCCGAAGCTCATGCCGGCGATGGTCACCGGAATCTTCAGGTGGATCGGTTTCTTGGCGAAGCGCGTGCCCAGCACCACGTCGGTGCCGCACTTCTCGCGGTAGCCCTCCAGCGGGTAGCGCGAGACGCTGGCGCCGAGCAGCAGCAGGTCGTCGAAGTGCGGCAGCTTGCGCTTGGTGCCGCCGCCACGGATGTCGTAGATGCCGGTCTCGGCGGCGCGCTGGATTTCCTGGATGGTCAGGCGGTCGAAGGTGGCGGATTCGCGCAGCACCGGGGTGTGTTTCTCGCTCATGGGGGTCTCCTCGCGGCGCGATCAGTAGGCCGAAGCGTTGTCGACTTTGAAGTTGTACAGCTGGCGAGCCGAGCCGTAGCGCTTGAAGCTGGCCGGGTCCTCGTCGAAGCCGGCGCGGTTGAGCAGCTCCTTGAGCTCTTCCAGGTGCTCGGCGCGCATCTCCTTCTCGATGCAGTCCGAACCCAGCGAGGCGACCGTGCCCTTGACGTAGATGCGCGTCTCGTAGAGCGAATCGCCGAGCGCGTCGCCGGCGTCGCCGCAGACCACCAGGCGCCCGGCCTGGGCCATGAAGCAGCTCATGTGGCCGATGCTGCCGCCGACCACGATGTCCACGCCCTTCATCGAGATGCCGCAACGCGCGCCGGCGTCGCCCTCGATCACCAGCAGCCCGCCATGGGCGGTGGCGCCGGCGGCCTGGGAGGCGCTGCCCTTCACCCGCACGCTGCCGGACATCATGTTTTCCGCCACGCCCACGCCGACGTTGCCGTGCACGGTGACGCTGGCCTTCTGGTTCATGCCCGCGCAGTAGTAGCCGGCGTGGCCCTGGATATCGATGCTCACGGCCTGGTTCACGCCCACCGCGAGGTTGTGCTTGCCGCCGGGCTGGGTCACCAGCCATTCGCGGTCCTGTACGTCGCCGTGCAGGGCCTGGTTCAGTTCACGCACCGAGGCGCTGGAAAGGTCGATGGTTTTCATGCAAATGCTCCTCAGGCGCTCTCGCGTTCCCAGATGTACATGGTGGCCGGGGCCGGCTCCCAGACTTTGGCCTTGTCGATGCCCGGCAGGCTGGCCAGGGCCTGGTACTCCGAGGCCATGGCCACGTAATCGTCGGTCTCGGCGAGGATCGCCGGCTTGCAGGCGATCGGGTCGCGGATCACGGCGAAGCCGTTGCGGGTGCCGATGGCGAAGGTGAAGAAGCCGTCGAGGTCCTCCAGGGACTTGTCCAGGGCCTGCTTCAGGCTGTCGCCCTGCTGCAGGCGCCAGGTCAGGTAGCCGGCGGCCACTTCGGTGTCGTTGTCGGTCTCGAAGGCGATGCCCTGGCGCTTGAGTTCCTGGCGCAGGCGGAAGTGGTTGGACAGCGAGCCGTTGTGCACCAGGCACAGGTCGGCGCCGGTGGAGAACGGGTGGCTGCCCTCCATGGTCACCGCGCTTTCGGTGGCCATGCGGGTGTGGCCGATGATGTGGCTGCCCTTCATCCCGGCCAGGCCGAAGCGCTGCGAGATGTCCACCGGCAGGCCCATGCCCTTGAGGATTTCGATGCTCTGCCCGGCGCTCATGATGCGCACCGCCGGCGCCAGCTCGGCCAGGACGGCGCGCACCGCGGCTTCCTCGGCGTGGATCTTCAGCACCGCGGCGCTGGCGTTCTGGAACCAGTCCAGCGAGCAGCCCAGGCGCGCTTCCAGGGCGCCCATCAGCTCGGCCCAGGGGTAGCTGGCGTCGGCCGCCTGGAGGGTCAGCTTGACCCAGCCGTCGGCCACTTCGTCACCGTAGATGGCGAAGCCGGCGCTGTCCGGGCCGCGATCGGTCATGGCCAGCAGCATGGGTTCGAAGAGCTTGCCCAGCTGGGCTTCGAGCTCCGGTTTCTTCAGGTAGAGGCCTACGATTCCGCACATGTTTCGTCTCCTTCGAGGCAGCAGGCGACCGCCGCTTGGTTGTCACGGTCGCCCAGAGGGTTGGTCGCGCGCCCGGCGGGCGCGGCGGTCAGAAGAATTCGGTGTAGCGCTGGATCTCCCAGTCGGAGACGTGGCGGCTGTACTCCACCCACTCCATGCGCTTGAGCTTGATGAACTCGTCGACGATCTCGGCGCCGAGCACCTCGCGGAACAGCGGGTCGGCCTCCAGCGCGTCGGCGGCTTCCTTCAGCGACTGCGGCAGGGTCTTGATGCCGCGCGCGGCGATCTCCTCCAGGCTCAGGTTGTAGAGGTTCTCGTTGCACATCTCGCCCGGCTCCAGCTGGCGGTCGATGCCGTCGAGGCCGGCGGCGATGATCGCGGCGCTCACCAGATAGGGGTTGCAGCCGGCGTCGGGCAGGCGGAACTCCAGGCGGCCGTAGGGGATGCGCACCATCGCCGAGCGGTTGTTGGCGCCGTAGGCGATGAACGCCGGGGCCCAGGTGGCGCCGGACAGCGAGCGGCCGACCACCAGGCGCTTGTAGGAGTTCACCGTCGGCGCGGCGAAGGCGCACAGCGCAGGTCCGTGGGCCAGCAGGCCGGCGGCGAAGTGGTAGGCCAGCTTGGACAGGCCCATGCCGCTGGGGTCGGACGGGTCGTGGAAGAGGTTCTTGTTGGTCGCGCTGGCGATCGACAGGTGGAAGTGCATGCCGTTGCCGGCGCGCTTGGGATCGGGCTTGGGCATGAACGAGCAGATCATGCCCAGGTCGTTGGCGATCTCGCCGGCGGCCATGCGGAAGAAGGTGAAGCGGTCCGCCGACTCCATGGCGTCGCTGTAGGTGTAGTTGATCTCGAACTGGCCGTTGGCGTCCTCGTGGTCGATCTGGTAGATGTCGAAGCCCACCGGCTGCAGGGCCTCGGTGAGGCGTTCGAGGAACTCGCGGGAGCGCGACAGGCCCTTGTAGTCGTAGCAGGGCTTGTCGAGGTTGTCCGAGGCGTCCACCAGTTGCAGCTTGCCCTGGGCGTCGCGGCGGAACAGGCTGAATTCCGGTTCCAGGCCGGTGTTCAGCACCCAGCCCTTGTCGGCCAGGCGCTGCACCTGCTGCTGCAGCACGTAGCGGCTGTCGTAGGGGTGCGGCTTGCCGTCGACGTGGCCGATGCACACCACCCGCCCGTAGCCCGGCTGCCAGGGCACCGGGATCAGCGTGGAGAGGTCGCCGCGCGCCATGAAGTCCGGCCCGTGGGGCTCCATGCCCATGCCGCTGATGGCGAACCCGGCGAACCCGGCGCCCTCCTCGGCCACGGCCTTGAGGCCGGACACCGGCACCGACTTGGTCTTCGCCGAGCCATGGATATCGACGAACTGCGCCAGCACGTACTTGATGCCGTGCTGGTCGATGGTGCGCTGGGTTTCGCTTGGCAACATGGGGAACACTCCGTAAGGGCAAGGCGTTTTCGGTGCCCTGGGCGGCTCTGATTCCGCTCAGGAAAGTTACTTTCCCAATAGGAATGCAATGCCCTTGCCAAGTCGAACGCGCGGGGAGCGCTGGCGCCGAGCGGCGCATTTGTGCTGTATATATGGGAAACTAGCTTTCACTGTGGGAAACCGGCGGGACAGCCGCGGCCCCTCATGCACTTTCCAGGTGCGAAACTAATATTCTTGAACTGAAACCGTGCAGGAACCTCCGACCATGTCGACCGAGACCCAACCGCGCCTTCGCCTGGAGCAGTACCTGGGCATGCAGATCAAGCGCCAGCGCCAGGCGCAGGAGCTCAAGCTGGCCGACGTGGCGCGCATCGCCGGGATCAGCCAGGGCATGCTGAGCAAGATCGAGAACGCCCAGGTCTCCACCAGCCTCGACACCCTGAGCCGCCTGTGCGACGTGCTGGGCATGCCGATGTCGAAACTCTTCAGCCAGTACGACCAGCCGGACGGCAACGCGCTGCTGGTGAAGGCCGGCGACGGCCTGGAAGTGGTGCGTCGCGGCACCGAGAAGGGTCACACCTACCAGTTGCTCAACCACACCCGTGGGCCGAAGAAGAACTTCGAGGCCTACATGGTGAGCATGGACGACGCCAGCGAGGAGTTCCCGACCTTCTCCCACCCGGGCACCGAGTTCCTCCACCTGCTCGAAGGCGAGTTGGTCTACCGCCACGGCAACCAGCTCTACCACATGCAGGCCGGCGACAGCCTGACCTTCGACGGCGACACCCCGCACGGGCCGGAGAAGCTGGTGCAGGTGCCGATCCGCTTGCTGTCGATCATGAACTACGGCAACGACTGAGCCTGCGCCGCCCAGCAGGAGCGCGCCACGATCCCCCACCCTGCGCACCACACACCTGCCCGGCCAGGCGTGATTCGTACGTAGGGCGCATAACCGTTCGCGGTTATCCGCCGATGGCCCCGGCGCCCACGGCCAATGGCGGATAACGCTGGGGCGTTATTCGCCCTACGGGAAGCGCCTGCGCTATCCCCCACCGTTCAGCCGAAAACTTTCCTGACAGGATAAAAATTTTCCCCAGGGTATGGACCCAGGGATTCGCTTCGCCTATAAAAGCGCAAAAGGAAATTTATATTCCCAGCAGTAAATAGTTCTCCACCGGTGAAATCCACCTTCACCCCCGAACTTTCGCCCTTGCGCGCCGAGCTGCCTCTCACTCACCCCGAGGACCCGACATGCACCACGCCCCCAGCCATTTCATCATCCGCATCAGTTGCCCGGCGGTATCCGGCATCGTCGCGGCGGTGACCACCTTCCTGGCCGAGCAGGGTTGCTACATCAGCGAGATGGCGCAGTTCGACGACGAAGGCAGCGGCCGCTTCTTCATGCGCGCCGTGTTCCGCTTCAACGAAGGCCTGGCGGGCGACATCGGCAACCTGGAAGCCGGTTTCGTCGATGTGGCCGCGCGCTTCGACATGGACTGGAGCCTGCACAGCAGCGCCAAGCCGATGCGCGTGCTGCTGATGGTCAGCAAGTTCGACCACTGCCTGTCCGACCTGCTCTATCGCCACGCCAAGGGCGAGCTGGACATGCAGATCACCGCCATCGTTTCCAACCACCTCGACCTGCGCCCCATGGCCGAGCGCGAGGGCATCCGCTTCGTCTACCTGCCGGTGACCAAGGACACCAAGGCCCAGCAGGAAGCCGAGCTGCTGAAGATCGTCGCCGAGACCGGCACCGAACTGGTGGTGCTCGCCCGCTACATGCAGATCCTCTCGGACGACCTGTGCAAACAGCTCTCCGGCAAGGCCATCAACATCCACCACTCGTTCCTGCCCGGCTTCAAGGGCGCCAAGCCCTACCACCAGGCCTACGAGCGCGGCGTGAAGCTGATCGGCGCCACCGCGCACTACGTCACCAGCGACCTCGACGAGGGCCCGATCATCGAGCAGGAAGTGCAGCGCGTGGACCACGCCTACGCCCCCGACGACCTGGTGGCCATCGGCCGCGACACCGAGACCATCGCGCTGTCCCGCGCGGTGAAGTACCACCTCGAACACCGCGTCTTCCTCAACCACGACCGCACGGTGATCTTCAAATGAACGCCATTCCCAGCGTCAAACTCATCGACGGCAAGGCCACCTCGGCGCGCGTGCTCGCCGAGGTCCGCGAGGAAGTCCTGGCCCTGCGCGAGGACGGCATCCAGCCGGGCCTGGCCGTGGTGCTGGTGGGCAGCGACCCGGCCAGCCAGGTCTACGTGCGCAACAAGGTGCTGCGCGCCGAGGAAGTCGGCATCCGCTCGCTGGAACACAAGCTGGCGGCCGACACCGGCGAAGGCGTCCTGCTCCAGCTGATCGCCGAGCTGAACGCCGACCCGACGGTCAACGGCATCCTCGTGCAACTGCCGCTGCCCGGGCATATCGACGAGAACCGCGTGCTCCAGGCCATCGACCCGCTGAAGGACGTCGACGGCTTCCACAGCGAGAACGTCGGCGGCCTCAGCCAGGGCCGCGACGTGCTCACGCCGTGCACCCCGGCCGGCTGCATGCGCCTGCTGCACGACACCTGCGGCGACCTCTCCGGCAAGCACGCGGTGGTGATCGGCCGCTCCAACATCGTCGGCAAGCCGATGGCCGCGCTGCTGCTCAAGGCGCACTGCACGGTGACCGTGGTGCACTCGCGCAGCGCCAACCTGCGCGAGCTGTGCCGCCAGGCCGACATCGTGGTCGCCGCCGTGGGCAAGCCGCGCCTGGTCGACGCCAGCTGGCTGAAGCCCGGCGCGGTGGTGATAGACGTGGGCATCAACCGCATCGACGAGGACGGCCGCAGCAAGCTGGTCGGCGACGTCGACTTCGACAGCGCCCTCGCCCAGGCCGCGGCCATCACCCCGGTGCCCGGCGGCGTCGGGCCGATGACCATCGCCTACCTGATGAAGAACACCCTGGTCGCCGCGCGCCTGCAACGCGCCAGCGCCGTCGCGGAGTAAAGCAGCATGCCTTTCGCCCTTCTGAAATACGGCCTGAGCGCCGACTACCCGGTGGAAGTCGACCTGCCGCCGCCGCGCGAGCTGAAGCCGCGCTACGACGTGGTGATCATCGGCGGCGGCGGCCACGGCCTGGCCACCGCCTACTACCTGGCCACGTACCACGGCGTGACCAACGTCGCGGTGCTGGAGAAAGCCTACCTGGGCGGCGGCAACACCGCGCGCAACACCGCGGTGATCCGCTCCAACTACCTCACCAGCGAAGGCGTGAAGTTCTACGCCGAATCGGTGCGGATGTTCCAGGGGCTGTCCAACGAGTTCGACTTCAACATCATGTACTCCGAGCGCGGCCAGCTGACCCTGGCCCACACCGACGCCACGGTGCGCGCCTTCCGCCAGCGCGCCGAGGTGAACAAGCACTTCGGCGGGCGCACCGAGATGATCGACCGCCAGCAGATCCGCGAGCTGGTGCCCACGCTCAACCTCGACCCCGGCCACCTGCCGGTGATCGCCGGGCTCTGGCACATCGACGGCGCCACCGCGCGCCACGACGCCGTGGCCTGGGGCTACGCCAAGCAGGCGGCCAAGCGCGGCGTGGAAATCCACCAGCTCACCGAAGTGCAGGACCTGGTGGTGCGCGACGGCCGCATCGAGGCGGTGAAGACCAACCGTGGCACCGTGCAGTGCGGTTGCGTGGTCCAGGCCATCGCCGGGGCCAGCTCGCTGCTGATGGCCAAGGCCGGCATCCGCGCCCCCATCCACACCTACCCGCTGCAGGCCATGGTCACCCAGCCGTTCAAGCCGTTCCTCGACCCGCTGGTGAGCTCCTCGGCGCTGCACTGCTACGTGCAGCAGACCAGCCGTGGCGAGCTGGTGTTCGGCGGCGGTTCCGACCCCTACCCGCTGTACAACACGCGCTCGACCCTGGACCTGAAGGAAAGCCTGCTGGCCCACGCCATCGAGATGTTCCCGTTCATGGCCAACGCCAAGCTGATGCGCCAGTGGGCCGGGATCACCGACATGACCCCCGACTACAGCCCGATCATGGGCCTGTCGCCGGTCGAGAACTATTACCTCGACGCCGGCTGGGGCACCTGGGGCTTCAAGGCCACGCCCATCTGCGGCAAGACCATGGCCGAACTGGTGGCCAGCGGCGGCAAGGTGCCGGAGCTGATCGCGCCCTTCGCCCTGGAGCGCTTCAGCCGCTTCCAGCAGGTCAACGAGATGGGCGCCACCGCGGCCAGCCATTGAGGAACGAGCGATGAAGATCCTGACCTGCCCGCTGAACGGGCCGCGCAACATCAGCGAATTCACCTACGGCGGCGAGTTCAAGCGCATGCCCGACCCGGCCACCTGCAGCGACCTGGAGTGGGCCGACTACGTGTTCAACAGCGACAACGCCGCCGGGGTGGTGCTGGAGTGGTGGCTGCACAACGCCTCCAGCTACTGGTTCCTGGCCGAGCGCCACACGGTCACCGACCAGGTGATCCGCACCTTCGACGCGAAGGAAATCTTCGACCGGCGCATCGATTTCCTCTCTCCGCCCCAGGCCGCCGCACAGGAGACCGCCCAATGAGCGCACTCACCCGCCTGCCCGCCCCCATGGGCCTGCTGATCGACCGCGCGCGGCCGCTGCGCTTCTCCTTCGACGGCCGCGACTACCAGGGCTTCGAGGGCGACAGCATCGCCAGCGCCCTGCTCGGCAACGGCCGCTGGCTGCTCTCGCGCTCCTTCAAGTACCACCGCCCGCGCGGCCCACTGACCCTCGCCGGGCAGGACGCCAACGCCCTGGTGCAACTGCCCGACGAACCCAACGTGCTGGCCGACATGCACCCGGCCCGCGACGGCCTGGCCGTGGCAGGCCAGAACTACGCCGGCAGCCTCGACCACGACCGCGACGCCTACCTGGGCAGGTTCTCGCGCTTCATGCCGGTGGGCTTCTATTACCGCTCGTTCTACAAGCCCAAGGGCATGTGGAAGGTCTGGGAACCGCTGATCCGCAAGAAAGCCGGCCTGGGCGTGCTCGACCTGGCGTTCAAGCCGCAGTACTACGACAAGGCCTACCTGTTCGTCGACCTGGCGGTGATCGGCGCCGGCCCCGCCGGCCTGCGCGCCGCGCTGGACGCCGCCGACGCCGGGGCCAAGGTGCTGCTGGTGGAACAGCAGCCGCTGCTCGGCGGCTCGCTGACCTACGCGCGCTTCGACATCGCCGGGCGCCGCGCCGCCGAACTGCGCGCCGAGCTGGTCGGCGCGGTGGAGGCGCACCCGAACATCCAGGTGCTCAAGCAGGCCACCTGCAACGCCTGGTTCACCGACAACTACCTGCCGGTGATCCAGGGCAAGCGCATGTACAAGGTGCGCGCCACCCGCTGCCTGGTGGCCGCCGGCTCCTTCGACCAACCGGTGGTGTTCCGCAACAACGACCTGCCCGGCGTGCTGCTGACCAGCGCCGCGCAGCGCCTGATGAAGCTCTACGCGGTGAAACCGGGCAAGCGCGCCGTGGTCCTGACCGGCAACGACGACGGCTACCTGGCCGCCCTCGACCTGCAGGAACAGGGCGTCGACGTGGCCGCCGTGGTGGACATGCGCGCCGCCCCGGCCGACGCCGAGCTGGCCGCCGAACTGCAACGCCGGCACATCCCGTTGCACACCGCCAGCACCGTCTACGAGGCCCTGCACGAGCCGGGCCTGCGCCACGTCAGCGGCGTCGACATCCGCCGCATCGACGGCCAGGGCGAGGTTGCCGCGCAAGGCACCCAGCTGGCCTGCGACCTGCTGTGCATGTCCGCCGGCTACATGCCGGTCTACCAACTGCTGTGCCAGGCCGGCGGCAAGCTGGCCTACGAGGAGCATCGCGCCGAGTTCGCCATCAGCGGCCTGCCCGCCGGGCTGGACATCGCCGGCTCGGTGAACGGCCGCCACGCCCTGGGCAACGTGCTGGTCGACGGCGCCCGTGGCGCCGCCGAGGCGCTCGCCGCGCTGAACCTCGCGGCGCCGCTGCCGGGGGTTTTCGTCGCCGAAGCCGAGGTCAACTTCCCCTGGCCGATCTTCCCCCACCCCAAGGGCAAGGACTTCGTCGACTTCGACGAGGACCTGCAGGTGCGCGACATCGTCAACGCCACCCGTAGCGGCTACCGCGACGTGCAGCTGGTCAAGCGCTTCTCCACCGTCGGCATGGGCCCGTCCCAGGGCCGCCACTCGGCGCTGCCCACCGCGCGCCTGGTGGCCCAGGCCACCGGCCGCAGCATCGGCGAAACCGGGGTGACCACCGCGCGCCCGCCGTTCGAGGCGGAGAAGCTCGCCCATGTCGCCGGCCGCGCCTTCGACCCCTACCGACAGACACCGATGCACCGCCGCCACCTTGAAGCCGGGGCGAAGATGATGCCCGCCGGCATCTGGCAGCGCCCGGCGTTCTACGGCAAGGCCGAGGACCGCGAACGCTGCATGCAGGAAGAGGCGCTGCACGTGCGCGAGAAGGTCGGCCTGATCGACGTCTCGACCCTCGGCGGCCTCGACGTGCGCGGCCCCGACGCCGCCGAGCTGCTGGAGCGCCTGTACACCTTCGGCTTCGCCAAGCTGGCCGTCGGCCGCACCCGCTACGCGCTGATGACCAACGAGCACGGCGTGGTGATCGACGACGGCGTCTGCGCACGCCTCGGCGAGCGGCACTTCTACGTCACCGCCACCACCAGCGGCGTCGACCGCATCTACCAGCAGATGCTCAAGTGGAACGCGCAGTGGCGGCTGAACGTGGACATCACCAACGTCACCGCCGCGCTGGCCGCGGTCAACCTCGCCGGGCCGCTGTCGCGCCGGGTGCTGGAGAAACTCTGCGGCGATGTCGACCTGTCGGCCGCCGCCTTCCCCTACCTGGGCGTGCGCCAGGGCCGCGTGGCCGGCATCCCGGCGCGCATCCTGCGGGTCGGTTTCGTCGGCGAGCTGGGCTACGAGGTGCACGTGCCGGCGCGCTTCGCCGAACGCCTGTGGGACGCGCTGATGGAAGCCGGCGCCGAACAGGGCATCCGCCCCTTCGGCGTGGAAACCCAGCGCCTGCTGCGCCTGGAGAAGGGCCACGTGATCATCAGCCAGGACACCGACGGCATGACCCACCCGGCGGAGATCGACATGCAGTGGGCGATCGGCCGCAAGAAGCCGTTCTTCGTCGGCAAGCGCTCGATCGAAATCCTCGAGGCGCAGCCGCTCAAGCGCAAGCTGGTGGGCTTCACCCTGCCCAGGGGCAGCGCCCAGCCGCTGGAGGGCCACCTGGTGCTCGACGGCGCCGACATCAGCGGCAACGTCACCTCCTGCGAGTACTCGCAGAGCCTCGGCCAGATCGTCGGCCTGGCCTACGCCGGCGCCCACCAGGCCACCCCGGGCATGCAGATCCCGATCCGCGTCGAGGGCGGCGAAATGGTGCGCGCCACCGTCGTCCAGCTGCCCTTCTACGACCCGCAGAACCAGCGCCAGGAGCTCTGAGCCATGTCCAGCCTGAAAGCCGAAGACTTCATCGAACGCAGCCCGCTGTACCCGCTGCAGCAAGGCGCGCGCCTGGCCATCCTGGGCAGCAGCGCCATCGTCGCCCGCTACGGCGAGCAGGAAGAGCACGCGCAGCTGCAACGCTGCGCGCTGATCGACCTGAGCAACCTGCCGCGCGCGGGCTTCCGTGGCGCCGACGCCGCGGCCTACCTGCAAGCCCGTGGCTACACGCTGCCGGAGGCGCCCAACCGGGCCCTGCGCCAGGCCGACGGCGGCCTGGTGGCGCGGCTGTCGCAGACCGAGTACCTGCTGCTCGGCGGCCTGCACGACATGGGCGCACGCGTCGCCGCCGAGGAAGCCGCCTGGCGCCTCGACGACAGCGCCAACTACCTGCTGCCGCGCCAGGACAGCCACGCCTGGCTGCAGCTCAGCGGCGCACACTGCGCGCAGGTGATGGCCAAGCTCTGCGGCGTCGACCTGCGCCCGCAGGCCTTCGCCAGCGGCGCGGTGGCGCAGACCTCGGTGGCGCGCCTGAACGCCATCGTGATCAACAGCGGCAGCGCCGAACTGCCCAGCCTGCAGATTCTCTGCGACCGTGCCTCGGTGCAGTACTTCTGGGAAGCCATGCTCGACGCCATGGACGAGTTCGGCGGCCGCCCGGTGGGCATCGACGCCCTGCTCGACTGACCAGCCGGCGGCGCCCCGCGCGGGCGCCGCCAGGGAGACGCCATGAGTGACATGGACTACCGGGTGCCGGCGCTGGAGCGCGGCCTCAACCTGCTCGGGCTGTTCAACGCGCGCGAGCGCAGCCTGGGCATGAACGAGATGGCCGAGCGCCTGGGCGTCAGCCCCTCGGCGCTCTACCGCATCGTCCAGACCCTGCAAGACATGGGCTACCTGAACCGCCTGGAGCGCAACCAGTACGAGCTGGGCGCGCGGGTGATCTCCGACGGCTTCGCCTACCTGTGCAGCCGCGACATCGTCGAGGTCGCCCTGCCGCACCTGAACGCCCTGCGCGACAGCACCTCGCTGTCCTGCCACCTGAGCATCCGCGAGCAGACCGACAGCCTGTACATCTACCGCGCCTTCGCGCCGCAGCGGCTGACGGTGAACATCCCGGTGGGCACCCGCCTGCCGTGCCACAACACCGCCCTCGGCCGCGTGCTGCTCACCGCGCTGGGCGAGGACGAACTGGCGCAGCTGTACCAGCAGGTGCGCCTGGACGACTACCCGGCGCCGGCGCCACGCACCCTGCTGGAGCTGCAGCACACCATCGCCGAGGACCGCGCGCGCGGCTGGGTGCTGCACCGCTCGGACTACTCGACCGCGATCGCCACCGGCATCCGCGACCATTCCGGGCGGGTCGTCGCCGCCATCAACCTATCCGGCCCCGAGGCCGTGCTGGAGGCGCCGAACGCCGAGGAGCGGCACCTGCAACTGCTGCGCGAGACCGCCGCGGCGATCTCCCGGGAAATCATCCCCTAGCCGGCGGCTACTCGCACTCCAGGCTGTAGCCCACCCCGTACACCGAGCGGATCGGGTCGAGGCCGGGGGTGATGGCGGTGAGCTTGCGCCGCAGGTTCTTCACGTGGCTGTCCACGGTGCGGTCGGCCACCACGCGGTGGTCCTGGTAGATGTGGTTCATCAGTTGGTCGCGCGACAGCACCTGGCCGGGGTACTCGGCCAGGGCGGCGAGCATGCGGAACTCCACCGGAGTCAGGTCCAGCGCCACGCCCTGGTAGCGCGCCAGGAAGGTGCGCGCGTCCAGCTCCAGGCCCAGGCTCTGCGCCTGGCTACTGCTGCGCCGCAGCACGGCCTTGACCCGCGCCACCAGCTCACGCGGCGAGAAGGGCTTGCAGATGTAGTCGTCGGCGCCCAGCTCCAGGCCGAGCAGGCGGTCGATCTCCTCGACCCGCGCGGTCATCATGATCAGCGGCATGCGGCTGAAGCCGCGCAGCTCGCGGCAGATGTCGAGGCCGTCGCGGCCCGGCAGCATCAGGTCGAGCAGCATCAGGTCGTAGGCCTTGCGGCGGATCGCCGGGATCACCTGCAACCCGTCGGCCAGGTGCTCCACCGCGTAGCCGGCGGCGCGCAGGTAGTCGCCCACCAGCGCCGCGAGCTTGGGCTCGTCCTCCACCAGCAGAATCTCGCCATGGCTCATTGCGCGCCCTCCGCCGTCGGCAGTTCCAGGGTCAGCAGCAGGCCGCCCATTGCCGAGGCCTGGGCGCTCAGCCGGCCGCCATGCACTTCGGCGATGCCCCGGCAGATCGCCAGGCCCAGGCCGGTGCCGCCGCTGGCGCGGTTGCGCGAGCGCTCGGCGCGGTAGAAG
Source organism: Pseudomonas citronellolis (assembly GCF_029335315.1). Lineage (GTDB taxonomy): Bacteria > Pseudomonadota > Gammaproteobacteria > Pseudomonadales > Pseudomonadaceae > Pseudomonas > Pseudomonas citronellolis_A. The sequence continues at coordinate 14,224 of NZ_JARJLT010000172.1, forward strand.
CGTTCGAACAGGCGCTCCAGCGAGGCGGCGTCCACCCCCGGCGCGCTGTCCTCGCACTGCACCAGCACCCGCTCGCCGTCGCGCAGCGCGCGTAGCACCGTGCGGCCGCCGGCGTCGGTGTAGCGGCGGCTGTTCTCCAGCAGGTTGTGCAGCAGCTGGCCGAGGCGCGACTCGTCGCCCATCACCCACAGCGGCGCGTCCGGCACTTCCACGCTCAGGGCCACGCCACGCTCGGCGAAGCTGGCGCTGAAGGCCTCGGCCACCACCGGCAGCAGCACGCGGAGGTCGATGCGTTCGCGGCGGTAGGTGGGCCCGCCGACCTCGGCCAGGGACAGGTCGAAGAGGTCGTTGACCAGCTTGGTCAGCGCGCCCACCTCGCCCTGCAGCGAGCGCAGCGCGGTGCCGTCCAGCGGGCGGATGCCGTCCTCCAGCGCCTCCAGCTCGGCGCGCATCACCGCCAGCGGGGTGCGCAGCTCGTGGGAGATGTCGGCTATGAAGTCGCGGCGCATGCGTTCGTTGCTGGCCAGGGTGGCGGCCATGCGGTTGAAGTCGCCGGCCAGCTGCCCGGCCTCGTCCCGCGAGCGCACCGGCACCTGGATCGCGTAGTCGCCGGCGGCCAGCCGGTGGGTGGCGCGCGCCACCTCGCGGATCGGCCGCAGCAGCGCGCGGGTCAGCCACCAGGCGATGACCGCCGTGGCGAACAGGCAGGCCAGGCCGATCAGCAGGCTGGAGCGCAGCTGGTTGAGCTGGAAGCGCTTGTCGCCGACGCTGGTCACCGACTGCAGCGGCGCCAGGGCCATCCAGCCGACCACCCGGCCCTGGTGGTGGATCGGCCGTTCGAGCATTTCCCCGGCGGCGGCGCGGTAGCCGATGATCGGCTTGTGCTGCTCGTCCAGCAGGGCGAAGCGGACGAAGGCGCCGGTCAGGTCGGAGACGGTCAGCAGCGTGGGGTCGAAGGTCTTGTCGGCGTTGATGTCGTCCGGGCGCAGCAGCTCGAACCACTGGTCCTGGTCGCGGCGGATGAAGTCCCAGCCACCGTGCTGGGCGTAGGCCTGTTCGATGCGCGGGACGATGCGTTCCATGCGCTCCTCGGCCTGCTGGTTGAGGTAGCCGAGGAAGCCGTATTTCAGGCTCAGGTAGGCGGCGAACACCATGCCCAGGACGGCGAAGGCGCACACCGCGAGCATGGCCAGGAAGAACTTGCTGGAAAGGCTGACTCTCATGGCTCCGCCGGGTCGATCGAACCTGCCCCCAATTGAAGCGCCGGCCCCGCGCCGGGGCAAGGCGCGGCGGCCAATCTCCCAGATTTCTCCACATTGACTGCACATTTGCCGAGCACGCTGCAGGCTGAAAACCACCTGCTCCGGAGCCCCTCGGATGCCTTCCGTCTCCCTCACTCGTTCCCCCCTGGCCCGCGCCCTGCTGCTGGGCGCCGGCCTGACCGCACTGGCCGGCTGCAACGACAGCGCCCCCACCGACCAGGCCCGCCCGCTGCAGGAGGTCGCGGTATACCGCGTCGCCACCGCGCCGCAGGCCCTGAGCACCACCCTGCCCGGCCGCGCCAGCGCACACCTGGTGGCGGAGATTCGCCCGCAGGTAGGCGGCATCCTGCTCAAGCGACTGTTCGAGGAAGGCGCCACGGTGAAGGCCGGCCAGGCGCTCTACCAGATCGACCCGCAGACCTACGAAGCCGCCGTGGCCCAGGCCGAGGCCAGCGTCACCTCGGCGCGCGCCACGCTCAAGGCCGCCGAGCTCAAGGCCAGGCGCGACGCGCAGCTGGTGAAGATCGACGCGATCAGCGCCGAGGACAACGAAAGCGCCCAGGCCGCCCTGCTCGAAGCCCGCGCCAGCCTGCAATCGGCCCAGGCCACCCTGCGCACCGCGCGCATCAACCTCGGCTACACGCGCATCGACGCGCCCATCGCCGGGCGCACCGCCACCTCGTCGGTCACCCCCGGCGCGCTGGTCACCGCCGAGCAGACCACCGCGCTGACCACCGTGCAGCAGCTCGACCCGATCTACGTCGACTTCACCCAGCCCAGCGGCACCCTGCTGCGCCTCAAGCGCGAGCTGGCCGAAGGCAAGCTGGCCCCCGCCGAGCAGAAGGACGCCACCCGCATCAGCCTGGAGCTGGAAGACGGCAGCGCCTACCCGCACGCCGGCACCCTGACCTTCAACGGCGTGAGCGTCGACGAAAGCACCGGCAGCGTGACCCTGCGCGCCCTGGTGCCGAACCCCGACGGCCTGCTGCTGCCGGGCATGTACCTCAAGGCCACGCTGCAAGAAGGCGTGCAGCAGGACGCCATCCTCGTGCCGCAGCAGGGCGTGAGCCGCGACGAGCGCGGCGACGCCACCGCGCTGGTGGTGGTGGGCGGCAAGGTCGAGCAGCGCGAGCTGACCCTGGCCCGCGCCGTGGGCGACCGCTGGTGGGTCAGCAAGGGCCTGGCCGAGGGCGACCAGCTGATCGTCCAGGGCCTGCAGAAGGTCCGCGTCGGCCAGCAGGTGCAGGTCGTCGAGCCGAACGCCGGCGCCGGCCTGACCGCGCGCAACGACAGCGCAGACTGAGGCGGATTCCCATGGCACGTTTCTTCATCGACCGACCGATCTTCGCCTGGGTCATCGCCATCCTGGTGATGCTCGGCGGCACCCTGGCGATCTTCCAGCTGCCGCTGGCGCAGTACCCCAACATCGCGCCGCCGCAGATCCGCCTCAGCGCCACCTACACCGGCGCCTCGGCCAAGACCATGGAAGACTCGGTGACCCAGGTCATCGAGCAGCAGATGACCGGCCTCGACGGCCTCACCTACATGTCCTCCAGCAGCAGCTCGGCGGGCAGCGCCAGCATCACCCTGACCTTCGAGGCCGGCACCGACGTCAACACCGCGCAGATGCAGGTGCAGACCAAGCTGGAGCAGGCCAAGTCGCGGCTGCCCGACGCGGTGCAGCAACAGGGCATCGAGATCAGCAACTCGTCCAGCGACTTCCTGATCATTCTCTCGCTGGTCTCGGACAACCCCGAGATCAGCGCCACCGACATCAGCGACTTCATCTCCAGCACCCTGTTCGACCAGATCAGCCGGGTCGACGGCGTCGGCGACGTGACCACCCTGGGCTCCAGCTACGCCATGCGCGTGTGGCTCGACCCGGACAAGCTCAAGCAGTACGCGCTGATGCCCTCGGACGTCAGCAGCGCCCTCCAGGCGCAGAACGTCGACACCTCCGCCGGCCAGCTCGGCGCCCTGCCGGCCAGGGCCGGCCAGCAGCTCAACGCCACCATCACCGCGCGCAGCAAGCTGCAGACCGCCGCGCAGTTCCGCGAGGTGGTGCTCAAGTACGCCAGCAACGGCGCCGTGGTGACCCTCGGCGACGTGGCGCGGGTGGAACTGGGCAGCGAAAGCTACGACGTGGTCGCCGAGCACAACGGCCGGCCCTCCGGCGGCCTGGCGGTGAGCCTGGCCACCGGCGCCAACGCCCTGGACGTCAGCGAGGCGGTGCAGGCCAAGCTCGGCGAGCTGGAGAAGTTCTTCCCGAGCAAGCTGCAACTGCGCAGCGAGGTGGCCTACAACACCGCGCCCTTCGTGAAGATTTCCATCGAGGAAGTGGTCAAGACACTGTTCGAGGCCGTGGTCCTGGTCGTGCTGATCATGTACCTGTTCCTGCAGAACTTCCGCGCCACCCTGATCCCGGCGATCGCCGTGCCGGTGGTGCTGCTCGGCACCTTCGGCGTGCTGGCGCTGATGGGCTACTCGATCAACACCCTGACCATGTTCGGCATGGTCCTGGCCATCGGCCTGCTGGTGGACGACGCCATCGTGGTCGTCGAGAACGTCGAACGGATCATCGCCGAACAGGGGCTGACGCCGCGCGAGGCGACGCGCCAGTCGATGGGCGAGATCAGCGGCGCGCTGGTCGGCATCGCCGTGGTGCTCTCGGCGGTGTTCATCCCCATGGCCTTCTTCGGCGGCTCCACCGGGGTCATCTACCGGCAGTTCTCGGTGACCATGGTCGCGGCCATGACGCTCTCGGTGCTGGTGGCCATGACCCTCACCCCGGCGCTGTGCGCCACCCTGCTCAAGCCCGGCGTGGCCCACGGCGAGGCTAAGCGCGGCTTCTTCGGCTGGTTCAACCGCAGCTTCGACAACGGCTCGCGGCGCTACCAGCGCGGCGTCGGCGCGATCCTCGCGCGGCCGCTGCGCGCGCTGCTGGTCTACGCCCTGGTGCTGGGCGGCGTGGGGCTGCTGTTCCACAAGCTGCCGACCTCGTTCCTGCCCGAGGAAGACCAGGGCATGCTGATGATGCAGATGACCCTGCCGGTGGGCGGCACCGACGAGCGCCTGCAGGCGGTCACCCGCCAGGTGCAGGACTACCTGCTGCAACAGCCGGAGGTCGCCTCGGTGCTGACCGTGCGCGGGCTGGGCAACGGCGGCAACGCGCAAAACAGCGGCCGCGGCTTCATCAAGCTGAAGGACTGGAGCGAGCGCGAGGGCGAGGCGCACAGCGCCTCGGCAGTGGCCATGCGCGCCAACCAGGCGCTGTCGAAAATCCTCGACGCCAACGTCTTCGTCATCGCCCCGCCGGCCGTCCAGGGCCTGGGCGAAAGCGCCGGCTTCGACATCGAACTGCAGGACCTCGCCGGCCTCGGCCACGCCGAGCTGCTCAAGGCGCGCGACCAGTTCCTCCAGCTCGCCGCCCAGGACCCGCGCCTGGCCAACGTGCGCGCCCAGGGCCTGGAAGACACCCCGCAGCTGAGCGTCGCCATCGACGACCGCAAGGCCGGCGCCATGGGCGTGGCCTCCAGCGACATCAACGACACCTTAAGCGTCGCCCTGGGCGGCAGCTACGTGAACGACTTCCTCGACAGCGGCCGGGTGAAGAAGGTCTACCTGCAGGGTGAGGCCGCCAAGCGCATGCAGGTCGAGGACATCGGCGACTGGTACGTGCGCAACGACCAGGACGCCATGGTGCCGCTGGCCGCCTTCACCAGCAGCCGCTGGAGCACCGCCTCGCCGCTGCTGGAGCGCTACAACGGCTTCGGCTCCTACGAGCTGGTGGGCGAGCCGGCGGCCGGGGTCAGCTCCGGCGTGGCCATGGCCGCGGTGGAACAGATCATGGCCCAGTTGCCCGAAGGCATCGGCTACGCCTGGACCGGCCAGTCCTACCAGGAACGCCTGGCCGGCAACCAGGCGCCGCTGCTCTACGCCATCTCCATCCTCTTCGTGTTCCTCTGCCTGGCCGCGCTCTACGAGAGCTGGTCGGTGCCCTTCGCGGTGATGCTGGTGGTGCCCCTGGGCATCCTCGGCGCCCTGGCCCTGACCGGCCTGCGTGGGCTGTCCAACGACGTCTACTTCCAGGTCGGGCTGCTGACCACCGTGGGCCTGGCGGCGAAGAACGCGATCCTCATCGTGGAATTCGCCAAGGAAGGCTACGAGCGCGGCCAGGACCTGCTCACGGCGACCCTGGAAGCCGTGCGCATCCGCCTGCGCCCGGTGCTGATGACCTCGCTGGCGTTCATGCTCGGCGTGCTGCCGCTGGCCCTGAGCAGCGGCGCGGGCGCCGGCGGCCGCCAGGCGATCGGCACCGGCGTGCTCGGCGGCATGCTCGCCGCCACCGTGCTCGGCCTGGTGTTCATCCCCCTGTTCTATGTCCTGGTCCAGCGCCTCGCCGCGCGCCGCGCCACGACAGCCGTCGTAGAAGGAGACGCCTGATGCGCCTTGCCCCACTCTCCCTGCTCATCGCCCTGGCCCTGGGCGGCTGCGTCAACCTGGCGCCGGACTACCAGCGCCCAGCCGCCCCGGTGGCCGCGCAGTGGTCCGGCGCCGCGCCAGCCAGCGCCACCCAGGCCGACATCGACTGGCGCGAGTTCTTCGTCGACGCCCGCCTGCGCGAAACCGTGGCCCAGGCCCTGGCCAACAACCGCGACCTGCGCGTGGCGGCGCTGAACGTCGAATACCAGCGCGCGCAGTACCGCATCCAGCGCGCCAACCTGTTCCCGACCGTGACCGGCGACGCCAGCGGCACCCGCGAACGCGCCGTCAGCGGCGACAGCACGGCGGTCAGCAGCCAGTACTCGGTCGGCCTCGGCGTGAGCTACGAGCTGGACCTGTTCGGCCGCCTGCGCAACCTCAAGGACGCGGCGCTGGAGGACTACCTGGCGCTGGAGCAGACCCGCCGCAGCACGCAGATCAGCCTGGTGGCCGAGGTGGCCAGCGCCTGGATGACCCTCGCCGCCGACCAGCAACTGCTGACCCTGGCCCAGGACACCTACGCCAGCCAGCAGAAGACCTACACCCTGGTGCAGCAGAGCCACGGCCTGGGCGGCGAATCCGGGCTGAGCCTGGCGCAGTCGCGCAGCACCGTGGAATCGGCGCGCGCCGAAGTGGCGGCCTACTCCAGCCAGGTCGAGCAGGACCGCAACGCCCTGGAACTGCTGGTCGGCCAGCGCCTGGAAGAACGCCTGCTGCCGGGCGACGCCAAGCTCGACGCCGCCGCGCTGGTCACGGTGCCGGCCGGGCTGCCGTCGAGCCTGCTGCAACGGCGCCCGGACGTGCTCGCCGCCGAGCACACGCTCAAGGCGGCCAACGCCGACATCGGCGCGGCGCGCGCGGCCTTCTTCCCCAGCGTCAGCCTGACCGCCGCCGGCGGCACCGCCAGCAGCGAGCTGTCCGGGCTGTTCAAGTCCGGCAGCCAGGCCTGGAGCTTCGCCCCGTCGATCAGCCTGCCGATCTTCAACGCCGGCAGCAACAAGGCCCAGCTCGACGCCGCGCAGATCAGCCGCGACATCGACGTGGCCAGCTACGAGAAGACCCTGCAGACCGCCTTCAGCGAAGTGGCCGACGCCCTCTCGGTGCGCGCCCACATCAACGAACGCCTCGACGCCCAGCGCGCCCTCACCGAAGCCACCGAGAAGAGCTACGACCTGTCCCTGGCGCTGTACAAGCAGGGCTCGCAGAGCTTCCTCGAAGTGCTCGACGCCCAGCGCTCGCTGTACTCGGCGCAGCAGACGCTGATCAGCCTGGAGCTGTCCGAACAGGCCAACCGCGTGACCCTGTACAAGACCCTCGGCGGCGGCTGGTCGGGCTGAGGCGCCGGCCCGCAAAAAAGCCCCCGGCGCGCTCGCGCCGGGGGCCGAAGGGCCGGTGAGTCTGGCTTCACCCGCCGAGGTGGATGCGTCGCTACAGGCTGCCCTTGACCGCCTCCAGGCCGGGCTTGCCGTCCACCGTCGCCACGCCCTTCAGCCACGGCTCCAGCGCCTGCGGGTTGTTCCTGATCCAGGCCTTGGCGGCGTCCTCGGGCTCCATCTTGTCGTCGAGGATCGAGCCCATGATGGTGTTCTCCATGTTCAGCGTGAAGCTGAGGTTCTTCAGCAGCTGCCCAACGTTCGGGCACTCGTCCACGTAGCCCTTGCGGGTGCTGGTGTAGACGGTGGCGTCGCCGAAATCGGGGCCGAAGAAGGCGTCGCCGCCGGTCAGGTACCTGATCTTGAAGCGGGTGTTCATCGGGTGCGGCTCCCAGCCCAGGAACAGGATCGGGTTGTTCCGCCGGACCGCCCGGTCGACCTGCGAGAGCATGCCCGACTCGCTCGACGCCACCACGCTGAACCCGGCGTCCTTGAGGCCGAAGGCGTTCTGTTCGATGGCCTTGAGCACCGCGTTGTTGCCGCCGTCGCCGGGCTCCAGGCCGTAGATCTTGCCGTTCAGCTCGTCCTTGAACCTGGGGATATCGGCGAAATCCTTGAGCCCCCGGTTCCACAACTCCTCGGGTACCGCCAGGGTGTACTTGGCGTGCTGCAGGTTGACCCGCACGATGTCGATCTTGCCGGCGTCGCGGTAGGGCTTGAGGTCCGGCTCCATGGTCGGTATCCAGGTGCCGAGGAAAACGTCCATGCTCTTGCCGTCGGCCAGGGCCTTGTAGGTCAGCGGCACGCCCAGCAGGGTCACCTTGGTCTTGTAGCCCAGGCCCTTGAGCAGGGTGTTGGCGATCGCCGTGGTCGACTGGATGTCGGTCCAGCCGGGGTCGGACATTTTCACGGTCTGGCACTGGGCGGGATCGCTGGCCTGGGCCAGGGCGGGAAGGCACGCCAGGGCACCCAGGAAAAGCAACGGTGAAGCTTTCATCTGATGATCCTCAAGGCAGTCGCTGTCGATGGTTTCTTGTCGTGCCCCTGGAGCCGGGGCGTTCATCACCGGCGAATGGCGATGGTTCTCCCGCAATAGCCGGGGTGCCTGGCGCCCTGGTACTGCCTGAAGCACTCGGCGATCCGCGCCTCCACCGGCGCGGCGAAGACGCAGGCCCGGCCGGCCCGGAAGTCCATGTTCATGAGCATCTGCTCGCTGACCGCCAAGGGCGCGTCGCCACCCTCCCGGTAGAGCTCGTGGACGATGTGCAGGCGCTTGAGGTCGCGGTCGATGAAGCGGGTGCGCACCTCCAGCGGCTCGCCCAGCCGGGCCTGGGCCAGGTAGTTGATGTGCGCCTCCAGGGTGAACAGGGTGTGGCCGGTGTCCGCCCGCCCCGCCTCGTCCAGGCCGATGCGCGCCATCAGGGCGTCGGTGGCGTAGCTGAATATCAGCAGGTAGAAGGCGTCGCGCAGGTGCTCGTTGTAATCGATCCAGTCGCGCAGGACCGGTGTCCGGTAAGTCAGCATCGTGGGCGTCCCGTGGGGTCAGAGGTCCAGTTCGAGCGTGGTCGACAGCGCCCGCGACACGCAGACCATCATGGTCGCGTTGCAGCGTTTCTCCGCGTCGCTCAGCACGCTGTCGCGGTGATCGGGCGTGCCGGACAGCACGCGGGTCTCGCAAGAGGCGCAGGTGCCCTCGCGGCACGAGTTCTCCACGCGCACGCCGTTGGCTTCGAGCACCTGCAGTACGCTCTTGTCCGCCGGCACGTCCAATGTCTTGCCGCTGCGGGCCAGCTTCAGGGTGAAGGCGCCGTCGGCCCGGGGCTTGTCCGGCTGCCGGGGGGCGAACCACTCGAAATGCACCTGCTCCGCCGGGAAGCCCGTGGCCGCTGCTTCCACCGCGAGCATCAAGGGGGTCGGCCCGCAGGTGTAGAGGTGCGCCCGCTCGGGCAGCCCGGCCAGCGCGGCGGCGAGGTCGAACAGGCCACCGGCCTCCTCGTCCGCGTGCACGGTGACCCGCGGGCCATGGCCTTCCAGCTCGTCGAGGAAGGCCGCGCGCTCGCGGCTGCGCATCAGGTAGAACAGCCGCCAGGGGCGCCGGTTGGCTTCGCACCAGTGGATCATCGAGCGGATCGGGGTGATGCCGATGCCGCCGGCGATGAACACGAACTCGGCGGCGTCCTCGAACAGCGGGAAGTTGTTGCGCGGCGGCGTCACCGGCAGCGCGTCGCCGACCCGCAGCGCCTCGTGGAGGTAGCGCGAACCGCCGCGGCTGGCCGGCGCCAGCCCGACGCCGACGCGGTAGCGATCGCGCTGCCGGGAGTCGCCGCACAGCGAGTACTGACGCACCAGGCCGTTGGGCAGGTGCAGTTCGATGTGCGCGCCGGCGTCGTAGGCCGGCAGCTCGCCGCCGGCGGGGTCGCGCAGCTCGATGACCCGCGCGTCCCGGGCGGCGTCGAGGATCGCCGTTACCTGCAAACTCAGACGTTCGCTCGCCATGATTACCTCTGCCCTGTGCGGAGTTGATGCGCCCCGCCGGCCCGCGCCGGCGGGACGCCGCTGCGTCATTTGCGGCGCAGCTGCGCGGTGGTCTTGAGCATCGCGGTGATGAGGTCGTCGCGGGCCTGGGACAGCTCGGCCTGGCTGCCGTCGGCAGACTCGGCAACCACCCCGCGCACCAGCAGCGCGGCGGTCTCGGCGTCCAGGCGCGGGTCGCCCAGGTCGTCCCACCAGCGGTGGAAGCTCTCGGTGTACTTCTGGCAGAACGACGCCAGCCCGCCGGGGCCGCCGCCCAGGTGGAACAGCAGGGTCGGGCCCATGGCCGCCCAGCGCAGGCCGGGGCCGGCCCAGACGGCGGTGTCGACGTCCTCGACGCTGGCCGCGCCGATCTTCACCAGGTGGATGGCCTCGCGCCAGAGCGCCGCCTGCAAGCGGTTGGCGACGTGGCCGGGGACTTCCCGGTGCACCCGGATGGTCACCTTGCCGACCTGTTCGTAGAAGCGTTCCGCGCCTTCGACGGCCGCCTCGGCGGTGCGCTGATTGCCCATGACTTCCACCAGCGGGATCAGGTGCGGCGGGTTGAACGGGTGGCCGAGGACGAAGCGCGACGGGTCCTTCCAGCCGGCCTGCATCTCGCTCAGCGGCAGGCCGGAGGCGGACGAGGCGACGATCGCGCCGGGCTTGAGCAGCGGCTCGATCTCCGCGTACAGCGCATGCTTGATGTGGATACGCTCAGGCACGCTTTCCTGGATGAAGTCGGCGTTGCTCACCGCCTCGCCGGCCGTGCGATGGAAGCTCAGCTCGCCTGGCGCGCCGTCCCTCACCAGGCCCAGCTCGACCAGGGTCGGCCAGGCATTCTTCACGTACTCGCGCACGTCGCCTTCCATGCCCTCGGCGGGGTCGAAGACCGCCACGTTGCGCCCGGAGGCGAGGAACAGCGCCGTCCAGCTGGCGCCGATGACGCCGGCGCCCAGTACCGCCACATTCGCGAATTCATTCATCAGGACAACCTCGGTTGGAGTGGAGAAGCGGCGGTCAGGCCGCCGTCGATGACATAGCACTGGCCGGTGACGAAGCCGGCCTGTTCGCTGGCGAGCCAGGCCACCAGCTCGGCGACGTCCCGCGGCCGGCCGAAGCGCCCGGCGGGATGCCGGGCCAGGGCGTCGGCCTTGGCGCGCTCGGGGTCGCGGGCCAGGGCGAAGCCGTCCTCGGCCATGGCGGTCATGATCCAGCCCGGGCACACCGCGTTGCAGCGCACCCGTGGGCCGTGGTCGACCGCAATGGCCCGCGTCAGGCCGTGCACGAAGGCCTTGGAGGCGTTGTACAGGGCCATCGACGGGTCGGCGTTCAGCCCGGATATCGAGCCGATGTTGACGATGCTGCCGCCGCGCTCGGCCATGACCGGCAACAGTGCGCGGCAGAGGTTGAAGGTGCCCCTGGCGTTGCTCCCCATGACCCGCTCCCAGTCCTCGTCGCTGGTCTGGTCGAGGGTCTTCTCCAGCTGCACCCCGGCGTTGTTGACCAGCACGTTCGGCACCCCGAAGCGCTCGATGGTCTGCGCCAGCAGCCGCTGCGCGTCGGCCACCCGGGCCACGTCGGCGGTCACCCAGAGCACGGCTTCATCCAGGTCCACCGGGCGCTCGCCACGGCCGCAGGTGACGACCCGCGCGCCCTGGTCGCGGAAGCGCTCGACGATGGCCCGGCCGATGCCGCGCCCGCCGCCGCTGACGATCACGATGTCCTGGCTCATACCGATCCCCCGTGCGCGAACATCACGTGGCGCACGGCGGTGTAGGCCTCCAGGGCGAACACCGACATGTCGCAGCCATGGCCCGAGCCTTTCATCGCCGCCCAGGGCATTTCCGGCGTCGCCACCCCGTGGGTGTTCACCCAGGTGAAGCCGTAGCGCAGCCGGCTGGTGGCGGCCATGGCGCGCGCGCCGTCGCGCGTCCACACCGACGACGCCAGGCCGTAGCGGCCGGCGTTGGCGATGGCCACCGGGTCGTCGCCGGCGCCGAAGCGCGACACGCTGAGCACCGGGCCGAAGATTTCCTGGGTGGCGATCTCCGCGTCGTTGTCGACGTCGGCCACCACCGTGGGACGGTAGAAAAAGCCCGGCCGGTCCTCGGCGAAGCCGCCGCTGACCACCTCGGCGCGCCCCCGCGCGCGCTCGACGAAGCCGGCCACCCGCTCGCGGTGCGCGGCGCTGATCAGCGGACCCATCTCGGTGCCCGCCTCGCGTGGCGCGCCGACGCGGATCGAGCCGGCCGCCTCGGCCAGGGCGGCGACCACCCGCTCGTAGATCGCCTCGGCCACCAGCAGCCGGCAGGGCTGCGCGCAATCCTGGCCGGCGTTGAAGAAGGCCGTGGCGCGCAGCGTGGTCACCAGTTGCTCGACGTCGGCGTCGGCGTAGACGATCACCGGCGCCTTGCCACCCAGTTCCAGATGGACCTGGCGCAGCTGTCGCGCGGCGGCGCGCAGGGCGGCCGCTCCGGTGGCGGGCGAACCGGTGACGCTGACACCTTCCAGGCCCGCAGCATTGACAAGACGATCACCGATGCTCGCTCCCCTGCCGTTGATCACGCTCACCACACCCCTGGGCACCACGTCGCGCAGCAGCTCGGCCAGGCGCAGGGTCGACAGCGGCGTCAGCTCCGAGGGCTTGAGCACCACGCTGCAGCCCGCCGCCAGGGGCGCGGCGAGTTTCCAGGCGGCCATCATCAATGGGTAGTTCCAGGGCGCGATGGCGGCCACCGGCCCCAGCGGGTCGCGGCGGATCAGGCTGGTGTGGTTGGCCACGTACTCGCCGGCCGCAACCCCCGCCAGGGTGCGCGCCGCTCCTGCGAAGAAACGGAAGGTGTCGAGGGTCAGCGGCATCTCGTCGTCCAGCGCCGAGGGCCAGGGCTTGCCGGCGTTGGCGCTTTCCAGCGCGGCCAGTTCCGGCGCGTGGGCCTCGACCACCTCGGCGATCTCCAGCAGCAGCGCGGCGCGTTCGGCCGGCGTGCTGCGGGCGTAGCGTCGGAAGCCCTCCTCCGCCCCACGGACGGCGGCGTCCACCTGTTCCGCGCTGGCTTCGTTGACCTGCGCGAGGCGCTCGCCGCTGGCGGGGTCGAGCACCGCCAGGGCCTCGCCCTCGCCCGCCACCAGCTCGCCGTCGATCAGCATTCGGGTCTGCATGAGTCTCTCTCCCTCAGAACTCGACCTTGTCGCCGCCCTTGAGGCCCAGGCGAGCGCGGGCTTCGGCGGGGGTCGCGACCTTCAGGCCGAGGCTCTCGACGACCGAGCGGATCTTCAGGACCTGCTCGGCGTTGCTTTTCGCCTTCTCGCCCGGGGCGATGTACAGGCTGTCTTCCAGGCCGACCCGCAGGTTGCCGCCGAGCAGCGCGGCCTGGGTGGCGAAGTGCATCTGGTTCTTCCCGGCGGCCAGCACCGACCACTCGTAGTCCTTGCCGAACAGCTTCTGGGCGATGGTGTGCATGTGCATCAGGTTGTCGAGGTCGGCGCCCACGCCGCCGAGCACACCGAACACCATCTGCACGAAGAACGGCGGCTTGATCCAGCCCTGGTCGATGACCCAGGCCAGGTTGTAGAGGTGGCCCAGGTCGTAGCACTCGAATTCGAAGCGGGTGCCGTGGCCCTCGCCCAGTTCCTTCACGATGTATTCGATGTCGGTGAAGGTGTTGCGGAAGATGAAGTCGCGGGTGCTGTCGAGGAACGCCGGCTCCCAGTCGTGCTTCCAGCTGGGGTAGCGGGCCTTCATCGGGAAGATGCCGAAGTTCATCGAGCCGACGTTCAGCGAGGCCATTTCCGGGCTCAGGCTCACCGCGGCGCGCAGGCGCTCCTCGCGGGTCATGCCCAGGCCGCCGCCGGTGGAGACGTTGAGCACCGCGTCGCTGCGGCCCTTGATCTGCCCCATGAAGTCGCGGAACAGCTCGGGGCGCGGGTCCGGCTTGCCGGTCTGCGGATGACGGGCGTGCAGGTGGATGATCGAGGCGCCGGCCTCGGCCGCCTCGATGGACGAGGCGGCGATCTCGTCGGGGGTGATCGGCAGGTATTCCGACATGCTCGGGGTGTGCACGCCGCCGGTGGTGGCGCAAGTGATGATCACGGACTTGGGCATGGTCGCTCTCACAGTTTCATTTGTTGGACTTGTGCGGTCAGGCCGCCATCGAGCACCCACAGCTGCCCGGAGGCGTAGCGGGCTTCGTCGCTGCTGAGCCAGTTCACCAGGTTGGCGACGTCCTCCGGGGTGCCGTAGCGGCGTACCGGGTGCACGTCGCGCACGGCCGCCTCCAGGCTCTGGATGTCGCCGTGGTCGCGGAAGAAGCTGCGCAGCATCGGCGTGTCGATGTAGCCGGGACACACGGCGTTGACGCGGATGCCCTGCGGCCCGTGGTCGCAGGCCATGGCGCGGGTCAGCGCGTGCACCGCGCCCTTGCTGGCGCAGTAGGCGGCCAGCCCGGGGTCGGCGATGAAACCGTCGTAGGAGCCGAAGTTGACGATGCTCGCCGAGCCGCTCCGGCGCAGCAGCGGCAGGGCGAACTTCGAGACCAGGAAGGTGCCGGTGACGTTCACCGCGAAAATCCGGTTCCAGTCGGCCAGGCTGGTGTCCTCGATGGTCTTCTCGATCTCGATGCCGGCGGCGTTGACTAGGATGTCGAGCTTGCCGGCCTGCTCGTCGACCGCCGCCAGAGCCTGGCGTGCGCCCTCCTCCGAGCTGACGTCGAGCGGGACGAAGCGCGCCCCCGGCACGCCCTCCGACTCGCGCAGGTCGGCGGCGAACACGGTCGCGCCTTCTTTCACGAAGCGCGCGCAGATGGCCCGGCCGATGCCGCCCAGCCCCCCGGTAACCAGGGCGACCTTGCCCTCCAGTGCGCCGCTCATGCCGTCATCCCCTTGCGGTAGGCGTCCAGCACCAGGCCGTGGAAGTGGTGCAACGCGTGTTCCGACTTGCCCGAGCCGTTGGGGTCGGTGACGATCCGCCCCTGCTCGAAGGCCGGCGTGCGCATGCCGCGCTGCACGTTCTCCACCAGGGAGATGTCCTCCACCTGCAGCACCTCGTCCAGGTAGCGGATGGCTTCCTTCTCCATCTCGTTGGCTTCCGGCGTTTCGAGGAAGAAGTCGTAGGTCTCGTAGGTCAGATCGGGGCCGGCGGGGATGATGTGCAGCACGATCATCGAACTGCGCCCCGGGTAGCGCATCAGGCAGGTGTTCGGCCACAGCCACCACACCGCGTGGGTGCGTACCTTGGCCTGGGAGGTGTCGTAGGCGCTGTTCTGGCCGTTGCCGGCCTCGGCCATGTGGCTGGAGTAGATGCCGTGGGTCTGCACCTTGTAGGTGTCCATGTCGACCAGGGTGCAGAAGTCCTTGTGCGCCGTCGGGCAGTGGTAGCACTCGAGGAAGTTGTCAACGACGTTCTTCCAGTTCGACTTGATGGCGTAGGTCAGCCGGTGGCCGAACGTCAGGTTGGCCACGTCCGGCGCCCAGCGCAGGACTTCCTCGCGCAGCTCGCCGGACTGTTCGTGCAGCGGCCGCGCGGCGGGGTCGAGGTTGACGAAGACGAAGCCGCAGAACTCCTCGACCTGCACCGGGCTCAGGTGGATTTCGCTCTTGTCGAAGTCCTTCAGGCCGCCGACGTGGGGCGCGCCGGTGAGCTGGCCGTCGAGGGCGTAGCACCAGGAGTGGTACGGGCAGCTGATGCGCTTGACCTTGCCTTCGCCGGACAGCACCGGATGCGCGCGGTGCTTGCAGACGTTGTAGAAGGCCCGCAGCCTGCCGTCGTTGTCGCGCACCACGGCGATGGGGTTGCCGGCGATTTCGGCGGTGGTGTAGGTGCCCGGCTCGCGGACCTTCTCCACGTGGCAGACCCACTGCCAGGACTTGGCGATGATCTGCTGCTCGTCGAGGCCGAACCACTGCGGGTCGACGTAGGCCTCCGAGCGCAGGGAGTGCGACACCAGGGGGTCCGGGTGGTAGCCCCGGGCGATGAGCTCGAACTGGTTTTTCGAGATGACTTCAGACATGTCGGCGGCCTTCCGGTACAAGAATTTTTGGAGTTGATGTTCTTGTCTCGGGACCGATATTGGTCGTCCGCCCGGCGGTGAAATGTGCAGGATTCGCCGCGATTTTTTCTCTTTTCGCCGGCGTCGTTTTTAGATATGCGCAGCCGGATCACGACGTTCTCCGGCGCCGGACGCGCGCGCCCTCCCCCCTCGTTCAGGGCGTCGTGCAGCGACGGGGGTGCCGAGGTGGCGTCAGGGCGTGACCTGGTGCATCGGCCAGGCGCGGAACTCGAACGGAATGCGCCCGTCGAGCCGGTCGCGGCGCGGCGTCAGGCCGAAGCGCTCGCGGTAGATGCGGCTGAAGTGCGACTGGTTGGGGAAGCCCGAGGCGACGGCGATCTCCATCAGCGACATGTCGGTCTGGGTCACCAGGCAGCGCGCGCGGTCCAGACGGATGTCGCGGTAGTAGAGCGCCGGGCTTTTCTGCACGATCTGGTTGAACAGCCGGTCGAGCTGGCGCTGCGAGATGCCGATGCGCTCGCAGAGCGTCGGGATCGGCAGCGCCTCCTCGAGGTTCTGCTCCATCAGGCGGATGGCCTGCTTCACCAGGTCGGGCACGGTATTGCCCAGCGGCTGCGGCGCCTCCGGGTTCTGCTGGGTGCCCAGCGGGCGCAGGCGCTCGTGGAACAGGTAGCGAGCCGTCTCGTTGGCCAGGGTGTCACCGTGCAGCGAACGGATGATGTGCAGCGCGCAGTCGGTGGACGCGGCGCCGCCGCAGCAGGTGATGCGCTTGCCGTCCATCACCAGCATGTCCTCGCGGATGTCGACCGCCGGGTAGAGTTCCTTCAGCGAGTCGATGTGCTCGTAATGCCCGGTGGCGCGCTTGCCGTCGAGCAGCCCGGCTTCGGCCAGCAGGTAGACCCCGGTGTCCAGCGCCCCCAGCGTCACCCCGGAGCGCGCCCATTTGCGCAGCGCGGCGCCGAGCGCCGGGCTGTGGAGGGTTTCCGGGTTCCAGCTGGAGGACAGCATCACCAGGTCCGGGACACCCGGCACCTCGCCCAGGGCCTTGGTCTCGGTGGCCATGGCGTTGCTGGCCACCACCGCGCCGCCGGGCAGGGACACCACCTCCCAGTGGAAATGGGTGTGCCCGCCCAGGTAGTTGGCCGCGCGGAACGGGTCGATGAAGGCGGAGGTGGCCGCCAGGTTGTAGTGCGGGAAGACCACCACGAGGATCGAGAAGGTAGCGACGGGGGCGGCCGGCATGCGCGATCACCAGGGACGGGAAGGAAGGTCGTCGCCAACAAATACCACAACTCCCCGCCCGGCGACGGCTGCGCCAGGTCGGATTTCCACGGGCGGCGCGCGCAACTGAGGTACCATGCCGCGCCGAAATCCCCGCCGACCCCGCTGGCCGCCCATGTCCTCCAACGCGCTCTACACCGACCTGTCCTCCTACTACGACCTGATGTGCGCCGACATCGACTACCGCGCGCAGAGCCACGCCGTGCGCCGGCTGCACCAGCTGTTCGGCAACGACGGGCGCCGGCACCTGGACCTGGCCTGCGGCACCGGCCCGCACGTGCGCCACTTCCTCGACTTCGGCTACCGCAGCGCCGGCCTGGACATCAACCAGCCGATGCTCGACCTCGCCGCGCAGCGCTGCCCCGAGGCGAACTTCACTCGCCAGGACATGGCCGCCTTCCAGGTGGACGAGGCGCAGGACCTGATCACCTGCTTCCTCTACTCGATCCACTACAACGCCGGCCTGGAACCGCTGCGCGCCTGCCTGGCCCGGGTGCACGCGGCGCTCGCGGACGGCGGCGTGTTCTGCTTCAACACGGTGGACAAACGGCAGATCGACAACAACTCGTTCGTGCGCCACGAGGTGGAACACGACGGCAGCCGGTTCAGCTTCGGCTCCGGCTGGCACTACGGCGGCGAAGGCGAACGCCAGGCGCTGCGCCTGAGCATCGAGAAGACCACGGCCGGCGTCACCCAGGCCTGGCAGGACGAACACCCGATGGTCGCCCTGAGCTTCCCCGAACTGCGGCAGCTGCTCGAAGCGCACTTCGAAGTGCAGGTCTTCGAACACGACTACGAACGCATCACGCCCTGGGGCGGCGCGTCCGGGAATGCGTTGTTCGTCTGCGTGAAGCGCTAGCGACCGGCAGCGCGACGGTTGCGTCGGTCGATCCCGGCCTCCGTTTTCGGCCAGGCGCGGAAGGCATGACGGACCGGCTCGAACGGGGCGTGTGAATGCGCCGCAAGGGCATCCGAGCACACTTCGGAAATGCCCTACGAAAAGTCGCGGGAGCGCCTCACAGCCCGCCGTAGAGCGGCTGGCTAGAGTGCGGCGGCCTTTTGCCAGCTCCGCGAAGCCTGCCGATCATGAACACTCGTCACCCCCTCAACCAGGCGCTGGCCAGCGCCCTGGCCGCTTTGCTGTTCCTCAATCCCCTCGTCGCCACGGCGGCACAGCTCGCGGTGGACGCCGCCGCTGGTGGCAACACCAGCCTGGGCGCGGCGGGCAACGGGGTGCCCATCGTCAATATCGCCACGCCGAATGGCAGTGGGCTTTCGCACAACCGTTTTGAATCCTTCAACGTCGGCCAGCAGGGCCTGATCCTCAACAATGCCACCGGCAAGACCGCCAGCACCCAGCTGGGCGGCATTGTGCTCGGCAACCCGAACCTCCGGGGCCAGGCGGCGCAGAAGATCCTCAACGAAGTCACCAGCGGCAGCCCGGCGCAGTTACGCGGCTATACCGAGGTGGCTGGGCAAGGCGCGCACGTGATCGTGGCGGCGCCAGGCGGCGTGACTTGTAGCGGCTGCGGCTTCATCAACACCCCTCGCGTCACGCTCACCACCGGCAAACCGATCCTCGCCAGCGAGCGCCTGCAGGGCTACGACGTCGACGGTGGCGCGATCAGCATCGAGGGCGCCGAGCTCAACGCTGGTAACGTCGACCAGTTCGAACTGATCACCCGCAGCGCCAAGCTCAACGCTGACCTGTACGCCAAGCAGCTCAGCGTGGTGGCGGGGCGCAACCAGGTGGACGCCGAGACCCTGGCCGCCACCGCCAAGCCCGAGGACGGCAGCGCCAGGCCGCAACTGGCCATCGACAGTTCCGCACTCGGCGGCATGTACGCCAACAGCATCCGCCTGGTGGGCACCGAAGCCGGCGTCGGCGTGAAGCTGGCCGGCAATATGGCGGCCAGTGCCGGCGATATCCGCATCGACGCCAACGGCAAGCTGGAGCTGGCCCAGGCCTCGGCCAGCGCCGACCTCTCGCTGAAGGGCCAGGATGTGGCGCTGAGCGGCCCGGCCTATGCCGGTGGCAGCGCTTCGGTGCAGGCCACTGGCGCCTTGAGCAATGCGCAGAGCCTGGCGGCTGGCTCCAGTGTCCAGCTGAGCGCCGCGAGCCTCAGCAACAGCGGGGTGATCGAAGCCGGCGTCAGTCCGCAAGGCAAGGGCGATCTCTCGATCACCGCCCGGACCCTGCGCAACACCGGCAGCCTGATCGCCTCACGCAATCTGAACGCTAGCGCCGCGACGCTGGACAACCGCAACGGCCGCATCGGCGGCCAACTGATCCGCATCAGCGGCGACAGCCTCGACAACCGCCAGGGCCTGTTCGCCGCCGGCCAGGGCCTGACGTTCGACCTCGACCACCTGGACAACCGCGAGCAGGGCCTGCTCAGCAGCCGGGGCCAGATCGACGGACGTGTCGGCGCGCTGGACAACCAGGCCGGGAGCCTGTTCGCCAACGGCCGCGTGGCCATCAGCGGCGGCGACTTCTTCAATGCGGGTGGTCAAGTCAGCGCCCGGTCCATCGACTTCAGCCTGCGCGGTGCGCTGGACAACAGCGCTGGTCTGATCGAAGCCGCTGACCAGCTCACCTTGGCGGCGGCCAGCCTGAACAACGACCAGGGCCGCCTGCGCGCCCTGGGCCCGCAAGGCACCACCCGGATCACCACCAGTGGCCTGCTGGACAACCGCAACGGCAGCCTGGAAAGCGCCGCGCAGAGCCTGCTGATCACCAGCGGTTCACTGCTGAACGACGGCGGCAGCGTGCGCCACCTGGGCAGCGGTGACTTCGGCCTCGACCTGGCCCAGGCCGGCCTCGCCGGCGGCAGTTTCATCTCCAACGGCAGCCTCAGCTACCAGGCCTCCCGCTGGACCAACGCCAGCCTGATCCAGGCCCGCGACCTGAGCCTCGACATCGGCCAACTGACCCAGACCGCCAGCGGCCAGTTGCTCGCCAGCAGCACCTTCAACGGCACCGGCGGCGACTGGAACAACGCCGGCACCCTCGCCGGCGGCACCGCCACCCGCATCGACCTCAGCGGCCAGCTGGACAACAGCGGCCGCCTCACCAGCGACGGCGACCTCAACGTCCGCGCCGCCAGCCTGAACAACCACGGCACCCTCGGCAGCGGCGCCAACCTGCGCGTCGAAACCCCGACGTTGCTCAACGAAAACGGCCTGATCTTCAGCGGTGCCGACATGACCTTGCGCGTCGGCAGCTTCACCAACCGCTTCGCCGACGTCTTCAGCCTGGGCGCGCTGGACCTCGCCGCCGACGATGCCGGCAACCGCGCCGCGCGCCTGGACAACCTCTCCGCGACCCTGGAAAGCCAGGGCGACATGCGCCTGAGCGTCAGCGCGCTGAACAACGCCCGCGCCGTGCTGGTGGTCAACGACGCCGGCAAGTACACGGCGCAGATCGTCGAGGTGAACTGCTACAAGTACCTCAACGACTCCATCGCCGACTGCTCCGGCAAGCGCAACGGCGTCTGGGAAATCACCGAGCGCGACAAGCTCGACGTGCTGCAGGCCAGCGCAGCGTCCTCGATCAGCGCCGGCGGCGACCTGCGCATCGACGCCGACCTACTGAGCAACACCAGCAGCCAGATCGCCGCCGGCGGCGATCTCTACGCCACGGTCAGGCGCCTGAGCAACCAGGGCGTGGTCACCGGCGAGAGCGAGACGTTCCGCGTGTTCGTCTCGCAACGCACCAACAACATGGGCAGCTGGCGCGACGAGGCGGACGCCTTCAGCGACCGCTACTGGTACCTGAGCCCCAACTACGTCGACGATCCGGCCGGGCTGGTCAGCGGCCTCAGCCACTTCCTCGCCCGCACCGAACGCGAACTGACGCAGTACCACCAGACCACCCAGCTGACCCAGGACAGCCAGACCTACGCGGCGATCATCCAGGCCGCCGGCAACGTCGAGATCAACGCCAGCGAGCTGATCGATAACAGCGTCATCCGCAACCACTACAGCTACGTCAACCCGGGCGACAAGACCCTCGACACCGGCGTCAGCACACCGCTGCCGCTCAACCCGCAGCTGCCGCCGGACCAGGCTCAGCAGGCGGTCGACCCGCTGAGCCTGCCGGGCTTCCAACTGCCCCAGGGCAACAACGGCCTGTTCCACGTCAGCCCACCCGGCCAGGCCTACCTGATCGAAACCAACCCGGCGCTGACCGGGATGAAACACTTCCTCGGCTCCGACTACCTGCTGGGCCTGCTCGGCTACGACCCGGCCCAGGCGCAGAAACGCCTGGGCGACGGCCTCTACGAACAGCGCCTGATCCAGCAGGCCGTGGTGGCCCGCACCGGCCAGCGCTACATCGATGGCATAGCCAGCGACGAAGCGCTGTTCAAGTACCTGATGGACAACGCCATCGCCTACAAGGACAGCCTCGACCTGACCCTGGGCGTGGCGCTGAGCGCCGAACAGGTGGCGGCGCTGACCCACGACATCGTCTGGCTGCAGGACCAGGTGGTGAACGGCGAGCACGTGCTAGTGCCGGTGCTCTACCTGGCCCAGGCAAAGCACCGCCTGGCCCCCAATGGCGCGCTGATCCAGGGCCGGGACGTCAGCCTGATCAGCGGCGGCGGCCTCAACAACCAGGGCACCCTGCGCGCCAGTCATGACCTCAGCGCCACAGCGCTGAACATCGGCAACAGCGGCCTGCTGGAAGCCAACCGCCGCCTGCAACTGCTGGCCACCGACAGCATCCGCAACGCCCAGGGCGGCGTTATCAAGGGCCGCGACCTCAGCCTCACCGCGCTGACCGGCGATGTGATCAACGAGCGCAGCGTCACCCGCATCGACAGCGCCCAGGGCAAACGCAGCTGGACCGCCAGCTTCGCCGACAGCGCTGCGCGTATCGAAGCGGACAACGACCTGACGATCAGCGCCGGCCGCGACCTCAACAACATTGGCGGCGTGCTCAAGGCGGGCAACGACCTGAGCCTGAGCGCTGGGCGCGACCTCAACCTCAACGCGGCACAAACCACCAACGGCCAGGTCAACGGCAGCCGCCACCGCGACCAGCAGATCGAACAGCTGGGCGGCGAAGTCAGCGCCGGCCGGGACCTCGACCTCAACGCGGGCCGCGATTTGACCGCCACCGCCAGCCACCTGGGCGCAGGGCGTGACGCGGCACTCAGCGCGGGGCGCGACGTCACCCTGAGTTCAGCGGCCAACGAGAGCCATAGCTACAGCAAGACCAAGAAAATCACCGCCCAGCACGACCATGTCGAACAGCAGGGCACCACGCTGACCGCCGGCGGCGACGTCACCGTCAGCGCCGGCGAGAACCTCACCCTCAAGGCCAGCAAGATCGGCGCGGGCAACGAGGCCTATCTGGTCGCCGGCGACAAGCTGGAACTGCTGGCGGACTACGACAGCGACTACAGCCTCTACGACAAGAAGAGCAAAGGCAGCTTCGGCAGCAAGAAGACCCGGCGCGACGAAGTCACCGACGTGAAAGCCATCGGCAGCCAGATCAGCGCCGGCGGCGACCTCACCCTGCTCAGCGGCGGCGACCAGAAATACCAGGGCGCCACGCTCGAAAGCGGCCACGACATCGCCCTCGTCAGCGGCGGCGAGGTGACCTTCGAAGTGGTCAAGGACCTGCACCAGGAAAGCCACGAGAAGAGCAGCGTCAACCTCGCCTGGCAATCGGCCAAGGGCAAGGGCCAGACCGACGAAACCCTGCGCCAGAGCCAACTGGTTGCCCAGGGCGAACTGGCCATCCGCGCCGTCGATGGCCTGAACATCGACCTGAAGCAGATCGACCGGAAGAACGTCAGCCAGACCATCAACGCCATGGTCCAGGCCGACCCGAACCTGGCCTGGCTGAAGGACGCCGAGGCGCGCGGGGACGTGGATTGGCGGCGGGTGAAGGAGGTGCATGACTCCTTCAAATACAGCAACTCGGGGATGGGGCCGGCGGCGCAACTGGCGGTGGCGATCGTCGTCAGCGTGATGACCTATGGCGCCGCCAGCGCCGCGATTGGTGCAGGTGCCACCGCCGGCTCGGCCATGAGCGCGGGCGTCGCCGCGACAGCTACCACCGACGCGGTAGCAGCCGGATGGGCCAACGTCGCCCTCGCCAGCGCCAGCAGCTCGCTGGCCTCCACCGGGGCGGTTTCGACCATCAACAACAAGGGCGATCTCGGCGCGGCGCTGAAGGACACCCTGAGCAGCGACAGCCTGCGGCAAGCGATGATCGCCGGAGCGGTAGGCGGCTTGACCACGGGCTACTTCGACGACCTGGCCGGCACCAAGACCAAGTTCGTCGATGGCAAGGTGGTCGTGGACTTGAGCAGCGCCAACGGCGTCGCCTCCTTCGCCGCCAACCAGGCCCTGCAGAACCTGACCAGCGCGGCCCTGAACAAGGCAGCCGGCGGCCCGGCGAACTTCGGCGACGCGCTCAAGGACAGCCTCTACAACACCCTCGCGGCGGCCGGCTTCAACGCGGTGGGCGACTTCGGCCAGGCCCACAAACTGGAGACCGGCAGCGGCCAGATGATGGTGCTGCACGCCCTGATGGGCGGCCTGGCCGCCGAGGCACGGGGTGAAAGCTTCTCCACCGGCGCCGTTGCGGCGGGCCTCAACGAGGCCGTGGTAAAGGACCTCGACGCGCTGGTCGGCAGCTACTCGCCGGAGAACCGCGAAGCCTTGCTGAGCATGAGTTCGCAACTACTGGGCCTGGTGGCCACGGTGGCGCAGGACCCGACTGCAGATGCGGCCAAGCTGGAAACCGGCGCCTGGGTCGCGAAGAACTCGACGCAGTACAACCACGAACTGCATCGAAAAAATGCGGAGAGTTTTGCCGAAGGCGCCTTGGACTTCTGCAAGAAGCAACCGGCGTACTGTGGCCCTGGGGCCGATCAGGTCAGCGAGCAGGACATGATGGATGCGCTGGCTGCTACTGCGGCGCATGGCCAGGGTATCGAAAAGGTCAAGCCAGAAGCCCTCCGGCTGGTAAACCAGTTCCTGGCCAACCCGGACCTCGCGGATACGCTGCGGAACGATCTGTTCTCTCCTTCGGCCTCTGAACAGCAAAGGCTGGACATCCTTGAGGATGCAGAGCTAGCCGCTGCCGGAATCTCGACAGCGTCACTGGCGAAGGCTGTACTGGCGGGCGGCGGCCAGCTGCTCAGCAAGGTGGTAGGGGCACTGAAGGGGCAGGGTGCAAAAGTTGCACAAACTGCAGAAGCAACCTTGCAAGTGCCTGGGAGAGTACAGAGTCGAGTAAATCTACGAAATGGGAGTCAAGCTGAGGGGGCTGGTTGGAATCACCTGACAAATGAACACTATTCCCCAGTAAAAAATAAAAGCCAGTTCACTGTCCTGCAGGAAGAACTACGCCAAATTTTGCAGAGCAAAGAGGTTGTTAATACGCCAATTACAAAGATACTGTCGAGCGCTGATGGTCCGCGATATGTCCGTGAGGTTGATTTGGGAAGAAGCATTGGAACCGATAAATTCAATAATTTCTCTCAGACAACCAAGATGACGGTGCTCACAGACGAGGTGGGAAATTTGGTTTCAGCGTTCCCGGGGGTGCTCAAATGAAGCTGATAGGGAGTGCTACTGAAAAAGAGATTAGAGAGGCGCTGATTTCGTCTGCCTCCTATATTTTTGGAAATTTAACTATCATTGTGTTTCTTGAGAAAATGCTTGGTGCGCTCTCATCTGTCTATGTTCTTGGTCATACTCCTGATCAGGGTGAGGATTTTTATGTAGTGCTTGTGAATGGCTCCGTAATTGCTAGATTTGAAGTTTCCAGGGTCGGTAATGCTGAGCCGAAAAGTTTTACCACTACAAGTGTGCATGAGTATCGCAAGGCTCTTCGAGGGCGTCGCTCGCAATTGAAATTGGCGATAGCAGTAGCCTTGGCAACAGGGAAGTAACACTGGTTCTATTCGAAGGAAAAGGAGACAGGAAAAGGGAACAGATTTATTTTTTCTACTCTAAAGCTGACCGGTCGAGCAGGATTAGAGTGCATTAAATAAATCTGAGAATCATCTAGCCGGCCTCCCCACCTCGTGGAGGTGGCGCAAAATTCAAGGTGCGAACATTGTCTTTTGCGAGGAGGAGGCCGTGATGAAATTCTGTGGCATCGATCTGCATTCGAACAACAGTGTCGTAGTGGTTACCGACGAAGGGGACCAGGTCATGGTCAGCCGGCGCTGCCCCAATGAACGGGCGAAGATCCTTCACGTGCTGGCGCCCTATCGGGACGAGTTGGCCGGCGTGGTGGTCGAGTCGACCTACAACGGGTATTGGCTGGTGAATGGGCTCATGGCGGCGGGTTATCCGGTAAAGCTGGCCAACACCGTGGCCATGAAGCGTTATGACAGTCTGAAGCACTCCGACGACAAGGACGATGCCGCCTTCCTGGCGCACTTGCTGCGCCTGGGGATTCTGCCGACCGGCTACATCCATCTACCGTAGCAGCGTGCGCTACGGGATCTGGCACGCAAACGCATGCAGTTGGTGCGCAGCCGCACGCAACATGTCCTGGCGGTGGAGAACATTCTGGCTCGCCAGTCGGGACAGCAGTTCAGCGGCACGTTGATCAAACAGCTTTCAGCGACCTTGGTTGACCGGCTGAGCCTGCCAACCGAGGTCGCTTTGGCGATAAAGGCCAATGTGGCGGTCATCGAAACGCTCAATGTGCAAATTGACGCTCTGGAGCGGTATCTGCTGCAACGTAGCCAATTGCGGGAGGAGTTCGCTCTGTTGAAATCGATGCCGGGTATTGGCGAAGTGCTAGCCACGGTTATCATGCTCGAGACGGGAGATATCGAGCGTTTTGCCTATGCCGGCACGTTCGCCTCCTATGCCCGCTGCGTGGCCAGCGCCCATTATTCGAATGGCAAGAAGAAGGGCGAAGGCAATAGCAAGAATGGCAACGCCTACCTGATCTGGGCCCTTATCGAGGCGGCGAACTATGCACGGCGCTTCAGTACGGAGGCCAAGCGCTTCTTCGAGAAGAAACGCTCCAAAACCAATAACGTGGTAGCGACCAAGGCGCTGGCGCACAAGTTGGCGCGCGCGAGTTATCACATCCTCAAGGCGCACAAACCCTTCGATGCCAAGCGCTGCTTCGTCTGAGTGATGGTCAAGGTGAGAACAGATCCGCTCGCAAAGGGACTGGGCCGAGAGCCCATAAATCTGAGTGGAGGTCTGCTCTCACCGCCTGAGTGGCGGTAACCGGGTCGTCCGCCAGATGAGCCCAGTGAGACTGGACGCGTGCGTCTTGATGCGAGCCAGCGCTCTGTGCGCCCCCCCCTGGACATCAAGGCGGCACCAACGTTTCTCTGGGGCGCTCCGGCGCCAGGGTGGCAGGGCGTACGCTTCGCCACTTGAACCTGATGGGTGACTGGCACGACGCGGTCGTAGCCATACACGAGGAAACGGGTACGGACGGTTCCGTCGGCCGGGTTGGAAGTGCAGATCATTCCGCTAGAGAAAAGCGGGACGTGTGGGCTTTGGGTCTTGACGTCAGGCCGGCTAATGGGTGTCCTCTTTTTCTCATGCTGCTCGCTGACACCAGGTGCGATCTCTCCTCTTCTTTCCACCCCAGCGACGGCAACGTCCCGGCCAGTTCTCGCTCGCTGCGTCGCCCGACTACCCTGCAGCGGGTGAGCCGCGTGCTGTGGGAGCACCCTCGACATGGGCGTGGTCATCGCCGCCCGGCGGGTCTGTCCTGAATTGAACAGTGGCCGGTGCTCTTCGGGCGCAGCCGTCCACGGCACGCCAACCTGACGACTTTCTCCCTTGGCGACAGCGTGTTCGCCAGTGGCCTTCGCCCCCCGGCTGACCGTTCGCGCCCGATTGCCGATCCGCCGCCAAACGGAATTGGCGGTTCGCCGGTCTCCCGTCTAGCCTCTTTCGACATAACGAGATAGCGCAACCCCAACCGTGATCAGCCCAGTGCCCCCCCTTCCAAGGAGTGCATCGTCGATGCGGAAGTAACACCTGGCTGGTGAAACAAGAGTCGCGTGACGCACCTACAGGAAAGCGTGCTCATGAATTCGACCATCCCCGCGCGGGACCAGTACCGGGCCCTGGGTCTGTCGACCCTGGCGTTCACGCTGTGCTTTGCCGTCTGGACGCTGTTCTCCATCCTCGGCCTGCAGATAAAGACCGAATTCGGCCTGACCGACACCCAGCTCGGCCTGCTGATGGCGACGCCGGTGCTGACCGGCTCGATCTCACGCATCTTCCTCGGCCTGTGGACCGACCGCTACGGCGGCCGCTGGGTATTCGGCATCCTGATGCTGGCCTCCGCGGTGTGCGTGTACCTGCTGACCTTCGCCAACAGCTTCCCGATGCTGCTGGTCGCGGCGCTGGGCGTGGGCCTGGCCGGCGGCGGTTTCATCGTCGGCACCGCCTACACCGCCACCTGGTTCGAGCCGGGGCGCCAGGGCACCGCGCTGGGCATCTTCGGCGCCGGCAACGTTGGCGCCGGCCTGACCAACCTCGCCGCGCCGTTGCTGATGCTCGCCCTGGGCTGGCGCGGCGCCGCCCTGGTGTACGCGTCGGTGCTCGGCGCGATGGGCATCGGCTTCATCCTGCTGGCCAAGACCGACCCGCAGGCCGCCACCCGCCAGGCCAAGGCCATCCCGCTGGCCGAACAACTGGCGCCGCTGGCCGAGCTACGCGTGTGGCGCTTCTCGCTGTACTACTTCTTCGTCTTCGGCGCCTTCGTCGCCCTCGCCCTGTGGCTGCCGCACTACCTGATGGAGGTGTATGGCCTGGGCCTGGCCGCCGCCGGTTTCATCGCCGCGCTGTACACGGTGCCGGCCTCGCTGTTCCGCATCCTCGGCGGCTGGCTGTCGGACCGCTACGGCGCGCGCCGGGTGATGTACTGGACTCTCAGCCTGTCGGTGATCTGCACCTTCCTGCTCAGCTATCCCCCCACCCGCTACATCGTCACCGGTGTGCGCGGCGAGGTGGAATTCGCCATGCACCTGGGGCTGGTCGGCTTCGCCGCGATCATCATCGTGCTGGGCTTCTTCATGTCCCTGGGCAAGGCGGCGGTGTTCAAGCACATCCCCACCTACTACCCGCAGCACGTCGGCGTGGTCGGCGGCCTGGTGGGGATGATGGGCGGCCTGGGCGGTTTCCTGCTGCCGCTGACCTTTGGGATGCTCAACGACGTGGTCGGCATCTGGCAGAGCTGCTTCATGCTGCTGTTCCTGATCGCCGCCGGCGCCCTGGCCTGGATGCACTACGCGATCCGCATGGCCGAGCGCGTGGAATGGACCCAGAGCACCCCCTCCCGGGACCTGCCGGAGCTTTCCACCCCCAGCAGCTTCGTGCTGCAGGATTGGCATCCGCAGGACCCGGCGTTCTGGGAGGCCAAGGGCAAACGCATCGCCACGCGCAACCTGTGGATCTCGATTCCCTGCCTGCTGTTGGCGTTCGCCATCTGGATGGTCTGGTCGGTGGTGGTGGCCAAGCTGCCGCTGGCCGGTTTCGAGTACAGCGCCAACCAGCTGTTCTGGCTGGCCGCCCTGCCCGGCCTGTCCGGTGCCACGCTGCGCATCTTCTACAGCTTCATGGTGCCGATCTTCGGCGGCCGGCGCTGGACCGCGCTGTCCACCGCCTCGCTGCTGCTGCCGGCGCTGTGGATCGGCTTTGCCGTGCAGAACCCCAACACCTCGTACCTGGTGATGTTGATCCTCGCCCTGCTCTGCGGCCTGGGCGGCGGCAACTTCTCCTCGAGCATGGCGAACATCTCGTTCTTCTTCCCCAAACAGGAAAAAGGCTCGGCGATGGGCCTGAACGCCGGCCTGGGCAACCTGGGCGTGAGCGTCATGCAGTTCGCCGTGCCGCTGTGCATCACCCTGGCGGTGTTCGGCAGCCTGGGCGGCGAGCCGCAGATGACCGCCGCCGGCACCCCGCTGTGGCTGCAGAACGCCGGCTTCATCTGGGTGCCTTTCATCATCCTCGCCACCGTGGCGGCCTGGTTCGGCATGAACGATATCGCCAGCGCCAAGTCGTCCTTCGCCGACCAGATGGCGATCTTCAAGCGCAAGCACACCTGGCTGATGAGCGTGCTCTACACCGGCACCTTCGGCAGCTTCATCGGTTTCTCCGCCGGCTTCCCGCTGCTGGCCGGGCACCTGTTCCCCGGTGTCGACGTGCTCAAGTTCGCCTTCCTCGGGCCGCTGATCGGCGCGCTGGCCCGCGCCTTCACCGGTGGCCTGGCGGACCGCTTCGGCGGCGGGCGGATCAGCCTCTGGGTGTTCGTCGCCATGGCCGGCTGCGTATTCGGCGTGCTGTTCTTCATCGCCGGCAAGGACCAGCCGGGCGCCTTCTGGGGCTTCCTGGCGATGTTCCTGCTGCTGTTCTTCTTCTCCGGGGTGGGCAACGCCAGCACCACGCAGATGATCCCGGCGATCTTCCGCATCCAGACGCCGCGCCTGTTCCCCGACCTGCCCGCCGAGCAGCAGGGCCTGCAGAGCGAGAAGGAGTCCGCCGCCGCGGTGGGCTTCATCTCGGCGGTAGCGGCCTACGGCGGCTTCTTCATCCCGAAATCGTTCGGCAGTTCGTTCGACCTCACTGGAGGCCCCGAGTGGGCGCTCTACGGGTTCATCGTGTTCTACGGGCTGTGTATCGCGCTGACCTGGTTCTACTACACCCGTGGCAATGCCGAGGTGCGCTGCTAAAGCCGGCGGCGCGCCCAGACAAGGAGGAGAGACATGAGCTTCTTCATCGACCGCCTGCGCTACCTGGTCAAACGCCCACCGGAGTTCGCCGACGGCCACGGCGAAACCCGCGACGAGAGCCGCGACTGGGAAGACGGCTACCGCCAGCGCTGGCAGTTCGACAAGATCGCCCGCTCCACCCACGGGGTGAACTGCACCGGCTCGTGCAGCTGGAAGATCTACGTGAAGAACGGCCTGGTGACCTGGGAAACCCAGCAGACCGACTACCCGCGCACCCGCCCCGACCTGCCCAACCACGAACCCCGTGGCTGCCCGCGCGGCGCCAGCTATTCCTGGTACCTGTACAGCGCCAACCGGCTGAAGTACCCGATGGTGCGCAAGGCGCTGGTGCAGCTCTGGCGCGAGGCGCTGGCCACCCACAAGGACCCGGTACTGGCCTGGGCGAGCATCGTCGAGGACCCGCAGAAGGCGAAGCAGTACAAGTCCATCCGTGGCCGTGGCGGCTTCGTGCGCGCCGACTGGGACGAGATGCAGACCCTGGTCGCCGCCGCCAACGTCTACACCGTGAAGACCTACGGCCCGGACCGCGTCGCCGGCTTCTCGCCGATCCCGGCGATGTCGATGGTCTCCTACGCCTCGGGCACCCGCTACCTGTCGCTGATCGGCGGGGTGTGCCTGAGCTTCTACGACTGGTACTGCGACCTGCCGCCCGCCTCGCCCCAGGTATGGGGTGAGCAGACCGACGTGCCGGAATCCGCCGACTGGTACAACTCCGGCTACATCATCGCCTGGGGCTCCAACGTCCCGCAGACCCGCACCCCCGACGCGCACTTCTTCACCGAGGTGCGCTACAAGGGCACCAAGACCATCGCCATCACCCCCGACTACGCGGAAATCGCCAAGCTCTGCGACGAGTGGATGAGCGCCAAGCAGGGCACCGATTCCGCGCTGGCCATCGCCATGGGCCACGTGATCTTCAAGGAATTCCACCTGGAGCAGCCCAGCGCCTACTTCACCGACTACATCCGCCGCTACACCGACATGCCGATTCTCGTGGAACTGGAGCCGCGCGAGGATGGCAGCCTGGTACCGGGCAAGCAGCTGCGCGCCAGCGACTTCGCCGGCAACCTCGCCCAGGCCAACAACCCCGAGTGGAAAACCGTCGCCTGGGACGAGACCGGCGAGCGCCTGGTGGTGCCGCGCGGCTCCATCGGCTTCCGCTGGGGCGAGGACGGGCACTGGAACCTGGAGCCGGTGGACGCCGACGGCCAGGAAGTCAGCCTGCGCCTGTCGCAACTCGGGCACCACGACGACGTGGCGCGGGTCGCCTTCCCCTACTTCGGCGGCATCGAGCGCAAGCACTTCCCCAACGTGCCGCTGCGCGACGTCATCTACCACCACGTGCCGGCCAAGCGCCTGAAACTGGCCGATGGCCGCGACGTGCTGGCGGCCACGGTGTTCGACCTGACCGCCGCCAACTACGGCATCGACCGCGGCCTGAAAGCCACGGCCGGCGGCTCCGGCGAGGACGACGGCGCCCAGGACTACGGCCAGCTCAAGCCCTACACCCCGGCGTGGCAGGAAGCGATCACCGGGGTACCGGCGGCGCAGATGATCCGCATCGCCCGCGAGTTCGCCCACAACGCCGACAAGACCCACGGCCGTTCCATGATCATCGTCGGCGCCGGGATGAACCACTGGTACCACATGGACATGAACTACCGCGGGCTGATCAACATGCTCATCCTCTGCGGTTGCATCGGCAAGAGCGGTGGCGGCTGGTCGCACTACGTCGGCCAGGAGAAGCTGCGCCCGCAGACCGGCTGGACGCCGCTGGCCTTCGCACTGGACTGGCACCGCCCGCCACGGCACATGAACGGCACCTCGTTCTTCTACAACCACTCCAGCCAGTGGCGCTACGAGAAGCTGGAAGTGAAGGAACTGCTCTCCCCACTCGCCCGCCCGCAGGACTTCAGCGGCAGCCTGGTGGACTTCAACGTGCGCGCCGAGCGCATGGGCTGGCTGCCCTCCGCGCCGCAGCTGGGGATCAACCCGCTGCGCCTGGCCGCCGCCGCCCAGGCCGCCGGCAAGAGCACGGTGGACTACACCGTCGAGCAGCTGAAAAGCGGCCAGCTGAAGTTCGCCAGCGAAGACCCGGACAACCCGCAGAACCACCCGCGCAACCTGTTCGTCTGGCGCTCCAACCTGCTCGGTTCCTCCGGCAAGGGCCACGAGTACATGCTCAAGTATTTGCTCGGCACCAAGCACGGCGTGCTCGGCAAGGACCTCGGCGATTCGGGCAAGCAGAAACCTGAGGAAGTCGTCTGGAAGGATGACCCCATCGAAGGCAAGCTCGACCTGCTGACGACCCTGGACTTCCGCATGTCCACCACCTGCCTGTACTCGGACGTGGTGCTGCCCACTGCGACCTGGTACGAGAAGGACGACCTCAACACGTCCGACATGCACCCCTTCATCCACCCGCTCACCGCCGCCACCGACCCGGCCTGGGAAGCGCGCAGCGACTGGCAGATCTACGACGGCATCGCCCAGGCCTTCTCGCGTCTGTGCGTCGGCCACCTGGGCGAGGAAACCGACCTGGTCACCCTGCCGCTGCAGCACGACAGCCCCGGCGAGCTGGCCCAGCCGCAGGTGCTGGACTGGAAGAAAGGCGAGTGCGAGCCGATTCCCGGCAAGACCCTGCCCTCGCTCATCGAGGTCAAGCGCAATTACCCGGAAACCTACGAGCGCTTCAGCTCCGTCGGCCCGCTGCTGGACAGCATCGGCAACGGCGGCAAGGGCATCGCCTGGAAGACCGAGAGCGAGGTCGACCTGCTCGGCAAGCTCAACTACCGCAAGCTCGATGGCTCCGCCGAAGGCCGGCCGAAGATCGCCTCGGCCATCGACGCCGCCGAGATGATCCTCGCCCTGGCGCCGGAGACCAACGGCCAGGTGGCGGTGAAGGCCTGGGCGGCGCTGTCGAAGATCACCGGGCGCGACCACACGCACCTGGCCAGGCCCAAGGAAGAAGAGAAAATCCGCTTCCGCGACCTGGTCGCGCAGCCGCGCAAGATCATCTCCAGCCCCACCTGGTCGGGCCTGGAAGACGAGCACGTGAGCTACAACGCCTGCTACACCAACGTGCATGAGCTGATTCCCTGGCGCACCGTCACCGGCCGCCAGCAGTTCTACCAGGACCACCCCTGGATGCGCGCCTTCGGCGAGAGCCTGATGGTCTACCGGCCGCCCATCGACACCAAGGCCGCCGCCAGCGTCGCCGCGCCGAAAAGCAACGGCAACCCGGAGATCGCCCTGAACTGGCTGACCCCGCACCAGAAGTGGGGCATCCACTCCACCTACAGCGACAACCTGCTGATGCAGACCCTGTCGCGCGGCGGGCCCATCGTGTGGATCTCCGAGGACGACGCGCGGACCATCGGCGTGGCCGACAACGACTGGATCGAGCTGTACAACGCCAACGGCGCCATCGCCGCCCGCGCGGTGGTGAGCCAGCGGGTGCGGCCGGGCATGGCGATGATGTACCACGCCCAGGAGCGCATCCTGAACATCCCGGGCTCGGAGATGACCGGCACCCGCGGCGGCATCCACAACTCGGTCACCCGGGTCTGCCCCAAGCCGACCCACATGATCGGCGGCTACGCACAGCTCTCCTACGGCTTCAACTACTACGGCACCGTGGGTTCCAACCGCGACGAATTCGTCATCGTGCGCAAGATGCGCCACATCGACTGGCTGGACGGCGAAGGCAACGACTATCAGCAGGAGGCCGTGAAATGAAGATTCGTTCCCAGGTCGGCATGGTCCTCAACCTCGACAAGTGCATCGGCTGCCACACCTGCTCGGTCACCTGCAAGAACGTCTGGACCAGCCGCGAAGGCATCGAGTACGCCTGGTACAACAACGTCGAGACCAAGCCCGGCATCGGCTACCCCAAGGAGTGGGAGAACCAGAAGAAATGGAACGGCGGCTGGGTACGCAACGCCGACGGCTCCATCAACCCGCGCATCGGCGGCAAGTGGCGAGTGCTGGCGAACATCTTCGCCAACCCCGACCTGCCGGAGATCGACGACTACTACGAGCCCTTCACCTTCGACTACCAGCACCTGCACACCGCCAAGCAGGGTGAGCACCAGCCGGTGGCGCGGCCGCGCTCGCTGATATCCGGCCAGCGCATGGACAAGATCGAGTGGGGCCCGAACTGGGAGGAACTGCTGGGCACCGAGTTCGCCAAGCGGCGCAAGGACATCAACTTCGACCAGGTCCAGGCGGACATCTACGGGCAGTTCGAAAACACCTTCATGATGTACCTGCCGCGCCTGTGCGAGCACTGCCTGAACCCGGCGTGCGTGGCTTCCTGCCCGAGCGGCGCGATCTACAAGCGCGAGGAGGACGGCATCGTCCTCATCGACCAGGACAAGTGCCGCGGCTGGCGCATGTGCATCAGCGGCTGCCCGTACAAGAAGATCTACTACAACTGGAAAAGCGGTAAGTCGGAGAAGTGCATCTTCTGCTACCCGCGCATCGAGACCGGCCAGCCCACCGTCTGCTCGGAAACCTGCGTGGGGCGCATCCGCTACCTCGGCGTGCTGCTCTACGACGCCGACCGCATCGCGGAAGTGGCCGCCTCCACCGACGACCGCGACCTCTACCACCGCCAATGCGAAATCTTCCTCGACCCGCACGACCCGGAGGTGATCGCCCAGGCCCGCAAGGACGGCGTGCCCGACAACGTGATCGCCGCCGCCCAGGCCTCGCCGGTGTACAAGCTGGCCATCGACTGGCAGCTGGCCCTGCCGCTGCACCCGGAGTACCGCACCTTGCCGATGGTCTGGTACGTGCCGCCGCTCTCCCCCATCCAGTCCGCCGCCGAGGCCGGGCACGTGGCGTTCGACGGTGTGCTGCCGAAAGTGGAGTCGCTGCGCATCCCGGTACGCTACCTGGCCAACATGCTCACCGCCGGCGAAGAGGCGCCGGTGGTGCTGGCGCTCAAGCGGCTGATGGCGATGCGCGTGTACATGCGCGCCAAGCACGTCGACCAGACGCTGAACACCGAGGTGCTGGAGCAGGTCGGCCTGACCCAGAACCAGGTCGAGGAAATGTACCGCTACCTGGCCATCGCCAACTACGAGGACCGCTTCGTCATCCCCACCGGCCACCGCGAGCACATCCCCGAGGCCTATGCCGAGCGCAGCGGCTGTGGCTTCAGCTTCGGCGACGGCTGCAACGGCGGCGGCAACAACCAGGTCAGCCTGTTCGGCGGGCGGAAGAACACCACCACGCTGGTCAAGCCGGTGGAGACCTTCGACCCGCTGGAGGACAGCCGCCATGGGTAACTACGAGCCCCACGACCGGCCGCAGCTGGGCCTGCTCAGCCTGCGCGTGCTGGCGCGGCTGCTGGACTACCCAACCGCCGAGCTGCAGGCCGCCAGCGCCGAGGCCATCGCCATTCTCGATGGCGAGGGACGCCTGCCGGCGACGCTGCGCGCACAGCTCGCCCAGTGGTGCCGCGAACTGGCCGGCGCCACGCTGCTGGACCTGGAGGAAGCCTATGTCGAGCTGTTCGACCGTGGCCGCGCCACCTCGCTGCTGCTGTTCGAGCACGTCCACGGCGAATCCCGCGACCGCGGCCAGGCCATGGTCAACCTGCTGGCCGAGTACGAGGCCGCGGGCTTCCAGCTCGACGCCCGCGAGCTGCCCGACTACCTGCCGCTGTTCCTGGAGTACCTGTCCACTCGCGAGCACGGGGAGATCGGCCAGTGGCTGGGCGACATCCAGCACATCCTCGCCCTGCTCACCGCGCGACTCGAGGAACGCAACACTCGCTACGCGCTGGTGCCGCGCGCCCTGCTCGCGCTGATCGGCGCCACCGAGGCCATCGACGCACAGCGCCCGGTAGTCGCAGAGGAAAAGCCGGACAACACCCCCCAGGCACTGGACGCGGTATGGGAAGAAGAAGCCGTGCGCTTCAACGCCGAGACCGACAAGGACTGCAGCCTGCAATCGGCCGAAGGACGGCGCCTGGCCGAGCGCAAGTACGAGGCGCTGCCCCAGGTCATCCAGGTCATGCCCTCAGCCGGCCAATGAACGGAGGCCCATCATGTTCGAGGAATACCTGCTCAACTTCATCTACGGCATCTACCCCTACCTCGCCGGCGCCGTGTTCCTGCTCGGCAGCCTGATGCGCTACGACTACGGCCAGTACACCTGGAAGACCGGCTCCAGCCAGCTGCTCTCCAGCAAGCACATGCGCCTGGCGAGCAACCTGTTCCACATCGGCATCCTGGCGATCTTCGGCGGCCACCTGGTCGGCCTGCTGACCCCGCACTGGGTTTACGCGCCCTTCCTCTCGGCCGGGCACAAGCAACTGATGGCCATCGTCGTCGGCGGCATCGCCGGGGTGCTCTGCGTGATCGGCGGCGCCATGCTGCTCTGGCGCCGGCTGACCAACCCACGGGTGCGCGCCTCCTCCAGCGTGATGGACAACCTGATCATCGCCCTGCTCCTGCTGCAGGCATGCCTGGGCCTGACCACCATCTTCGCCTCGCTGCACCACCTGGACGGCGGCATGATGCTGGCCCTGGCCGACTGGGCGCAGGCCATCGTGTTCTTCCGCGGCAACGCCGCCAGCTTCGTGATGGAAGCGCCGCTGATCTTCAAGCTGCACATCTTCATCGGCCTGACCATCATCCTGCTGTTCCCCTTCACCCGCCTGGTGCACGTGTGGAGCATTCCGCTGGGCTACTTCGGGCGCAACTACCAGATCGTCCGCCGGCGCGGCTGAGGAGCGAGAAGATGGACATGATCGCGGTCGAGAACCTGCCCGACGCCCCGCTGCCGGTGATCCGCATCGGCGATACGCAGCTCACCGAAGCGGACATCGCCAGGGAAACCCCGTTCCACCCCTCCTCGTCGCTGGCCGAGGCGCAGCTCAACGCCGCCCGCGCCCTGGTCATACGCGAGCTGCTGACGCAACGGGCGGCCATGCTCGGCCTGAGAATGCAAAGCGACGCCGACGCCGACCAGACACTGGCGACCCTGCTGGAGCAAGAACTGAACGTCCCCGAACCGGACGCGGCCGCGTGCCGCCGCTACTTCGACACCCACCGCGAACGCTTCTGCGAGCCGGGCCGGGTCAAGGTCCGCCACATCCTGCTGCCGGCGGCGCCGGAAGACGCCAAGGCGCGCGACGCCCACTATCACCTGGCGCAACGCCTGCTGGACGAACTCCGGGAACACCCGGAGCGCTTCGACGAACTGGCCCAGCGCCATTCCGCCTGCCCCTCCCGCGAGCAGGGCGGCGACCTCGGCTGGCTGGCCGCCGGGCAGACCGTCAGCGAACTGGACCAGGCCCTGCAGCGCCTGCCGACCGGCCTCTACGAGCGGCCATTGGCGTCGCGCTATGGCTGGCACCTGGTCGCCGTCGACGAGCGCCACGAAAGCACGCCGCTGCCCTATGCGCAGGTCGAGCAACGGGTGCGGCACTACCTGCGCGAAGAAGCCACCCGCCAGGCGCTGCGCCAGTACCTGCTGGCCCTCGAGGCGGAAATCGGTGTGCAAGGCATACGCCTGGAAGACGAACTGGAGCACGGCCTGCCAGCGGCATGAGCATCGCCCGCCACCGGCGCCCGCCCCTTCACGCAGGCCCCCGTCCCGGTCGCCGGGTGGGGCCGTGCGAACGTTCGGTGCCCATGGGCGTTACAATGGCGCCCGCGCCGATCCCCCGATCGGGCACGCCCGGAGCCCGCCGCAGATGTTCACCCTCGTCACCCTGGACACCCCGCCCCCCGAATCCCTGAAGAGCCAGGTGCTGCAGATGGTGGTGGACTATTTCAGCGACCTCAGCCCGGTGCCGCTGACGCCCAGCAACCCGCTGTACCAGCTGTACCAGTACGTGATCGGCTTCGAGGTGCACCTGTACCTGCAGGCCATGGACGGTTCGCCGCAAAGCCCCGCGCGGCTGCTCCTCGCCCTGGACGACGAAGACCCGTCCCGGGTGCTGGGCTTCGCCCTGTACCTGCCGAGCCCGGACGACGCCGAGGCCTGCACCCTGGCATATATGGCCGTGCAGGCCAGCCACCGCCGCCGCGGCATCGCCCGCGCCCTGCTGCAGCGCATGATCGAGCAGCGCCCGCACGCCGAGCTGGCCTGCGCGGCGAGCAAGGTGCCGACCTTCGAGGCGCTGGGCTTCCGGGTGCTGGCGGCGCAAGGGCCGCAGGTGCTGCTGAACACCCGCGACCATCGCTCCGACGGCATGGTGGCGGTGCAGGACCTGGCGCCGATCTACCAGTCCAAGGAAGTCCGCCAGATCCACGCCTACCTGCTGAAACAGAACGGCCGCAAGGCCATGAGCGAAGCCGAGCACAAACGCGACCGCCTGCTCGACCAGTTGGCCTACCAGGCCCAGGCGCTGCTGAAAGAGCGTTTCCCTACGCTGCACTGACAGCCGGCGCGGTGCCCCTCCCCGCCTTCCGTGGCGAAGAGGAGCGCGCGTCGCCGTGTCACTTGGCGGCTTCGACCGGAATCACCTTCTCCGGATGGACCGCTTCCGCGCGCTTGGGCAATTGCACTTGCAGCACGCCCTTGCTGAACCGCGCCTGGATCTTGTCCGGATCGACTTCGCGGGGCACTCGGAACACCCGTTCGAAACTGCCGTAGCGCCGTTCACAGACGTGATACTCCTTGCGCGTCTCG
The DNA here is from genome assembly GCF_029335315.1 of Pseudomonas citronellolis. GTDB lineage: Bacteria > Pseudomonadota > Gammaproteobacteria > Pseudomonadales > Pseudomonadaceae > Pseudomonas > Pseudomonas citronellolis_A. The sequence goes on from NZ_JARJLT010000172.1 coordinate 52,542, forward strand.
TCCTTTTCCTCCTTTTTCTCGCCCTTGATGATCAGGTTGCCATTGGCCAGCTTGATCTCGATGTCCTTTTCATCCATGCCGGGCAGTTCGGCGTTGATCCGGAAAGCGTCGGCCTGCTCGCTGACATCCACCGCGGGCATGCCATGGCCGAAGGGCTCACGACGCCAGAAAGGCTCGACGTCCAGGGCGCTGTGGCCGAAGGGCAGGCGCAACGGGGTGCGCCCGAAATCATCGAAGAGATTGTCGATCTGCCGCCGCAGGCTCTCGAAGGGTTGCCAGGGATGGAAGGGATTGGCGCCCTGCCCTCCGGCCTTGGCCGGCTGGCCTGGAACGGCGCTGACGGGGACTTTTTTCGCGGGCTCGGACATGATGAATTCCTCCGCAGGATGAAGGTCGCCTCATTGGCGAGGCCATTCGATTCTGCGACCGCCGCGAGCATCCGCCTTGATATCGATCAACTGCCGTTGCGAGGGCCGGCGCGCCTCTTCCCGAGTGCAAGTTGACGGCGATCAACACGCCCGTGGCTGCGCTTCTTAGCCTGGATCCATGGCCGAAGCTTTTCGTCGGCGCTTGCCGTGGAGGCGCGGCATGGAATGGCAGAGCGTTTCCCGCGTGCGGGTACTCGAGGAACTGCCCCTGGCGGGCGTCACGCGCTGCCTGCGCCTATTGCTGGAGAGCGACGAGGCCCCGGCGATCATTCCCGGGCAGTACTGCCTGCTCCAGAGCGACGAGCAGCCCGCCCGGGCGTTCACCTATGTGAGCCTGCCGGGGCGCGATCGTCGCTTCATCGTGGCCAGCAGCCAGCCGGGGCCGTCGCCGGGCGTGGGGCAGCGGCTGCGCTATCGCGGCCCGTTCGGAGCGGGCTGGCCGTTGCCGCTGGGCGCCTCGCGATTGCTGGTGTTCGCCTGCGACGGCGGCCTCCTGGCGGTGGCCGCGGCCCTCGACGAATTCGCCTGCTGGATGCCCTGGGTGCACCTTGACCTCGTCCACGATCCGGCGAGTCAGGCCTGCCTTCCCGAGGACTGCCGGCTCTGGCTGCAATCGCTGGGCTTGCTCGCCGCGACGAGGCGCGACACCTGCCCGCTGGAACGCCTGCGCGCCCAACTGGACGCCGCCCCGCCCGATCTGGTCTATTGCGCCGCGCCGACCGCGCTCGCCCAGCGCGCCGCGCGGATGTGCCTGTGGCACGGCGTTCCGGCGTACCGCATCTGGTTGCGCGACGAACGCTGCCTGCCCGCCGCCGGCACCGGGCCGACGCCGCTGTCGCCGGGGCCGGTGCTGCGCCTGGACCGCCTCCGCGAGTGCATTTGATCGGCATCAAAGTGCGCCGCGGCGGAGCGGCTCAGGCTCAGTGCAGGACGTCCACCCGCGCCGCGCCGGAGGCATCATGAACGCCTATGCCCGTCTGCTCCTGATCTGCGATCCCGACCTGCATTATTCCCCCGCCATGGCCCGCGCCCAGGCCCTGGCCGGCTCGTCCGGCGCCCGCCTGCACATCGCGGTGCTGGGCGGGTTGCCGGTCGGGCTGGGTTTTCTCGACTACAACACGCGACAACGCGTACGCGATGAAATCCAGGAGCGCCAGCGTTCCTGGCTCGACGACCAGCTCGAACTGCTGCGCGGGCACGGCATCGACGCCAGCGCGGAAGCCATCTGGAGCGAGGAACCGCTGGACGACATCATCCGCCTGGTGAACACCCATCGCATCGATCTGCTGGTCAAGGACACCCACTACGAGCCCGCCCTGCGCCGCGCACTGGTCCACCCCCTGGACTGGCAGCTGCTGCGCCAGTGCCCGGTACCGCTGCACCTGGTCAGCCTCGCGACGCATCCCCTGCCGCGCAAGGTGGCGGCGGCGATCGACCTGTCCCAGGATGCCCCCGAGGTGAACGCCCTGAACGAGCGGATCGTCGGGCTGGCCCAGCAGTTCGCGGAGCAATGCGACGCCGAGCTGCACCTGCTGCAGGCCTACGACGAGAGCGCGAGTTTCCTGGCCTATGCCGCCAGCCCCGTGGCCTGGACCCCGGAACTGGCCGACCTGGCCGAGGGACGCTCGCGCCAGCGCATGGAGCGCATCGCCGCGCATTTCGGCGTGGAGCCGGCCTGCCAGCACCGGATCAAGGGCCCGGCCACGCGCGTCATCGCCGAATTCGCCGCGCAGCAGCACATCGACGTGGTGGTCCTGGGCACGCTCTATCACACAGGGCTGGCCAAGATCATCGGCAGCACCACGGAACAGGCGCTGTACCGCGTCGACTCCAGCATCCTGGCCGTACGCCCGTGAGGCCGAGCCATGAAAATAGTCGCGTACCTGTTCCTGTTCTTCTCCATCTGGGCGATCGCCTGCGTCGCCTGGATGGGGCTGCGCTATACGCCCGCCGGTGGTGACAGCCAGTACGTGTTTCTCTGGGATCGCTGGGAAAATCGCGTGTGCCTGGTTTCCATCGGCGAACCGTCACGCGTCATCTGCGACCTTCGTTCGCTCTGGGTGGAATCGGCGCCCAGGGACGGGCCCACGGCCCGCAGGCCGTGACGGCGACCCGGAAGGCGCGCTCAGCCGGCGCGCCGCCGTTGCGGCTCGGCGCAGCCGGTGAGGGGAAGGTCCCTGGGTAACGGGTGGGGCGCCGCCAGGCGCTCGCGGAGCCGCGCGAGGAACTCGCGAGCCTGGCGCTCATCGGCGAAGGGAACCCGCCACTGGTCGAGTTGTACGTAGCAACGGCCATCGCTGGTGCAGAGCAGTTTCGTGCGCATGGGGCCTCCGCGCCTTACGACGCCGGCTGCAGTTGCAGGGTATGGATGGTCTGGGTCGGGTCCATCGGGTCCTGGCGACTGCTGAAGCCCAGGAACCGCGCCAGCTCGTGCATCGCGCTGTTGGCCGCGGCGTCTACCGAATACATCTGCCCAAATCCCTCGCGCCGGGCGGTTTCGATCAGGTGTCGCATCAGGGCCACCGCCAGCCCGCGATGGCGCCAGGCGTCGGCCACCGTCACCGCGCATTCGCACTGCTGGGGATCGAGCCCCCGGGCATAGCGGCTGACGCCAACCTCGACCAGCGCCCCGTCTTCATGCACCAGGGCGATATAGGCGACGCTGTCCTTGAAATCCACCGCCATCAGTTGGTTGAGCAGGGATGGGGTCGCTTCCTTCAGGGTGCAGAGAAAGCGGAAATGCCGCGCCTCGGGCGACAGCCGTGCGATGAAATCGGCCTCCCGCTGGCGGTCATCCGGACGCAGGGGACGGATCAGCACATGGCTGCCATCGTTCAGGGCTTCGACCCAGTGTTCATCGGGATTTTCGCACGCTGCTTCATCGGGACGGATTGACATGAAAACCTCCTGGCGCAAGCCGGTAAGCGGGGAAACCGCTGCCTTACTTGTACGCCGGGAGGGCCCCCCGGATTTGATCGCGATCAAACCGCGGCCATCTGCCCGCGGCCGCCCGCCGACCGGCGTCCGCGCGCCCGGCCTGGCGGACCTGTCAGCAGGCTAGGCCTCGACGCCGCTCAAGCGGCACAGCGCCGCGCGATCCAGCAGGCGCACTTCACGGCCCTGGCACTCGATCAGCCCGTTCTGCACGAAACGCGCGAACAGGCGACTGATGGTTTCCAGGGTAAGGTCGAGGTAGTTGCCGATGTCGCCGCGGGTCATCGGCAGCGAGAACCGGTCCTGCTGCAGGCCCCGCTGCTGGTAGCGGACCGACAGGCCCAGCAGGAACTGCGCCAGGCGCTGTTCCGCCCGCTCGCGGTTGCAGCGGATGTGCTCGTGCTCGCCATGGATTCCCTGGCTGAGGATGTGCAGCAACTGATGGCGCAGGCCGGGGATGCGCCCGGAGAGATCCTCCAGTTGCTCCAGGTCGATGGCGCAGACCATGGAGGTTTCCAGGGCCAGGGCGAAGCCACGGAAGGTCGCCGCACCGATGGCATCCAGCCCGATGAGTTCGCCGGGCAGCACGAAACCGGTGACCTGTTGCTCGCCGTTGCTTTCCAGCAGGTAGGTCTTCAGCGCACCGGAGCGCAACGCGAATACCTGGCGCATGGCCTCGCCAGCGCGGAACAGATGGTCGCCCTTGTGCAGGGGGCGGTTGCGCCGGACGATGCGGTCGAGCTCCGCCACTTCGCTCTCGCTCAGGCTGGCGGGCAGGCACAGGCGACTCAGCGAGCAGGCATGGCAATTGATCTGAGGTAAGGGTGGTTTGCGCACGGAGTCTGTCATCGCCGATGCCCGGTCGGAAGACGGTCCAATAAGCTTAGCCGCCCCGCTTCGCGGCCACAGGGCTATCGATGGGTGGAGCGCGCATGCAGCCGCTCCCAGGCATGAGCACCCGCGCCCCGTCCCTCGCGCGCCGCGTCGGTTGGGGCGGCGGGCTTGCGGTCTCTCGGTGCTGTGGCACTGGCGCTGATTCCGGGCGCGAAGCCCAGGGTCCTCCTCCAGCAGGCGTGATGGGGCTGGCGAACGCCCTCACTGGATGTGCGTTGCAGCCTTTGCGGCTGAACAAGTGTTCAGTTATAAGCATATTCCCGACGTCAAAGCACGCCCAGCGTATTGGGAACACCACGGCGTTCTTTTCCACGCTCTTCGCTGAACCGGAGTGTCCATGCGTAACCAGTTGTTCAGAACCCGCATTACCGAGATGCTCGGTATCCGACATCCCATTCTTTGTGGCGGCATGGGCCCCAGCGTGTCGGACGCAGACTATGTCGCTGCAGTGGTCAACGCAGGCGGGATGGGATTTGTGGTTGCAGCCGGCTTCCCCGATCTGGATGAGTTTCGCGAACAGCTTCGCCGCTGTCGCAGCCTCACCTCGGGAAAAGGGTTCGGGGTGAACCTCTACCTGTCAGGCCAGGCCAAGGTCGCTGAGCGCTTGCGGCAGCAGATGAGGATTCTTGCTGAAGAAGACGTGCTCTGTGTCGAGACATCGGGTGGAAGCCCGGAGCATGTTCTGCCGGCGCTGCAAGAAGCGGGTATCAAGGTTCTGCACAAGGTTCCCGCGGTTCGCTACGCGCGATCGGCTGCGCGTCTTGGCGTGGACGCGGTGATCGTCGTTGGCAACGACTGCGGCGGCCATCCAGGAACCTACGGCATCAGCAGCATGGTTCAAGCCGCCCATGCACCGAAAGAGGTCTCCATCCCGGTCGTTATCGGTGGCGGGATTGGCGCGGGGAGCCAACTGGCGGCGACACTGATGATGGGGGCCGATGCCATCCTGATGGGATCGCGGATGCTGGTATCCGAGGAACTGTGGATTCACCGCCAGTACAAGGAACGGCTGGTTCAGAGCGACGGCACAGAAAGCATCGTTGTGAAGACCGGCCTGCGCCAGCACCACAGGGTCCTGGACAACGACAGCGCCAAAGCTGTCGCAGCATTGGACGCGGCAGGAGCAAGCGATTTCGAAAGCTATCGCCCTCACGTCATGGGCGCGCTAACCACCCAAGCCTACAAGACAGGGGATAGCCGCCAAGGCATGCTCGATTACGGCCCATCGATCGTATTTGCCAACGCCGTGCAAAACGTGGAAGCCATTTTCGACTCGGTGCTCGATGATGCGCGCCATGCGATGCGGCACCTTGAGAATCTGAGCTGCAACGGGTGATCGGAGCTCTGCCCGATCCGGGGTTCAGAGCGGCGAAGGCCTACGGCACCTGCCGGCCGATGGCGGCCTTTTGCCGAGGGCAGCAATCGGCCAGAGGCCGACATCCAATTGACGGAAACGCCGGCGGCTTCGAGTGTCGGGAGCTGCTCATTTTCGCAGGATGGGCTCGCCGGTGCGCGGGTTCGTCAAGGTGACGTTTTCCAGGGCCTTGATGAGCCACAATCCTTCATGGCGGGTCAGCACCGCCTGAATCAAGGTGTCCACGGAATGCGGACCTGCGGGGTGCGCGCTGCCAACCGTTAGGCGGCTCCAGAAATGCAAAACGGCGACCCCGTCACCAATAGCGATCACATCGATCACCTCGTTTGCCAGGGTCGAGTCGCGGTAAATCGTCTGGTGAATCGGAGCGTGAAGCGCGATGATCTCATCAATGCCGCGCACCAGGTGTCCGAAACGATTTACGAACGTCGCGTCCTCGTGAAAGAGCGCACCAAGCGCCGTCATATCATGAGCGTTCCAAGCGGCTTGGAAGCCCTCGGCTGCTGCCTCGGGTCGTGTAATTTCGGTCATATCGCTTTTCACTTCTGTTTTATTGGTTCGACCGACTTCCTGATCTCGGAGCGCTCGAGGTGAGCTTCCAAACAGGTTTTTCCTAGTCGTTGCGACGTACGGCCAGGGCCTGTCGGTACTGAGTGAATGCATCATCGACTAGATCCTGCTTTGACCGTGCACTGACCTGGCCAAGGCGAAAGCCTAGCCAGACAATTCAACTCCACCAACTGCTGACTTTAAACGCGGCATGCCTCTGCTTCTTCGGCAGGATAACGTCCCTTCTGGGTCGCTTGCTGCCCCTGGTGAGAGTTGGCTTCCGCCCCATAGCCACCCTTCACAGATGCCTGTAATCGGCCAAAAGCAGCCGATTAGTATTTTTTCGTCAGTGAGGGCTTCGGACTGGCTGCGGTCATACATTGATGGTGGCCGTACGGCTGCTGCGGCGTAGACTCTTTACCGACTTTCTTCAATGACCTGGGTTGTGGGGCTTCAAAGGTTGGAGCCTCTTCAAGACATCGTTCAGCTCCACACCAATGTTTACGGTCAAATGCTGAATACGATCATGCTCTTTTCGCATGAACTCGCGAGCGTTGGTTTTTTCAAACAACTCTCCTGCGTACCAGAACGACTCCAAGTACAGAATCCACTTATCTTCCCGCCTGCCGGTGGCATCCTCGTTCAGTTCTGAGCGGACGATGCTGCGATGCTTTGACGTGTTAGTCAGGGCATTAAGGTAGTTGTAGTCATCGCCAGCTGTGATCTCGCGGAACAATCTACAGAGCTTGTCGTACTCGGAATGCCCGGTATCGCGTTGCTGCTCTAGGAGCTTGAGGACTTTCTTGGCATAGATGTCTCGCTCCTTGAGGGAGCTGGGGAGCTTGTCCAGCGCAAGGGAGTAATAGAGCATGTGGGAACAGGTATCCGCCACGGCATGCAGGCTCTGGACGAAGGCAGTGATATTCGCCCTGATCTTCAGCATCAGGTAACTAAACTCGTCGTAGTCCTCGTAGACACCCCACAAGCCTGTATCCTTCAGCTTGGACTCGATGTATTCACTCATCATGTCTAAGGCTGCATGGTAGTGATAGCGGCAGAACTCAGGTCTGTCCGTCATTGACCTTACGCTAGGGTGCGCCTTCTTCCACTGCGCAGCCCCAAATACCGCAGTGACCAGTTGCCTCGTCAATCCGATGTTCCATGTGGGGTTCTTCTTTTCTTCAGTTTCAGAATCAACGTCCATTTTTCCCCTTATTAGCTTGGGAATTCTCTAAGTTTTTAGTGCGCGTACGTACCTTAGCTGTCGAGGGAAACTTTGCTCTGAAGGTCTGCAATGGGTCGTTAGCTCCGCCCCTATCGCGCCAGCAGCTTTCGACCAACTATAGGTCGGACGTGTGGCAAATTTGTCTACACTAGCTCAGTGGATTCTTGTATGGCCAGCGGACATGAAGTCTTAGGAGCGCATCATGAATTGCCATTTCTTGCCGAGGAATCAAGCGCCCAATCATATTCCCCAGCGCGCATTCGGTCGCTTTGACCATGCCGAGTTTAGCGATGATGGCACTCGCGCCTTGGTCGCCTTCGACTTGGTCGATGCGCAGTGGATAGAGGATCAGAGCATGGAGAACGAAATGTTCTCCCTGAATGACCAAAAAGTACAGCAACGTGCTTGGCGTCGCTTCATTCAGGAGACCACACACCAAATCCACAATCGTAACCCGTTCGATGACATGCCGATATATCGGCTTGAGATTACCCTTCTGACCGACGAGCCCTGGTTCGGCTTGCCACAGCTTCCCCCCGCATATATTGGGGCAGGCCTCAGCGATGCCTTGGCGGATATGGAGCAACCCTGGATCGAGTTCAGCCTTGCCCAGGCAGCAATCAACAACGATCCAGACATGACCGGCAGTCTCTATCAGTGGATGTTCGAAGAGTCCATCGCGGTAACCGTGCAGGGGAATTTGCTGCATGGCCCCACTGCCAGAAGCTTGTCAACCACCTTTTCCCTCAGGCATCTGCCAACAATCAGTCATCTCGACCTTGAGGCTCTCTTGGCGAGCGCTCAGGCTGATTGGCTTGTGGTGTTCGATGTTGGCCAAGGCAATGCCTGTGCCCTGCTTCAGGAGGACTCCAACGATCCGGATGCTGGCTCACCAATGCTTTACTTCGATCTAGGTGTGGGAGTTTACCGAAATAAAGACACCACACCTGCGAATTTACAGTTCGGGTTCTATGGCAACCCACCGGTAGTGCTGTCGCACTGGGATTCGGATCATTGGTCTGGCGCTTTTGTAGCTAACGCAAACAACGCTTATCCCGCTCTACAACTGCAATGGATTGCCCCATTACAAACGGTTGGCCCCAGCCATGTTGCCTTTGCCCACCAAGTTCGCAGAGCAGGTGGACAATTCTTGATCTACGATCAGGCCGGAGGCTCTGTTGGAGTAGCTCCGTTGCAGGATGGTCGGTGTATCCGGTTTATGCGCGGCACTGGCCGTAGCCGCAACGACTCTGGCTTGGTCATGACCATCGAGAATAACGATCAGGGAGTTAAGCGGAGCTGGATACTCACTGGCGATTGCGACTATGGGTACTTCATGCCAGTTCTTGTACCAGCCGCCCCCTTAGGACTGGTAGCCCCTCATCACGGAGCCAGCCTCAGCCCCAACACTCCTGTGCCAATCCCCGATCTCACTTTTCCATATCGGCGCTTGATTTATTCCTTTGGACAGAAAAACAAGCACGGCCGTACCAATGTGCAGCACCCCACGGTCAATGGTGTCAGTGCACATAGTGTTAAGGATTGGTCCCACAATGGATGGAATCCACAGGATCCTGGCAGCCCCTTGGCCGCGGGAGATGTCCGATCCACCTGCGCCCACACTCCAGCCGTGCCGCGCGGTGGAGTACTAGTCGGTTGGCGGGAGCCTCAAAACCTGATCCAAGTGAAGAGCGGATGGAACAGCGTGGTCCCCTCGACAGAACAGATCTGAAGGCCAGCGTTTGGAGCGTGTCTAGGAAAACCGGGGTGATTCAGCAAGTTCTCAGGTGCTGCCATGTGTCGGGACAAAGGCCTGAGTTTGTGGCAAAGAGTGCTATTTTCAGTGATGTCGTATTGATGCTATCGGAACGGAATTCGACCAATGATCACACTGAGAACCGCCATCATTCATAGCTTCAAGAAGCTGGCCCATACCGAATTTGTTTCTGAAGTAGTGAAGAAGGATGTTGCCCTCGACACTGAGAACCCCGCGCTGCAATTTCTGGTCAATGGCATCCACGGCCTCATTGGCAAGGAAGGCAACAGTGTGGTTTATGGCCAGTTTGCAAATGACGGCCGGCAAGGCCCGTTTCCTGCGAATTTCACAGCTTTTGTAGAGTATCAAAATGATGAAGCACAATTCATCGCCTTGACTCATCTGGCTATGGATCAACTGGTGGAGCAAGCCGGAAAGCAGGTTTTGTCGACCGGCGGACATATCCTGTGTGCGCAGTACACCTCTGGCGCAACCGATTTTTTCTTGGTCGCCAGTATGAAAGAGCGCGGTGGTATCCAGTTGGACGAGAATTATGTGCCCAAGGCAATCCAAGAGGTTGATCTCAGCAAGGTTCAGCAGGCAGCCCGAATCAACTTGCAGAGCTTCGTGGATATCAATGCTGCAGCGCCTGAGGGAAACGAGGATAACGCAGCAGAGGAAGTAGATTCGACCTACCTGTGCTTCATCAGCCGTGGTCGTGACAGTCAGGCCTCCGACTATTTCATTTCTGCGTTAGGTTGTGCGAAAGGTGTTGCTTCCGGGCGCGCTACCAAAAATGCCATTGATTACGTTACCAGGTTCTTCCGCGACAACAAACAGTTGAAAGGATTTGGTTACAAGGCCAAAGAGGCGGTGATTAAGTATCTGGAGGAACAGTTGGTTGCGGGTAAATCAGCGCGCCTGGATGCCATCTGTCACGTCGCTGTCAAGCACGTACCCGCTGATCTAGTGGATGAGATCGCTGGACTGAAAGACTATCTCAATAACGAGAAACATCGGGTACCGGACGACTTCACAGTCAATGCAAAATCGCTGAAGGAAAAAACCCGCATCAAGGGTGATACGGCTAACTGGTCGTTGCAGTTCGAGCGTGGAGCGTTGGGGAGGGATCCGGCAGCAGATGTGTACTACGACGAGGGACGAAAGAAGCTGATCTTGTCCAATCTGACAGATGAACTGATCGGCGTGATCGAGAAAGAGCTTCTGGCAAGGGCTGGCTAAGAATGTTCTCCCATGTGGTAGATCTCTACCGTGCCCTAGGATCGCCCACTATTGAGGAAGGCGTTATCCGCTATGAGGCACTGCCAACGCCCGAAATTACCGGCGCATTGCAAATGTGCGATGACCTGCCGGCAGCCTACGGTAAGTTCGAGCATCGCTCTGAAGAGTCAGGCATTCTCGATATTGAGTTTCGCTTGCCATCGAATGAGTCAGGCCGGTTCTACAACACCTTGGGCGAGTTTGTGGCTCGCAATGGCTCATTGGGCAAGGGTCGATTTCCGAGCAATGTTTACATTGTTGAGCTCGGCTGGGCGGACTGTGATGACGTCGAACCACCGGAAATAAAGTCTCTTAAACGAGTCTGTCGGCTGATTGAACTGCTTGCCTTATTGGCAATCGGCGTCGATAAAGACAGCAGTCCGGATAGTTATAACCTGTTTTTTGCTTTGCCGCCTGATGGGGCCAAGCCCCCGAGAACCTTTCTGCTGCCCACTCAGGTTGACATCAAGGTTCTTGACTACGAACTCAATCACCTAAGCCTCTTGGAAGAAATACTAAATCGAAAAAACGAAAACAAAGCGCACCTCTCCGAACGTAAATTGATGCTGAGGATGGCAGTGGCGAGCGTAATCGAGAGGTTTGAGAACGAACCGAGTCTGTTTTTAGTTATCGTGCGGGAGTGGCGGGAGGTTCTCTCTACGTATCGTGCGAATCTCCAGACCTACGTATACAGTTTCTCGTTTGAGCGGGTTAGACGCGAGGTAGCTCAGGCTGAAATCGACTATGGTACTAAACTTAGCGGGGTGCTTGGAGATATCGCCGGCAAGATGCTCGCCCTGCCAATATCGTTGGCGGGCCTAGTAGCGCTGGAGAGAACCACCTCGCGATTTGAAGCTTTTATTCTTGTTCTTGGGCTCGCAGTGGTCTCGGTGGTTCTTCTTACGATCCTGCAAAACCAAATGCTTCAAGTGGAACGCCTGCTCCATAGCTTCAATGTCATCTTCGATGACTTCAAGACAAAGATTAAAACCTATCCCCCAAAACTTCAGGGCTTGCTCAGCATTACTATAGGCCAAGTCGAAAAGCAGGGCCAAACGCTGACCAAAACCTTTCGCTTGCTGAAGGTGCTGTCTTTGCTGCCAATCGTCGGAGCTTTGTTGTTGACTCTTATCAAATACTGGGATGGCTTCGTGTGGTTATTTATGACCATCTTCCCGATCGAGTTTTGCGTATCCAACGCGGACTCCATATTTCTAAGTAATTAAAGGCTTGTATAATAATTGCGCTGCATAATCAATCGTCGTCAGAATAGTGCTCCGTGGAAAGGGGAGAGACAAATTTCCCTAATCTAAACGTCCGCTTCTGGCCGAAAGCCCTCCCTCACCCACACCCCGAAAAATCGGATATCGTCCTGCGATCGCTCAACTGACCACGGGATCGAACCACCATGCGCATCGTCATTCCCGATGACTACCAACACGCGATCCGCTCGCTCGATTGCTTCGCCCGCCTGGCCGGGCACGAGGTCAGTGTCCTGCATGACCTGGGCCCGGCGTCGCCGGATAAGCTGGTGGCGCGCTTCGCCGAGGCCGACGCCCTGGTGCTCACCCGCGAACGCACGCGCATCGATGCCGCGCTGCTCGACCGGCTGCCGAAGCTCAAGCTGATCAGCCAGACCGGCAAGGTTTCCGGCCACCTCGACCTCGACGCCTGCACCGCGCGCGGCATCGCCGTCAGCGAAGGTCGCGGCTCGCCGGTGGCGCCCGCCGAACTGGCCTGGGCGCTGATCCTCAACGCACGGCGAGAGCTGGTGCCGGCCATCGAGGCGTTCAAGGCCGGGCACTGGCAGGTCAACCTGGGCCAAGCGCTGGCCGGACAGACGCTGGGCATCTGGGGCTACGGCAAGATCGGCCAGCGCCTGGCGCGCTATGCGCAGGCCTTCGACATGCCGGTGCTGGTCTGGGGCAGCGAAGGCAGCCTGGCCGCCGCGACCGCCGACGGCCATCGGGCGGCCGCCTCCCGCGAAGCCTTCTTCGCCGAAGCGGATATCCTCAGCCTCAACCTGCGCCTGTCCGAGCGCACCCGCCACGCGGTCACCTTCGACGACCTCGCGCGGATGAAAAGCAGCGCCTTGCTGGTGAACGTCAGCCGCGCCGAGCTGATCGCCCCGGGGGCGCTGCTCCAGGCACTGGACGCGGGGCGACCGGGCTACGCCGCCGTGGACGTCTACGAACAGGAACCCCTGCTCGCCCCGGACAATCCCCTGCTCAAGCACCCGCGCGCGCTCTGCACCCCGCACCTGGGGTACGTGGAAAAGAACGGCTACGAGCTGTACTTCGGCGACGCTTTCGACAATGTGGGGGCGTTCTTCGACGGGAAGCCGCAGAACATCGCCAACCCGCAAGCGCTCCGTAGCGAATAGCGCCGACGCCTGCCGGCGCCCGCCGCTGGCGACCGGCCTCAGGCCATTTCGGGTCCGCCGCCCAGGTGCGCGAGCAGGCTGCGCATCGGCGCGCTCAGCGCGTCCCACTCGCGGAAGCACAGGCACAGCCGGCGTTGCGCCCAGGTATCGGTCAGCTTCAAGGTCCGCAGCGCATGGCGGCGCTTGCAACGCCTGGCGACGCCCTCGGGCAGTATGCCGACGCCGACGCCATGGGCGACCATTTCGCACAGGCCGTCGAAGGTATTCATGCGAACCCGCATGTCGAGTGGCCGGCCCGCCGCCCGGGCGTGGTCGTCGATGTGGTCCTGCAGGGCGCTGCCCTGGGCGAGCCCCACGAACGGCAGGTCCAGGACCTCGGCGAAGGCGACCCGGTCGTGGCGTGCGAAGGCCTGTTGCCCCGCCGTGACCAGGACCAGATGATCCTTCGCCACCGCCTGCAAGCGCAGGCCCTCCGCGCCAACGGCGTCGGACACCACGCCGGCTTCGGCGAGCCCGGCGGCCACCGCGCGGACGATCTCGACGCTGGTGCGCTCCTTGAGCTCGACACGCAGGCGCGGACGCTCGGCCAGCCAGGTGGCCAGCCGGCGCGGCAGGAACTCCGTGAGCGCGGCCGTATTCGCATAGAGGTGCAGGGTTCCCCGCGCGCCCAGGGCGAAGTCGCGGAGCTCGCCGGTGAGTCGCTCCCGCTGGCGCAGTATCAGGCGCGCGTGATGGGCCAGCGCCTCCCCCGCCTCGGTGGTGGCGATTCCCCGTGGGCGCCGCTCCAGCAAGGCCACGCCGGCGGCGCTTTCGATGCTGCGCAGGCGCTCGCTGGCCGAGGCCAGGGCGAGGTTCGCGCGGGCGGCCCCCGCGGTGATGCTGCCGGCGTCGACTATGCAGAGGAAGAGCTGGAGATCAGCTAGATCGAAGCGCACCGGAGGCCTCCTTCCTGCCTTCGGATCAGCCGAAGGCTTCGCTGGACTTTCCGCATTGTGCCGGGCATCGCCGGGCGCTTCAATCGGGCTTCGTTCCCCTGCGCCGCGAGCCCCCCATGCATGACGTCCCGCTGTTCCTCCCGCTGCTGATCGGCACCTTCCTGGCCGCCGGCGTGGTGAAAGGCGTTACCGGCATGGGCCTGCCGACCGTGGCCATGGGCCTGCTCGGCACGCTGATGCCCCCCGCTGCCGCAGTCGCGCTGCTGATCGTCCCGTCGTTCGTGACCAATGTCTGGCAGCTGTTCTCCGGCCCCTCGCTGGCGCAGCTGCTGCGCCGGCTGGGGCCGATGATGCTGTGCATCGTCCTCGGGACGCTGGGCGGGGCGACGTTGCTGGTTCGGATCAGCCCGGTCTGGTCGGGCTTCGCGCTGGGCATGGCGCTGATCGTCTACGCGCTCTATGCCCTCTGCGCGCCGGCCGTTTCGGTCGACAGGCGCGCCGAGCGCTGGCTGTCGCCGGTGATCGGCCTGATCACCGGCGTGGTGACCGGCGCCACCGGTGTCTTCGTCATGCCGGCGGTTCCCTACCTCGGCTCGTTGGGCATGGAGCGCGACGAACTGGTTCAGGCGCTCGGCCTGTCCTTCACCACCTCGACGCTGGCCCTGGCGGCCGGGCTGTTCGCGCAAGAGGCGTTCCAGCCCGCGCAGCTCGGCCTTTCGGCACTGGCCATCGCCCCTGCCCTGCTCGGCATGTGGCTGGGCCAAGCCCTCCGCGAGCGGATCAGCCCCAGGCGCTTCCGCCAGTGCTTCCTGTCGTTCCTCGTGGTGCTCGGCCTCGAACTGGCGTCCCGCCCGTTCCTCTGAGCCGCCGTCGAGGTGGGTGTCGGCTAGGCTGTTCCTCGGGGCGACCACCCGCCCCGCTCGCCGTCGCTGCCAGAGGAGCCCGCGACCATGGCCATCAAACGCATGGACAACGTCCTGATCGTCGTCGACGACCTCGAAGCGGTGAAGGCCTTCTTCATCGAACTGGGCCTGACGCTGGAAGGCGAAACCACGGTTGCCGGCCCTGCCGTCGGCGCCCTGATAGGTGTTGGCGACGTGAGCGCCACCCTGGCGATGCTGCGCACGCCCGACGGCCAGGGCATCGAGCTCGACAAGTTCCACACCCCCGACGCGATTCGGTTCGGCCCGGTGGACACGCCGGTGAACGCCCTGGGCCTGCGCCGCGTCCTGTTCGCCGTCGACGACATCGACGCCATGGTCGCGCAGATGCAGGCCCATGGCGCCGAACTCATCGGCCGGATGAACTACGAAAACGCCTACCGGCTCGCCTATATTCGCGGGCCCGAGGGCATCATCGTCGGGCTGGCCGAGCCGCTCGGCTAGCCGCAGCAACGTTCCCCCCTGGCATTCGCGCAACAGGCCAGGCTCTAGAACGCCAGCACGCCCCCGTCGGCGGGCACCAGCAGCCGATCCGCCAGCCCCGCCGCGAGTGCCGCCTGGCGCAGTTCGTGGCGGGTCACCGGGCAGTGATTGATGGCCTCCAGGTGGTTCGCCACCACGCGGCCCTCGCCGAGGGCCATGAACTCCAGCACCTCGTCCAGGCCCATGATGATGTCGTCGCCCACGTCGAAGCTCGCGCCACCCGCCGGCACGACGCTCACCTGCGGCCGATGCCGGCGCACGAAGTCGCGGATGGTCGGGGTCAGCACGGTGTCGCCCGCCAGGTACAGGCTGGGCTCGCCGGGGTACTCGATCAGGTAGCCGACGCCATGCTCCATCAGGCGCCCGACCAGCCCTCGGCCATGGGTACAGCGCACCGTGCGCACCTGGCCTTCGAGGAACGCGACCGGCGCCTCGTGCCCGTGCGCCAGCGGCTGCACGTTGAGCTGGCGCGCCGCCAGGTAAGGGGCGTCGTGCGGGGTGCAGATGAGCGGAACCTGGCGCGCCCGCAGCCAGCGGATGGCGGCGCCGTCCAGGTGGTCGAAGTGGCCTTTCTGGCAGTGCGTGATCAGGCAATGGGTGACCGTCTCCAGCGCCTGTCCGGCGGACGCCGGCAGTTCCACGATCGGATTGCGCTGCCGCGCGGAAAACAGCCGTAGCGAGGGCAGCGTGCCTTTGCCCGCCAGCATGGGGTCGACCAGGATGCGGTGCGGGCCCAGTTCGACGATGAGGGTGGCGTTGCGGATCTGCTGAATCTTCATCATGAATCCCTGCTCTGTGATGGCTGCATGGTGCCGCGCGGCAGGGCCGTCCATAATGGCAGGCCCAGACATTATCGATTCATTTCCTGCCATGCCCAGCCCACTGCGGATCGGCCTCGTCCTGTTTCCCGGCTGCATGCCGGCCGGCCTCCTGGCCTTCGCCGACATGCTCCACGCCGCCAACCGGCGCACCGGCCAGGCGCTGTTCGACACCCATTTCGTCGGCGTACGCGCTGGCGCGGTCGAGTGCGCCCACGGCACGCAGCTGACGGCCAGCCACGGGCTCGCCGAGCTGGCGCCGGATGCCGTGCTGATCCCCGGTTTCTGGGGCGAGTCCGCCCAGCAGGTGGAGGCGGCGCTGGCTGCCAACGCCCCGCTGCTGGGCGCCCTGGCGCGGCTCGGCAAGCGTTGCAGCGTGTGGAGCTACTGCACCGGCGTCAGCCTGGCCGCCGCCGCGGGACGCCTGGCCGGCGAAGACGCGACCGTCACCTGGTGGCTGGCCGACGCCCTGCGCAAGCGTTTTCCCGGGGTGCGCTGGCACACCGAGAAGCACTGCGTGTTCAACCCGCGCAACGCCACGGCCAGCGGCGTCAACGGCTACCTGCCGATCGCCCAGGCGCTGATCGAACGGCGGGTGAGCCCGACGGTATTCCACGACCTGATCCGCCTGATGGTGCTTCCGCGCCCCACCCAGGCGCACGACGCCTTCCAGGCCCTCAGCCTGATCGAGCAGCCCAGCGAGCTGCTGCGCCGGCTGCACGGCCTGGTGCAGAAGCTGCCGGCCGAGCAGGTCACCGTGCAGAGGCTTGCCGAGGCGCTGGGCCTGTCCGAGCGCACCCTCGCGCGCAAGGTCCGCGCCGAGACCGGAACGGCCGTGGCCGCCTACGCGCGGCGGATCAAACTGAGCCAGGTGAGCGAGCGCCTGACCCTCACTTCAGCGCCGATCAAGTCCATCAGCGACGAGCTGGGCTTCAGCAGCGACTCCAACCTGCGGCGGATGTTCAAGGAGCTGACCGAGCTGACCCCGGCCGCCTACCGGCAACGCTTCGCGCGGTTCTGAAGGCGGAGCGCGCGCCTACGCCGGCAGCAGCGCCCCGAGCTCGTGCTCCACGGCGTCCAGCGCGTCGAACGAGCGCTCGGCGCGGGCGATGCCGACGGCGCCTTCCAGCGCCGCGAGAATCAGCCAGGCGCGGGACGCGGCGGGTCGCTTTTCCAGCCCATCGGCCAGCAGCGCGCCTTCGATGCTCGCGTGCCAGGCCTGCAAGGCCTGGCGGCAGGTCGCGTGCACCGGCGCCAGCTCGGCATCGATGCTCAGGGTGGTGGCGAACACCGGGCAGGCCTCGTTGAACTGCGAACGCTCCAGCCAGCCACGCAAGGTCGCCGTGATGCGCCGCAGCGCGTTGCGCGCATGGGGCGCCTGGCCACCGGCCTGGTCGAGAAAGACGCCGACCTCATGCCCGACGAAGGCGATCGCCGCACCCGCTATCTCCGGCTTGCCGCCGGGGAAGTAGTGGTACAGCGAGCCCTTCGGCGCATTGGCCTGAACGATGATGTCGCTCAGCCCGGTGCCGGCGTAGCCACGGCTGGACAGCAGCGCGGCCGTGGCGCGCACGATGCGTTCGGCGGCGTTGGACTTCTTCGGCAAGCGTGGCTCTCCATTGACGACTGCGGCGGACAAGGATGCCCGAGCCTCAGGGAAGATGGAACACACCGCTCGCGCTGGCCACCAGGCGCTCGCCACTGCGTATGCGCGCGGAGGCGAAGGCCATGCGCTGGCCGATCTTGTCGATCTCGGTGTGCACTTCGAGCCAGTCGCCGAGGCGCGCGCTACCGCAGAAGTCCAGGCGCAGCCCCACCGTCACCATCGGCTGCGGCGGCTCGCGGGAGAACGCCATGGCATAGCCGAGGCCCACGTCCGCCAGGGTGCTGAGCAGGCCGCCGTGGGCCGTCCCACCATGATTGCAGTGCTTGTCCTCGATCCGCACCGCCACCACCAGCCGACCCTGCAGGTCGTGGCGGCCATAGAACGGCCCCAGCAGATCGAGCAGCGGGCTGCTGCGCTGCAGCGGCCTGAAGCCGTCCGGCGCGCTCATGCCGCACCCACTTTGGCGATGCTCGCCAGCGCCACGGCCACATGCTTCTCCCGGCCCTGCTCGATGGCGAACACATCGGCCTGCACCACCAGCGTGCGGCCGCCGGCCTTGAGCACCCGCCCCTGCGCGCGCAAACGCTCGCCCCTGGCTGGCGCCAGCAGGTTCAGCTTGTACTCCGCGGTGACCACGTCGCCCGCCAGCGAAGCCGCCGCCCAGGCGCAGGCGCTGTCCGCCATGAAGCCGACGATGGCGCCGTGGACGAAGCCGTGGTGCTGGTGCATCAGCTCGGGTTTGACCTCGATCTCCAGCTCGGCGATGCCGTCGCCGAACGCCTGCACGGTGGCGCCCATCAAGCGGGCGAACGGGGTGACGGCGATGATCTGTTCCAGCTGCTGACGCGGACCCTGGGATGTGCTGCTCATGGGTGTCGACTCCTTTCTATATAGACTGGTCTAGATAAGCTAGACCCGAAAAGAATGACCGTCAGCCTCGCGCTGGCCGAATAGACGCGATGAATGACGCAGCATGTCGAGGCGGCCGACCTGTTGCTCCCTCGGCGACGATGCAGCGCCGCTGATGGTCGATAGGGGCGACGTCCGCTAGATTTAGCCTGGTAGCGAGGTGGCCGGGGAGCACGCACGACTCTCCCGGGCCACGGCACATGGAGGCAGGCAATGACCCGGATTCGCGTCGAAGGCTTCACCCTCTCGCTCGACGGCTACGCGGCGGGCCCGAGCCAGAGCCTCGAAAACCCGCTGGGCGTTGGCGGTACGGAACTGCACCAGTGGCTGTTCCCGACCCGCACCTTCCAGCGGGCGCTGTTCGGCAATGACGAGGGCAGCACCGGGATCGACGACGATTTCGCCGCCCGTGGCTTCCGCAACGTCGGCGCCTGGATTCTCGGGCGCAACATGTTCGGGCCCGTTCGCGGCGCCTGGCCGGATGACCACTGGAAAGGCTGGTGGGGCGACAACCCGCCCTACCAGGTGCCGGTCTTCGTCCTCACCCACCACGCCCGCGCCACCCTGGAGATGGAAGGCGGCACGACCTTCCACTTCGTCACCGGCGGCATTCACGAAGCGCTCGACCGCGCACGCGAGGCCGCCGCCGGCCAGGACGTGCGCATCGGCGGCGGGCCGCAGACGATCCGCCAGTACCTGCGCGAGGGCCTCATCGACGAGCTGCACCTCGCCATCTCGCCGGTGCTGCTCGGCCAGGGCGAGTCGCTGTTCGCCGGGCTGGACCTGCGCGCGCTGGGCTACGCATGCGTCGACTCCGTGGCGTCGGAGAAGGCCACTCACGTAATCCTGCGGCGCACGGCGAGCGCGAACGCCTGAGCGCGGCCCTCAGCCAGCCCTGGGCGGCAGCGGGCCGAAGAACATCCGCTTCAGGCGCTCAGGCCCGATCACCCGCGCCAGCTCCGAGATGACGCAGTACATGAAGATCAGGGTCAGCAGCAGGATCTGCACCGCCAGGAAGCGTGGCCAGTTCAGCGACGTCCACACCATGGCGTTCGCTTCGGCGAGGTTGGGCGCCTCTTTCCAGTACTCGTACAGCCGCTCCAGGTAGTGCACGAACAAGGCGACCAGGTTGTACATGAGGGTCTTCCAGGCGACGTTCCAGATCAGCGGCTTGTCCGGGAAGCGGTTGATGAAGGGCAGCATGTCCGCCACCAGCACCGACTTGCCGAGTACCAGCGAGGCGATCAGCACCGACGCGGTGACCGGCAGCGGAACGCCCGAACCCTTGAGCATCAGCGCGCGTATCGCCGCCACGATGTGCAGGATCACGAAGAAGAACAAGGTCGGCGGCAGGGCCTTGACGAGCTCTTCCTTCACCTTGTGAATCACCGACCCCATACCTACCTCCCGCTGCCCGTTGGCGCGCGACCTTTCGCGCATCGCCAAACCAGCTTAGCCAAGGATGCGGGCGCGCTCCCCCGAACTCGGCCCGACATGGCTTGCCCGTTCGCGACAAGCACTGGCGCGAGGCCTGCGCACGGGTTGCGCGACGCAGCCGTTATGTAGAACCCTACACACCGACCCTGAACCCGCCCTTCGATGCGAGAACCCCATGACTACCGATGCATACGCCAAGGAAGCCGTCGGCGCGAACTACGCGCTGGATTCGATGCAGTACGCCCAGGCCCGCACCTGGGAAGCGGTGGACGCCATCGCCGCCGCGATCCGCCCCGGCATGCGCGAGCAGGAAGCCACCGCCATCGGCAAGCAGGTGCTGGCCGAGCTGGACATGGAACGCATCTGGCACCCGCTGCTGATCCGCTTCGGCGGCAACACCCTGAAGACCTTCAAGCAGCGCTCCGAAGGCGACCCGGTGCTGGGCGCGAACGACATCTACTTCATCGACATGGGCGTGGTCTGGCGCGGCCACGAGGGCGACGCCGGGGCCACCTTCGTGGTCGGCGACGACCCCGAGATGGCCGCCTGCGCGGCAGCGGCGAAGACCCTCTTCGAGCGGGTGGAAGCGCGCTGGCGCGACACCGGCTGCAGCGGCGTCGAACTCTACGACTTCGCCCACCAGCAGGCGCAGGCCATGGGCTGGAAGCTCAACCTGGACATCAAGGGCCACCGCGTCAGCGACTTCCCCCACGCCATCTACCGCGCCGGCGACCTGGGCGACTACGCCGAGCACCCCAACGGCGGCCTGTGGATCCTGGAAATCCAGATCGCCCACCCGACCAAGCCCTACGGCGCCTTCTACGAGGACCTGCTGGCCTGAGTGGTGCCAGGGACGCTCACTCCACCGTCCCTTTCGACCAGCCCTTCGCCAGCAGCCTGGATAGCTACAAGGAGCCGGCAGCCATTGTTAAGTCGATCACCGAGCTGGCCCATAGCCCGAGCATCGAGGTACGACCCAGTTCGGACTGTCGGGCCATTGAGGCGCTAGCAACCGCAAACACAAAGCAAAGCAGCCATTCGCCTGCGTCAGGCAATGACAAAAGCTCTGCCAAACACGTCGCACAGCATTGCGGAAGCCGCAGTTGCCCGAGTCAGTTGAATGACTCTGAGCGGCACGCCACAAGTCCGCAGGGCCTCTGAGCACCGCTAAAGCAATCCAATGACCAGCTATCCGCCACCCGCTGCGTTTTTACACGGTCTGGGCCATGAGCAGCTGTTTAGAGTAGAGAAAATAAATCTGTCCCCTTTTCACGCCGTCCCCTTTTCACGCCCAGCCAGGGGCAGCTTCGGTACGCGTTCTGCCGGTCTCGATGGGCAAAGAATGGCCAGAAGCGGACATTGCTCGCTCGTTAGGAGACACTGTCCAACCCGCCAATGCGCGGTCTTGGGTTAATTACGGAGAGCGCTTTGGAACTTCATGAACATCTGGACGAGGTCAAAGATTCAGCGACTTTCCTGAGCTTTGCTCGGGCACTCGCGGCGACCAAAGCCAATAACGATGGCTGGGAAAACAGCACAATCGAAGCCTTTCTGGATGGCGCCATCTCCTGGGCTGAAGATAGCGGCTTTGGCTTGAGCCAAGGGATTGCACCATCCAATCCCTGGCAGCAGTTCGCCGCTTTTCTGTATTGCGGCAAGATATACGAGTAGGCGTTCCACTGAACGCATCGGAAATGCTCAGGAATGCATGGCGGCAACACAGTCCGCTTTGGGTCGGTAGCTGCGTCTCGTCAGGGGCAGCAATCGGCCAATAGCGGACGCTTGATCGCGGGGCTCACCGCAAATGAGCGGTCAACCCTTTGAACGTCAATTCCATGGATTGAGCTAGAAGCTGATCCATTACATCCGACGTGACGGCCGCACTATCTGCTCGCCAGGCCAGGCTAAGCATGCCATTCATGGCAGCCCACATCGCGGTAGATACAAGGTATGGGTCGATGGCTGGATCGATTGAACCGTCGGCTATGCCATCGCGCAGCGCAGCCTCAAGTCGAGCGTTATGTTTCTTCACCATCGAGCTAATACGGGTCTGAGCCTCCGGTGTATCGGGAGGAGAGGCCATGAGACGGAACTCGTTGGGGCGCTCCTTGGCAAACCGGATGTATCCCATAGCAGCAACCCGAATCCGCTCCAACGGAGTACCTGCCGCCGCGTAGGCCCTTTCCATGTATACCCGGTTCTCCTCCATGGCCTTTTCCGTCACGGCTAGGAGCAAGGCAGATCGTCCACCGACCCGGTTGTAGATCGTCTGCACGGCGATATCGGCACGCTCAGCAACTGCCTCCAGCGTCAGGGCAGAAAGCCCTTCCTCCAGAATCAATGCTTCGGCGGTATGGATGATCGCAAGGCGAGTGGCCTCGGCTTTGCGCTGGGTGCGGGTTGGAGTGGAGATGTTCATGGGACGGCAGTATACCCGAACAAAATTTGATGTACTTCCAAAATTGGAATAGCATCAAAAAAACGAAAGAGGTTCGCTGCCCATGACTTCACGCTTGGATGTTTCCTTCGCTTCGGGAAATTCACGTTGCTCAGCTTGGCTGTACCTGCCATCCGCAGGGGAGAAGCCGCTACCCGTCATCGTCATGGCTCACGGTTTGGGGGCCATTCGCCATATGCGGCTGGACATGGTCGCTGAGCGATTCAGAAATGCTGGCTATGCCTGCCTTGTTTTCGACTACCGCCACTTCGGCGACAGCGACGGCAACCCTAGAAATCTGCTCAGCATCTCCAGGCAACTGGAGGACTGGCGCTCTGCTATTTCCTACGCACGTTCCAGAACTGAGTTGGATGCCAAGCGAGTAATTCTTTGGGGTACGTCATTCAGTGGCGGCCATGTCATGCGCGTTGGCGCACAGGACGGCTGTGTAGCTGCAGTGATGAGCCAATGCCCGTTTACCTCTGGATTCGCTTCTGCAATGGCCCAAAGCACAAGAACGGCTTTGAAGCTGACGCTCTTGGGCGTCGTTGATCGCATTGGCTCGATCTTCGGCGCGGCTCCGTTGCTGGTAGATGTTGCTGGGCCTGCTAACGCAGCAGCTTTGATGACGGCTCCTGATGCTCTGCCTGGCTACCTCGCTCTCGTGCCGGAGGGCAAGGCATATAGCAACAAAGCCGCTGCACGAATTGCCCTGGATATCACCAGCTATTACCCAGGACGCAGCGCCGCTGAGATCAACTGCCCTTTGCTGGTTCACGTGTGCGAGAGCGATAGCGTGGCCCCCTCTGGGCCGACGCTGCGCTATGCCAGGCAAGCCAAAAAAGCTGAGGTGGTTCTCTGCTCAGAAGGCCATTTCGAAATTTACGGTGGCGAAGCCTTCGAGCGAGTGAATCGCCAGCAGCTCGAATTTCTACGCCACAACGTGCCTGTCTAGCGTTCAGCACCCGCCCTTCAAAGCAATGATCAAGGCCGAGTGGCCTGAGGACAAGAAATGGCAAAGTACGATTTGACTGGACGCGTAGTGGCTATCACAGGGTCTACCGGCGGCCTTGGCAGCGCTGTGGCAATCGAGCTGGTCAGGAAAGGCGCTCGTTTAGCACTGATGGATGTGAGTGAGGACGCGGCGCGCGCTCAGGCCGAGCAGTTAGGCGGGCCAGGTGTAGCGAAAGGATGGCGAGTGGATGTCCGCGATATGGAAAGCATCGAGCTGGCCATGGCTGAGGCAGCAGAGCACTTCGGACGGATCGATGTTGCCTTTGCGAATGCCGGCGTGGAGTCCATGTCACCTATGGAAAAACTCGACCCCAAGGTCTTCGACCGCGTCATGGACATCAACGCGAATGGTGTTTGGCGAACCTTCCGTGCAGCACTGCCTTATGTGCGTATTCATAAGGGTTACTTGGCTGCTACTTCTTCCATGGCTGCGTTTGTTCACTCCCCCTTGCAGTCGCCCTATACCGCGAGCAAAGCCGCTGTTTGGGCGATGTGCGACAGCATCCGCATCGAGCTGCGCCATCAGAGCGTAGCTGTAGGTAGCTACCACCCGACCTTCTTCCACACCCCCATGATGGATAACGTCTTCTCCAATCCGGCAGGGATGAAGGTTTGGGGCGGCAACAAAGGGGGCATCTGGAGGATGGTCTCGAAGGAGGAGGTCGTGCAGGCCATCGTTCAGGGAATGGAGCGCCGCGCTGAGATGGTGGTGATACCCAAGGCTAACAATCTCGTTGCCAAGGCCCCAGGCCTTTTCCGCAAGTGGGTCGACAAGATTGGCTTCAAGGAAAGCGACATTCGCGAAGCAATTTCGTTGGCAAAAGCCGAAGGCTGACCTCCCGTAGCTGCGAGCTAAGAATTGCCAAACCGTAGCGCGTTGGTAGGCTTAGGTCTGCCCTTTTGAGAACTGCATTGGTGTATTTCTGGCCGGTAGCTTCCCTCTGCGAAGGGCAGCTATGGGTCGAAAGCAGTCTTAGGCGAAGGGCTGCTCCCGGCCCAAATCCCCTTTCATCAAACCCGAAATTTCCCACCCGCATTCTCCCTTGTGAGCCTACAAAACGCGCCGCTAGATTCCGTCCTGCCACGGGCACATCCCGTGGTCCGGATCGCAGTCCGGCTTTGTAGTGTGGTGCACGAAGCGCCACTGCACCTTGCACAGGCGCTTTTTTCTCGCCTGCTGCAAAGTGCAGCCATGGCGGGCCGTGCGGGGCAGGCTTCGGCCTGGCCGGGTTTTGCCGCACTGCACCGGTACTGCGACCCCGCACGGTCCGCCACCCAATCCCGGGTGCGCGGTTCCTTTCTCCGAACCAGGAGTAACGGATATGCGATTTACCCCACTGTTCGCAGTACGTTCCTTGTCGTTCCCCCGCCCCACTCCCTCCAGCCTGGAGGTGCGCCATGACTGATCGCCAACTGGTCCCACTGGACGCCCAGCCCTACAACGATGTGCTGTTCGTGGACCTCGCCGCCCCCGCCGAGCACCTCTACGAGCTCGCTCTGCGCCGCCAGACCGCGCTGGACGACCTGCTGCGGATTCTGGAGCTGCACGAGACGCGCAGCGTGCTGGTGCACGAGACCGCGCGGGTGGCCTCGGCGCTGGCGCCGTTGATTGGCGAGGCGCGGCAGCTGTACGAGCTGGCGCAAGAGCGGATCGAGGCCAGCAAGCGCGGCGCCTGACAGCTTTTCGTCCTCAGCAACTGAAAAGGCCGGCAGCCCCGCGAGGGACGCCGGCCTTTTTCGTTGGCGGTTCAGGCGTCGAAGGCGCGGGCCAGTTCTTCGGCCAGGGTCGCGGCTTCCAGGGACATGAGTTCGCGTGGGCGCGAGACCAGGGAGATGCTCGACGTCGGCATCGGTTCGGCGATTTTCAGCGGCGTGAGGCTGGCGGCCACTATCGGCAGTTCGAACATGCGCTCGGACCAGTAGCTCACGGCGTCGGTGCTGGCCGCCAGCTCCATGTACAGCACCGCCGAGGCGCACTCGGTGACGCGGCGTGGCGGCGACACGCCCTGCTCGCGGAAGAGTTGCCCGGCGAGGGCCACCTCCAGAGGGTCGGAGAGCAGCCATTCCTGCTCCAGCAGCTCATGCAGCGAGGTCGTTTCGCTCAGCGGGTGGCCCTTGCGCACGGCCAGGGTGGTGGGCTGCGGCGCCAGCTCGCGCCACAGGTGGTCGTCGGCTTCCTCGCCGCGCGGCTGGGTGGTCAGCACCAGGTCGAGCTGGCCTTCCTTCAGGCCGTCGAAAAGCTGCACCGAGCGCAGTTCGAAGATCTGCAGCTGCACGTTCGGGTGGCTTTCGCGGTAGCGGGTGATGCCCTGGGCGAATGGGCGGTTGGGTGTGACCGGCGACACGCCGATGGCCACGCGGCCCTGCATGTCGCCCTTGAGGATGTCGATTTCCTCGCGGGCGCGGCGCACCTCTTCGGTCACCCGGCGCGCCGAGCGCACCAGGCGCTGGCCGTAGTCGGTGACCGTCACGCCGCGATTGGAACGCACCAGCAGCGGCGCGCCCAGCTCTTCTTCGAGGTCCTTGACCACTTTCGACAGCGACGGCTGGCTGACCTGCAGCAGGCGCGCGGCCTCCTGGAGGCTGCCGCTTTCACTGATGGCGAGCAGGGCCTGCAGTTGATGCAGTTTCATGCTGGAACGACGCTCGATCCGTCAGGGATGGCGCACGATAAAGCACAATGCCTGCCATGTGGAGCGTCACGCCCCGGTCTGTGGCCGGCGCCCCGCCGTGGCGCCGGCCCCGCCACGCCCTCAGACGTAGCCTTGTTCGCCGAAGCCGCGCGGCAGGCGCTGCTGGCCGGGCAGCGTGGCCAGCCGGTGTTCCCAGGCGCCGCGCCAGTCGAGGGCGCTTTCGCGTTGGGCGCGCTCGCGGCGGGCGGCCCGGCGCGCGGCGTTGCGGGCGTCGCGGCGGGCCTCCTTGTAGACGTCGGTGTTGCGGCAGCTGCGGCATTTCACCCGATTCAGTTCGGTGGTGGAGACCAGGTGCTTGCCGTGGTGGCCGCAGGCGAGATGCCCCTTGACCTTGTAGTGGGTAACCATGCGCGTTCTCCCGGCTGGCGCCCGCGCCCGCCCCGGTGGGGCGGTGGCGGCGGGCTGTACAGGCTGGGACTGGCGACGGTGCGCGGCGGTTCGGCGAAAGCGACTGGCGGCGCCCTACTGCTTCTTCATTTCGTGGCCGCCGAACTGGTTGCGCATGGCGGCCAGCAGGCGGTCGGCGAAGGATTCGGCGTCGCGCGAGCGCAGCCGGGCGATCAGCGAATGGGTGATGACCGGCGCCGGCACGCCGAGGGCGATGGCTTCGTCCACCGTCCAGCGGCCCTCGCCGGAATCCGCGACGTAAGGGGCGATGTCGCGCATGCCGGGGTGTTCGGCCAGGGCCTTGGCGGTGAGGTCGAGCAGCCAGGAGCGCACCACGCTGCCGTGCCGCCAGATCTGCGCGACCTGCTCCAGGTCGAGGTCGAATTCTTCCTTGTGGCGCAGGATGGCGAAGCCCTCGGCGAAGGCCTGCATCATGCCGTACTCGATGCCGTTGTGGACCATCTTGCTGAAG